>JAUWNY010000136.1 GCA_030612405.1 Candidatus Methanophagales archaeon | reverse complement strand
CGACAATCTCACGCTTTTTTGTTCTTCCATCCGGCAATGAAACGGTATCAACTCGAAGATTAACTATTTTACCCGCGTATATTTGCTCGCTTTTAATTGTCTTTTCTTGGCTCATTGTTTTATTGCAACTTCTAATAGATCGCCAATGAACGTGCCCGCTATGAACACAATCACAAGGAATACCACATTTATAAACATTCCGATTGCACCCGCCGCAAAGAGGAGCGGGCCACCCAGCAAAAACCCGAAAAACCCAAAAAGTATTCCAAGAATAACACCGTACACAATACCCTTTTTGAGCAGTTCCCAGCGCTTTTCCTTCCCGGGTTTCACGTAGCCATATACCAATCCCGCGATAAACGCAAGTATCATAAACATCATTTTTTCGGTTGTTAAAATACTACATGAAATAGGTATATAAAAGTTTCGTAATTGTACAGTTGCAGTAATCTGTGGTTATTAAAACCCAACAACTGCTACGCACTTATCACCGTGCCGAACAGGTTCTCATCGTCGGTCAAGAATTTATAAACGTTCGATTCCCTTGATGCGTTAAAAAGGACAGAAGGGATGTTATTCTCGGATGCGAGCTTTGCTAACAGATGAACCTTCTCTTTCATCCCACCGGTCACATCCACATGCTCAGACCCTTTTATGCTCATTTTGTCCACATCCACCGGCGTTATTTTTCTTATCACTTCTCCTTCATCATCCAAAACACCATCTACATCCGTACCTACGCCAACCCTGCTCGCTTTGAACTCTTTCGCGGCATACACCACCAGCTGGTCGCCGCTTAATATACGAAAACCTTCTTTCTCATCCATGATGACGTCGCCATGCAAAACCGGCACTATCCCCGCTTCTAATGCTAATTCTATTTGCTCCTTTATTTTATACTTTATTCTCCCTCCTTTAGACACAACCCCGCTTAGAGGATGTATGGGCATTGCTTTCAGCCCAAGTTCCATCAGAGATGATACTACCAGCCTGTTCAGCTCTTTCGCGGATTCGTGCGTGACCAAAGCGTCTTCAACTTCTCCGCTTTCCTGATATACCTTTGCTTGAGGATGCCCATAAGACCCAGCACCGTGCACCAGAATAAGTTTTTTTCTGGCTGTATGAAGCGTGGCGAGAGCGATTTCCTTCGATATTCGTTTTATCGCATCCTTTCGTGCAGTTCTCTCCTTGCCTTTCTCAGTTAATACACTGCCACCTATCTTTAGCACGTACACCTCTTCGGCATGGATCCTTGAACGTTCGTTCATAAACCTTTCTTTGAAAAAGAAAGCTTTACCAAAGAAAAAAGTTTTCTTTTAGTAAAGGTTTTCTTTTGTAAAAAGAAAAAGTTTCACATCAACATCAAAACCAAAAGAATCATGAGAAGTTTTGAGGTCATACTACTCATGTAATTTATAACAGTTATTTTCACTCCCAGTTTTCCAAACAGCGAGATATTTGTAGAAAGAGTGTATTTCAGATATGCCACAGATATAATCAACATGCTACCGATTAACAGGGTCAAGATAGCCTGTTTCGCGGTTATCACGCCTTTAGTCAGCAGAGCTGCAACAATAGCATAGCCCGCGGAGAAATGAGCCAAATCTGCTATTAACGCTGTTATACACGCACCTGGTAAATCTAACAGCCTCAAAACAGGGTCAAAAAATAAACTGATTGTGTGCATAAGCCCGAACCGGGAAAGCAAATCCACGATTAAAAACGCCACCATCATTATTGGTATTATCTTTTTTAGCGTGGTAAACGATTTTTTTAATGCCGTTTTCAGTTTTTGATTTTGATTTTGCGATGTCCTGTTAATGTCAACGTTAATCTCCTCTTCAACGTCCTTTTGGGGAGGAAAGCGAGATTTGGAATAAAGGAAAGCAGCAAAGGTCTGAAGAAACGATGAGAAAAGATTAAGACAGATGTAAATGCCACCAATGAAGGGACCTAAAAGCACGAGTGCGATAGGCGCCTGCACCCTGAGCAGTGATTCGCCTATGACAATAGGAAAAGTGCACATCACCACCGTGAGTATCGTTTCCTTATCGCCGATTTTTCCCTCATGGTAGAAACCTGCCAGAGTGGATTTCCCGGCAGTGGGATTAAAAAAGGAAGCGAAAAGAGAAAATACACATTCTTTTGGAAGGTTGGATGCACGACAAAAAGGTCTTATTAGTGGTGATAGTTTCCTCATCAAGTTGCTTTCAAGCACGACATTCGCAATTATCACGCCTGCGGTAATGAGGATTATTGCTTTAACCAAATAAATCGCTGTGTTCATGTTTTATAATTTATCACGCAATAATTTGTTTTCTTGTTAATAAAAGAAAAAATATGTCCTTTTTAAAGCTTTTTTTCCTCAAGATAATCATTCAAATGTTTCCGAATTTTTCGTATGTCATCGGTATCGGGCAGGGCGGCGATGATTTTCTCAATAATCCGCCTTTGTCGAATATAACGGAACGTCGGCGCGAAATTAATGTCAAATATCCAGCCCAGTTGCAGCAGTTTCATGTCATTAAACGTCTTCAACTCACGAGAATTTGAGACCCTGTTGTCGAGGATGTCATCAATAAAGCAGCGTGAATATTCCGGCGTATCGGGAAGTTCAAGTTCCAATGCCGTGTTACGGTGCCTGGGACGTTCAGTATAATAATCGGTCACAACACGCCATATATCTAATTTGTCTGCATCACGTAATAATTTTGAATACAGTAACCAGTCGGGGTTTTCATTTTCATCTGCATAGTCGGGGAGTTTACGTACGTTGTGATATTTTATGGCTTTATAAACGATGGTTCGTTCCGTTTCTGTGAGGCGGTTTAATATGTCAGTCGCTTTTAAAACCTTCAACCCGAGAGTTGCGTGGTTTTCCGACACCCGGTCATCAAAAGTGCCATAGGTTTTGAACTGTTCAAAGCGACCTATATCGTGAAATAATGCGATGGTCTCCGCCAGCTCCAGCTGAAGTGATTTCGTATTGGGCTTCAACGCTTTGCCTAACCGAATAATCTCTGTACAAACACGTAACGTGTGCTCTTCTTTAAGCCGGATATTCCTCTGCGTTTTTGGATTGTCGGAGTAAAAACCCCTTACATAATTCCGAAACCACGAATGAAAGAAGGCAGTGTCCTCATTATCCATTGTTATGTTTATTTTCCTTCCTGTTGTATATAAAATATAACTTCCTTCTATTTGAGACACGGATTTACACGGTACGGACTTATTTGCGTTTAACATTGCTGATTCTTATCGTCCATCTGTGTTAATTAAGCCCTTTCAGGGCTTGCGGGCATGTGGGCAGAGCCCACAAGCGTTAATCTGTGTCAATAATTTATTTTCTTGCCGCTTTTAGCTTCAACAGCGTATCGCCGAATTCCGATGCGATAATGCCCGTAGCACCCATCGTCTTCGGATGAAGGTCAATTTCAAGTACTGCGTGGTCGTGTCCGAGCCATTTTAACGGCTCGATTGTTCTCGGACCGTTAGTAACCGAGAATATCTCGGCTTTTATACCGTATCTTTTCAGAGGCACGCCATGCGCAATACCCAGCAAAACGGCAAAATCATAATCCGCGTAAAAATCGTCAATCAAACCGGCAGCCTTCTCGCCTGCCACAGCATATTCGTCCAAACCCCCGATTATGTGGTCTATTTTGATGCCTTCTGCGTCTAATTCGTTCAGAATCATCTCGGAATATCCACGAATCTTTTTCAATCCTACTTCTTTATCGAGGTTGGCGATATTGACGATTTGCGAATGCGCTGCGGCGACTTTGTTCACCGCCCTCAAAATATCGGCAAACATAAAAACCGTCTCTTTTTTCGCATCTAAAACGCATACTCCTTTCTTACCCGCGTCAATAAGTTCAAGCAGCCGGTTTGCAACGTCTATTTTTGAATCACCTTTAGACGGTGGGATGTAACTTCTGCAGGCTGCTCCTACTTCCTTTTCCAGCCTCGTTGCCGCTTCAAGCATTCTCTTCTGCCGTTTAAACTCATTGCCACTAATTATTCCCGCTTTATATGCGGATTCTAATGTCAGAATAACACCCACCGTGTTGTCACGGTATCCCGCATGCATGTCCACCGCTATCACATTACATTTTGCTTTTACTCCGCTCTCCTCGACTGCCTGTTGTATATTTTCGCCTATTATCATACTCGCGCAGGTGCCGACCACACCCATCAGTTCAGGCTGAAACATCTCTTCTGCCTTTCTCAGTACGTCCACGAGCAAATCATAGCCGCCGAACACGAAGTTGCTTTCGTTCATCCCGGTGGTTAACACATGCATTCCATCCTCTTCAAGCAGTCGGCTGTGCTTGAAACTACACCCTGCGGGTCCGTGCATAACTGCAACGTCCACATCCAGATCGCGAAGTGTATAAAGAGCAGCTACAATCGCACTCGGTCTCGGATGCAGTATCCTTTCTGTTTCCATTTCTTCGCTCATGCTCTTGTTGTCCTATTTTTTGCCTCGTTTATTAAAGAGGGGTTCTTTAGCAATAAAAAAGTTTTTTATATTGTACATAAAGTATAACTCGCCTCTATTTAAGACGCAGATTTACACGGATTTATTTGAGTTTGACATTGTTGATTTTTGCCGTCTATCTGCGTTAATCTGCGTTAATCTGTGTTAATCTGTGTCTATAATTTATTTTTTCTTGTGGTTAATAATTTTCGGAATGACTACAACTGATTTTGCCTTTTATATGTTTCTATTCTCATGTAGTATCTATAACGTACAATGACAAAATTTAACGCACTCAACATTCGGACGGACATACTGCAGAACATACGCTCACTGGGTTTCGAAGAGATGCTGCCCATCCAGGAGATGGCTATACCCTTAGCACTTAAGGGGAGGGACATAATCGGGCAGGCAAAGACCGGTACGGGCAAGACCCTCGCATTTGCCATACCAATAACCGAAAAGATACGGGCAGACGCTTCTTTTGTTCAGGCACTCGTCTTGACGCCGACGCGCGAGCTCGCTATTCAGGTTGCCGCGGAGTTTGAGAAAGTAGGTGGTCGGCGCATCCGCGTGGCTTTGATATACGGCGGTGCATCCATCAACGCACAGATAGACCGGCTTCAGAGAGGCGTTCATATCGCCGTGGGCACGCCGGGCCGTATAATTGACCACATGGATAGGGGAACGCTCAGGCTCAACAAAACAGAAACGGTCGTGCTCGATGAAGCCGACCGCATGCTTGACATGGGATTCGTCAAGGATATGGAGCAGATATTAGAAAACACGCCAAAGAATCGGCAGACAATGCTGTTCTCGGCTACCATGCCCAAAGAGGTTCGTTTGCTGGCTGGGAAGTATATGCTCGACCCGGAATTCCTCTCTGCCAGCCGAGATGAAGACGAATTAACCGTCGAAGACGTCCAGCAGTACTTTGTCAAAGTGGACCGTAAGAAAAAGATGGATACCTTCTTCAAGGTTGTCAAACAGGAGCAACCGTCAAAAGCGCTCGTATTCTGCAAAACAAAGAGATGGGTTGAGATGTTCTACGATATTCTCAGGCACCGTAAGTTTTCTGTCGCTCGAATCCACGGCGACCTCAGCCAGGCAGCACGCGAGCAAGCAATAGGGAAATTTCGTCAGGGTAAAGTAACGTATCTCATCTGCACGGATGTCGTAGCTCGTGGCATTGATATTCCTGACATCAGCCACGTCTTCAACTATGACATACCCGAGGAACCTCTGAATTACGTACATCGTATCGGTAGGACGGCTCGCGTGGGAAAACAAGGCACGGCTATCAGTTTCATTACGCCTGACCAGCTCCGCGACCTCTGGCTTATTGAATCCAAGGCACACACAAAAATTCATGAATGGAAAATGACAAGAAAATAAATTATAGACGCAGATGAAGATGAAACCATTGTTTTTGTTGCTTGTTGGTGTCGTTGTAGTTCTATTGAGTGGATGCCTAAGTACGGATAGTTCGGTAAAAGTAAAAGTAGTTAAAGAAAGCGATTATGTTCGGGTAGACTACACAGGAAAACTGGAAGACGGCACTGTTTTTGATACGAGCATAAAAGACGATGCAATTGAAGCCGGGATATACAACCCGGAACGGGATTACCAGCCGCTTGGATTTACGGTCGCTGCAGGTCAGATGATCAAAGGATTTGACAGCGGTGTTGTGGGTATGGCGGTAGGTGAAACTAAGACCTTAATCATCTCGCCCGAAGATGCATACGGCGTACACCGTGAGGACATGGTCGAAACCATTCCTGTCGCAGAATTGACACGTGCGGGTATTACGCCCGTGGTGGGAAAAAAGGTCAGCACTTCGCAGGGGCAGACAGCCACGATAACTAATGTCACAGATACAGACGTTGTAATTGATTTCAATCATGAACTCGCAGGAAAAACGTTGGTCTTTGACATAAAACTTGTTTCTATCGGCAGATAGGATAATACCTGACTGAGTAACTATCGTCATTCCAGTAACAAATTGCAAATAATGAACCACGAGATTTCACGAGATTAACACAACACTTTCTTTCTTTTCCAAAGAAAGAACCTGTGCTAAGAAAGAAAAAATTATTTGTTTTTCTTTTAGCACAGGTTTTCTTTTTGTAAAAAAGAAAAAGTGTTGTGTAATCTGGTGGTTAATAATTCTCGGAATGACTATAATCACCGCCACGTCTTCACGTTAGAGATAATCACAGAACCTTCTTCTGAATCGCTGACCGCCTTCTCCAACGCCGCATCCAGCGTATCAGAAAAAAACACCG
>JAUWNY010000182.1 GCA_030612405.1 Candidatus Methanophagales archaeon | reverse complement strand
TCAAAGTTCGGTTTCAGGTCCATGACGGTCTCATCCTCAAGCGCTTCAGAAACGCTCGTTATGAATTGCCCTAATTGTTCGTTAATGCAGATTTTCGATGAAAGGAAATAGACGTGCTCTTTCCCTCGGAAAAAATTCTTCACCAGTTCCGTTTTCCCAACTCGACGCCTGCCATATAGGATTATAAGTTGAGCACGCTTATCCTCGTACTTCCTTTCCAGAAATCTTAGCTCGTCTTTGCGATTAACAAATTTTGTAATCATGATTATAATAATCTAATTTATACTTTATAAATATCTTTGGAACCACAGATTGCACAGATTTCCACAAGAAAGAATAATTTTTGATAATCGGACGCAGATGAACGCGGATAATCAGGATTTTAAATATAAGGAATTGACGGAGGAGATTATGAGAATACAATGATGATAGAACTTAATTTTGGCACTAAACCGGAAGTTAAACGTAAGGCATTTGATAATTTGAGGAAATAGTTTTCTGCGTAAATCTGCGTAAATCTGCGTCCTAAATAGGTAGGTGAAAGTTTATACTTTATATACCACGAGAAAAAAATCTCGTGGTTTTTTATTGTTTAGGGGGTATCTTTTTGATAAAATCTTTGTAGTCGGAAAGAAGTGGACATGACAACAGGAGACAGAAGATGAAAGCAATTCTCGCACTTGAAGATGGAACCGTAGTAGAAGGAGAAGGGTGGGGCGCAGAAGGCACCGCATTAGGCGAACTCGTGTTTGCAACCCCGTTTACGGGTTACGAAGAAGCTCTGACCGACCCTTCGTATAAGGGACAGATATTAATGCCCACTTACCCGCTCATCGGGAACTACGGTGTGAGCGGTGCTAAATTCCAATCGGAAGGGATAAAAGTAGAAGGTTACGTGGTAAGGGAGAAATGCGATTTCCCTTCGCATTATAAAATTAAGCGAAGTATAGAGCAATTTTTGAGAGAAGAAGGAGTGCCAGGAATATGCGAAATTGATACGAGGATGCTGACGATAAAGACGAGACAATACGGCACGATGAAAGCGTGCTTGAAAGTGGTAGAGGGTTGCAGTGAAGATGAAAAAGCGAATGCTTTAGAACTCGCAAGGACTCAACCCGATATCTCGGAGCTTGATTTGATAGAGCAGGTTACGTGCGAGAAATATTACAGGATAAAAGGGAAGGGAAAAAGGATAGCAGTACTTGATCTGGGTGTGAAGAGGAACATACTGAAGAACTTAGCAAAAAGGGATTTGGACATTTTTGTGTTCCCGGCAAACACCGAGGAATCCGAGATAAGAGGTTCGGAACCTGATGCTTTGCTGCTTTCAAACGGACCTGGTGACCCAAAGAGAGGAAAAAATGCGATGAGTGTGGTAAAAAATTTCGCAGGTGAGATACCTATTTTCGGTATTTGTCTTGGCTTACAGATAATAGCGCTTGCGCTTGGTTGCGACACGTATAAACTAAAATTCGGACATCGGGGTGCGAACCAGCCCGTGAAGGACATCAAAAGCGGGCGTGTGTACATAACGGCACAGAATCATGGTTTTGCAGTTGATAAAGACTCGATGGACGGTATAGCGGAACTAACGCAGATAAATGCGAATGACCACACGGTGGAAGGCTTCGAGAACTCTTATTTGGGCATAAAATGCGTGCAATATCACCCCGAGGCAAGTCCAGGCCCGTGGGATACGGAGCAGATTTTCTTTGACGAACTTGCAACGATAGGATAGGAAAGAAAAAAAACCACGCGATTTTACAAGACATTTTTTCTTTTTTCTAAAAAGAAAAACATATTTCTTTGGTAAAGCTTTCTTTATTAAAGAAAGGTTTATGATCGCAATAATAGACTACGGGATGGGGAATCTGTTCAGCATATACAACGGGATGAAAAAGGTGTATGATAATCCGATGCTGATTACTGCGGATAATATTCCAGGTATAAGAACCGCAGAAGGCGTTATTGTTCCAGGCGTGGGTGCATTTGATGACTGCATACGAAACTTAGAGCCTTTTTCTGAGGTGTTAATCGAGGTTGTAGAATCCGGCGTACCGGTACTCTGGATCTGCATTGGGATGCAGGTTTTGTTTGAAGCGAGTGAAGAGGGCAAGGAAAAAGGGTTGGGGTTGATACCAGGAAAAGTAGTTCGTTTACCTGCAAACGTGCGAGTGCCACACATGGGCTGGAACAATTTACATCTGCACAGACATTCAGAGCTGCTGAATGGGATTACGGATGCAGATTATTTCTATTTCGTGCATTCTTATTATTGCGTGCCGAGAGATGAGGACGCTACGGTAGCGTCGGTAGAATACGGGGTGCAGTTAGCCGCGGTGGTGAATAAGGACAACGTGTATGGCGTTCAGTTTCATCCTGAGAAGTCATCGAAGAAGGGGTTGCAGGTTTTGAGTAATTTTGTGAGGGTATGTAAGTGTTAAGTTCGTAAAGCTTTTATACTCCGAAACTCAAGTAAGCAATAAGCAAATGGGTAAGATAAAAAGCCCATTAGATTTAATAATGAAGAGTTCGTATAGGGGGGTTGAAGGAGATGAGGATTGACAGTCTGCTAAAGGGTGGTATATCAGAAGTAAGTTCCGGATATAATACCGAATTGGGTGGATATACGACATTAACGTCGGATATCCCCAAAGTTATATGAAATAAATTTAAATTTTACCTAAAAATAGGGATATAAATCAGATCATTACGCTCCTAGGAGCGATGGGAATAGGTGGTTTAATTGGAGTTTTTTTGAAGTCCTTTTTTGACCATAGACTCAGCAATAGAAAAAGGCTCTTTGGTAATTTGCGTTGAACATATCCCCTTGATAAATCAAGCAAATAAAGAATAACCCTCAAGATCAAGGTGTATGCGCTGAAACAGATGTTTAACGTTTAGAATTCCATAACAACGCCGCTTAATCACCTTAATC
>JAUWNY010000172.1 GCA_030612405.1 Candidatus Methanophagales archaeon | reverse complement strand
GCTATCTCTCTGAAGCACTGCCTGCACAGATAAATCCCGTATTTACGTACCAATCCCCGTTTCCTGCCACATCGCCTGCAGGTATTTGCACCTCTTCCGAATCTCTTATCCTTGTTCCTCTCCATCTATTTTATTATCTTTCTCTTTGTATATAAAGTATAACCCCTACCTATTTAGGACGCAGATTTACGCAGAAAACTATTTCTTCAAATTATCAAATGCCTTGCGTTTAACTTCCGGTTTAGTGCCAAAATTAAGTTTAAAATCCTGATTATCTGCGTTCATCTGCGTCCGATTATCAAAAAGTATTCTTCTTTTTACCTTTCTCTCTCCACGAAATATTCCGCCAGAGCCACCATCTTCTCTTTTATCTCTTCTCTACTTTTACCTTCTATTTCTCCTTTTCCTTTTATATTTATCTTTCTTATTTTATCTGTTCCACTACGCAGGTATCGCATCGCTATTTCCTCTGAATATTCTATTGAACCATACTTCCTGAATAAATCTACGACCGCTTCTATTTTTGCTTTATCGTAATTGTGAAAACATTCGTAAATATTTTCTTTTTCACGCGCTTCACAGTGCTCCAAACAATTAACAAGGAGCAAAGTGGGTTTTCCTTCTGCAATATCCTCTCCTATCCTCTTCCCATATTTCTTCTCTTCCCCTAACACGTTGAGAATGTCGTCTCGTATCTGAAATGCAATTCCGATGTCCTCCCAGGCACTGCTTAAATCCTCCGCTGTCTCATGCGATGCCCCACCTGCAATAGCGCCGCATTTAGCGGAAACCCCGAACAGTTTCGCGGTCTTCTTCCTCAGTGTCTCTATTACTTCTAATTCACCCATTTCCTTCCTCTCCTTAAACTCGAGGTCCATCGCTTGCCCCTCTGAAAGCACAACACAAAGCTCTGCAATCTCTTCAAATATCTCCCACGCTCGCTCTAAACCAAGTAAGTTCCTGTTCGATTTCAACGCTTCGTAACTCAACGCATATAGCCCATCTCCTGCGTTCACCGCGATAGGAACTCCATATTTTACGTGCAAAGCCGGTTCTCCACGTCTCAGCTTGCTATCGTCCTCTATGTCATCATGGGCTAAAGAGAAATTATGGAAGAATTCTATACATATCGCAGTTGGCAGCGCCTTTTTTATCTCTCCGCCCACTAACTCGCAAGCCATGAGGCATAAGGAAGGTCTTAATCTTTTCCCTCCTCTTCCCAACAGGTCAATTATTGGCTTATAAAGCGTATCCGGCCCGCGTCCCTCTAAGTTTCTTTTATACGCATCTTCAAAAATAGCTGCATAGGCTCCCCCAATGCTGCCAAGCTCCGAACTGCGATTGTGCGATTTCATTTCTCGTTGTATATAAAGTACAACTTCCTTTTATTTAAGACACGGATTTACACTGATTTACGCAGATTTATTTAAGCTTCACCATCTTGCTCATCCCGTAATCGTAACGAAATACCAAACTGCGGTCTTCCAGGTCCTGCAATATTCTCGAAAGCGTGGATTTTGGTATTCCTGTTCGAGCTGACAGGTCCGCCTGGTTCATCTCTCCGTATTCCATTAATGCTTCTATCACTTTCTTCTCGTTGCCCTTCAATATCTTCAGAAGCCCTGCTCTGTCATCTTCGGGAGCTGCCTTGCTCGTTTCGGGAACTTGTGTATCAGCATCCTGCACCTGTAACGCCGATTCCAAACCTGCTTCACCTGGCTCCACTTCATGCTCACTCATCTCCTTTTCGGGCATCACTGAATATGTGATAAACAGATAAAAAGCGCTGACGCCGAGCAGGAAAGAAAAAATTGCAATTATTATACAATCCAGGACAGAATACACATTTGGTATCTCCCTTATAAAGCTTGACTGCCCTTCGATAAACACTTGAAAGGTCGTAGGAAGCATGAACTTTGACATGACCATGAACACGGATACTACAAACAAAACCATGGCAAGTGCAGTCTTTCCTTCTATTTTCATGCCTTTTACCTACTTAATAAATATAAAAAAGATAAAACGTTATTTAACTTTTGTCAGGGGCTTATTCTTATGACTTCCTCTTGCTCCCGGCTTACGTGCACGGGGAGTATTGTTCCATCTGTAAACTTGAATTTTACTGATGCACCTATCAATTCCTCAGTGCTACCCATTACGCTAAACCCTTCCGCTATCGGAATTTCATACGAGCTCATCTTTACCAATGGGCGGCCTACCTCTATCTCATAATCCTTCCCATTTAGTATCTTCTTCACTTCAGGGTCTGAAAGTGCGATGTACTTAGCCTTCTTGGCTTGCTCTTCTGTTAATCTGAAGTCTTTCAAGCCTTCATTTATTCCTGTGACCTCCCCCGTATTTAAGTTTACATAGATGAAAATGTAATGGTGCGAATACCACCTCCCTCCAAAACCCGCCTTTGCAAGTAATACCTCGCCAACCGTTATCCCCGTTTCGTCGTTTCTATAAATGCAGTCAGGGCTATGCCCGCTTCTATTGTACCCCTGGTCTAAGTATTGCTTCACCGTTTCATTCTGCATTGCGATTTCAATCGCAGTCTGTCTTTCTTCATCAGTTAGCTCCCAATACGGCAATTCTTTCCATGCCTCCGAGGATAGCTTTAAGTATGTCACCGATCCAACGAATGCAAGTGCTATCACCAATCCTATTACGCCCAATACTGCGAATATGATAATAACTTTGCTTTTCATATTATTTCTTTCACCTCCTCCCGTACTTCCTGAACATGAAAGCCAAAGCCAGTATCACTATAACGATGATCCCCACGCCATAGAGGGCTACATTAGACGATTCCTCGACAATTATTCTAAAATCCTCTTCCTCCTCCAGTTGGTCGCTTTTAATCTTCACCGTCACCTTGTAATCGCTGGGCGTAATATCGCCGGGAGGCGTTATTTTCATCGTAAAAGTCTCGCTCTCACCAGGTTTCAAACTCGTCACCTCTTTTGGATTTATCGTCGCAGTCCAGCCCTCTGGAGCGCTTATCTCTGGTTTTATATTCGTTATCGTACCGCCCTTACCGGCATTTGAAGCGGTTAGCTCAATAGAAGCCCTCTCACCCCTTTTCACCTCATAGCTAAGCCTGCGGGAATACAACCTCATTTTATAGCTCCCCCTGACTTTTAACGTAAGCTCAAGCTCATACTGCCCCGTAGAAGATTGAACTAAGCTTGTAAAGTTATATTCCACTATCTCCACATCGTACGGGGGAACAAACTCCAGATACAACGTTTTCTCTTCTCCTGAACCGACGAAGAGCTCAGAAATGTCTTCTTTTCCCTCCTCCGTCTCCTTATACCTGCAATACCAATCATCGGGTAATCCGTCAATGTCTAATCCATACGTATCGTCCGCCTTACCACTATTTTTTATCTTTATTTGGTACAAGGGATTTTCTCCAACCATCGCGGTCTTAGAAGGCGATTTGCTCGAAACTTCCGCATAATACTCTTTTTGTTCCAATGAAATGATGCCAATGTCTGTCGTTCCACCTATCCTTATCTTAAAATCCTCTGTCTCCTTTGCATGATACCCTTCCTTTACTATCTCAGCAGTATATTCTCCTTTTTCTAACTCCAGTTCTATCTTCCCTTCTACGGTTGTCTTTGCATAATCCACAAATTTATTCTTATTATAAACATTAACCGTAGCACCTTTGATGCTGTCCCCGTCTTTGTCCGTAACAGTCAAAGCAAGCGTCCCCTTCTCTCCTTTATGCGTTTCCGTTATTTTAACGTAAAGCGTAATGCGCCCGTCACCAATATACACGTGTATCGGAGATTCTCCAACCTTTGCATCCCCCGGTGTCTCTACGGCGAGTGTTACTGTCTTGGGGATGCTGCCTGCGGGAAGCAATACCTTATACACTTCCTTCTCGCCGTCCTCAAATTTTATGTCCCAATTCTTCGCTTCCCGGTATGCCCACCATCGCAAGTTGTAAGTGGCAGTTTTACCATGATTTACGAGCAGCATCTCAAAAATAGCGGTATCTCCTGCTTCTATCATCTGAGCCGGGAAATCGCATCTTATCTCCACTCTCTTCTCCACAACCCCCTCCTGCGCTGCCACTAACGCCGGAGAAAGGAAAAATAGCGGGAGAAAAAATAAAAATAGAGTAAGGATTGGCACTAATTTCCTCGCTTT
>JAUWNY010000050.1 GCA_030612405.1 Candidatus Methanophagales archaeon | reverse complement strand
AGACCAGTGCCACGGTGAATATGCCCGCGCTACCGCCAAGATCGAGCATCCGCCTGAAATGCGGGAACTCCGGCATCTCTGTGACCAGTGGTGTGGCTTTGTAAGACCACATCGCCCGCTGGGCTCTTCCAGCCATGTCAGTCATGCGTCCCCAAAAATCGTCCGGATATGCCTGACTCACATCTATTTCTTGAATGCCCGACTTCAGTGCCTGGGGTATCTTTGCAACCATTCCTTCGACATACATCTCTATTGCCATTGCGTAGAAATCCCCCATATAGGTCGGCTTTCCTTCCACAAGGTATTCCTCCGCAAGCGGGGTATTCACGTACCTGTCACCATCCTTTGTGATTACCCCGATGATAACGAGTATATCGAGCAGCCGGGATGTCGGCTCAGGCTTTGTACCAAGCATCCTGGCAACCTCTTCTGCCGAAATCGGCAGAGAGAGGTGATTGAATACCTTGAAGTCAACGCCATATTTCAACACCTGGGGCTTTCCAGCAGCATATATTAAGTCCCAGAAGATGTCCGCAGGAACGTTGGATTCTGGTAATTCCGTAATTATCCCCGCTTCTCCAACTGGTTTCATTTTTTCTTTTTCCATTTTGTTTTTTCCTCCTTTCTTTTAGCTTTGTTTGAATCTCGCATCTTTACGCCTTCCTCCCGATGTCAAGGTCTGCCGTGCCCCACGGTGCATCCAGCGTGCGGCTGCGGACGGACTTGAACCCGACGCGAAGCATGGAATCGGCGATTTCGCCCTGGTCAAAGCACATGTCCTGACCCATCAGCGCAATGGATATCATGGACAAAACAACGAAGTCCGTCTTCGTCCGCTCGTGTGTCATGCCCTCGCAAAAACTGATGAACACGCCGCCCGGGTTGAGCGCATCGTAAATATTCTTCATAAGCGAGTCCAGATTGTGTCTGGCAAAGTTAAGCGTGTTGCTCGCCCAGATTAAGTCGTACCCATCGCCGATGGAATCACCGTTATAATCCCCAGCCAGTACATCCATCCGCTCTTCCATCCCGTACTCCTTGATGAAGGTCTCAGCCACCTTGATTATTGCCGGGCGGTCGAAGATGACGCCTTTCATGTCTGGATGTGATGCCACGATGGCAATTCCGACGAGCCCCGGACCGCCACCGAGGTCAAGCATCTTCCGAAACGACAGGAACTCGGGCAGTTCCGAGACAAGTTCCACCGCCTGCTGTGCCACGCCAGCCCGCTCGTAGTTTGCCAAGGAGACGGTAAACTGTGCCCACATTTCCTCGGAGCCCATATCCATTTCTGGTGATGGCGGAGGAGGTCCTTCTTTGACAAGCTTGGACAGGCCGTTAAGGGTGGCAGACCACATCTGCGACTGGAATGCGTACATCTGTCCTAAGAACGTTGGACTGCCATCCACCAGAAATGCCTGCGTGACGGGCATGTTCTGGTACTGACCTTCTCCCTTCACCACTAAGTCGCTCGCTGCCAAACCGTCTAAGAACAACCTTGTGTTCACCGGATGGGCGCCGATGGCCTTTGCCACAGCGTCGGCTGAGCTGGGTTCGGACAACTGATTGAACACCTTCAGCTCGATACCAGTCAACAGCAGCTTCGATCGGATTGGCCCAATGAGCATTCTGTACAGCCCCTCAAAGCTATGGTTCACTTCTGGTAGTTTCTTCATGATGTTTTCTCCTGCTTTCTGTACTGCTTATATTCCCCCTAATTCTTACTTCTCACTTTCTCGTATTGCCTTTTCAAACCATTCTATCCTCGCGTCTTGGATCGCATCGATTCCAGAGAAGTAAGGCTTTATGTCAAGCAATGATGTTCCATCAAGTGCGTCGATTCCCTTAACCTTCAGGATATTCTCTCTTCTTTTGACCAATTCAGCCATTGTGACTCCAATTGGATTTGGTCTGTTCTGAGTCCTTGTTACAAATATTCCATAAATCTCTGCGTCGTGGGGATTATGTTCTTGCAATACGTTTCTGTCTGCTTTATCGAGCCAGTAAAGAACTATAAGATGAGAGGTTTGTTCTATGTCCTTCAATCCGTCTTCGTATTCCTTGAAAAACTCCAATTCAGAGATTTCCTTAGCTAATCCTCCATGATACGGCACACTTTCCATCGTCTTATACGGCGTGTGTATTATTCCGATTGGTTTCAGTTCCATTTTTATCACCTCCTTTTTTTCAATCACGCAGTAGAAGCCTTCCCGATTGCTTTAAGCAGTGCCATCATTATTCCCATTCCTTTTCGCACTTCCTCGTCTTTCATCGCTCCGATAAGTCCCCAGGTACCGAGTTCCGGTGGATTCAGCAATGCCTTATCCAGCTCGGGGTCTTGTAGCCCTCTTCCCATAATGTCAATCAAACCAGAGCCCGCCATTGCATCCGTCAGCTTGAACAGGACGCACATAATCTCTGATATGTCATGCAACATCTGGTCATTCATATAATCCCGCAGAAACCTGACCACGGTTAGTACTTCTACCAGCGCACCGTAGTCGGAAGGGTCTAAATCAAGTGTGATTGCCTCTTTTTCCTTTTCCATCTTTTCTTCTCCCATTTCTCCCTTTTCTCCTTATAAATTACATAAGTGCCTTAAGCCCGGCATCCCAGTAGATGTAGTAATACATCCGATAGAGGAACCAGCCGAGTCTAATTGCCTTGAACGGTTCGAGCGGCCTACCATAACTCCACGTCGGGATGTATGCTTCTCCTCTTGTAGACTCTGTGTACGCTGCACCCACAAACGGGCAGCCCATTTCTCCCATGTATGACACTTTTGCGCCCTCGCCATTCCCACGAATGTCATTTATCACGTTCTGACCCGCTATCGCAGCCTGGTAGTGTGTGCCTATGCCCGTCTTGATAATCTCCGCCGGACCAGCATCGCCAAGGGCATAAACTTCATCGTAACTCCCCCCAGCTCCTTGATACTGCAGCGTGTTCTTATTTATCGGTATCCAGCCCTTCTCGTCGGTTATCCCGGAATTCACTAATGCCTGTGTGCATTTGTGCGGCGGTATGGTAATTAAAAGGTCATATTTTGTCCGTTCCCCGTTCGCCGCTACGACTTCCTTCTTTCCCTCGTCTACCTCTGAAAGCCCGAAGTTCTTTACAACGTTGATGTTCTGCTTTTCGAGCACTGGAGTCGCTACGTCGTCGTATGCCTGTGGTCCCAACAGTCCTGTGGGCCACAAGAGGCTGATTTCTATGTCCTTTCGCACTTCTTCGCCCCTGACGTATCTCAAGTAAGAGTCCAGGAGCACAGTGAACTTACCCGGGGCTCCCGGGCAGGGAATGGGCATTTTCGGCGTCATGATGACTAGGTGCCCCTTATTAAAAGATTTCAGCGACTCACCAAGTTTAAGGGCGTCTTCTATCGTCGTGTAGAACGTATTGAAATCGCTTGAAAGACCTGGAACACTTTCCACGTCCGCACTGCATCCGGTTGCAATCACGAGATAGTCGTATGGGTATTTCTTGCCACTCTTTGCCGTTACTTCTCTGTTTCCCAAATCAACCTTTTCCACCTCTCCATCTTCTCCAAATGCCGTTTTTACCCGCGGGCTAATCACCTTTTTTCGCGGTCGCTTTATGTCTTCCGGCGTGTACAGACCAAAAGGAAGGAAGGTGAACCCCCCCTGGTTGACGTTCATATCGTTCTTGTCCATTATTGTTATCTCCACCTCATCCTTTGCGATTTCCTGTCTGAACGCTCTCGCCACCTTGTTCGTCACTACTGACCCCGCGGCGCCAGCTCCTAAAACCAATATTTTTTCTGTCATGGCAATCGCTATGTTTGTTAGGTGTATAAATAGAATTCCCTAAAAATATTCAGTATTCAATAAAAAGCCGAATAATGGTGGGATTTCAAGAAAAAGTCATACCTTCTGTACTAAAAAGGAATCCTCCACCACATTACCTCTGCTGAATGCTTCTCTTTATGCCAGCCCCGGCACTGTCTAAAAATCCAGCGATTTATCACTGCGGAGAGCGCGAATTAAGAGGTTTAGTTTATTAGCGGTTCAGCTCGTTAGCTAAACATCCAAACCTCTAAACCGCTAAACCGCTATCTTCCGTGTGCTCTGCGGTGAAATTTAAGGATTTAGCAATTTCACTATAAAATTCGACTGTGCCCCAGCGCGTTCCCCTACGCACCCCTCCGTAACCCATCTAATAAACGACTTCCACTCCGAATAACCCGCTCATACACAATTATCCCCAGAGACACGATAATAGGCGTGAAAAAAGCAGCATAAATAAGTCCAACCGCTGCAATCTTTCCAAAGTCCTGCACAGGCACAAGCGACATCGTGGTAAGCGCTAAAAATCCAAACATCGTGGTGAGTGTCGCAGTCATAATCGCCACACCCACGGTGAGCGTCGTAATATGAAGCGCTGCCCTCGTATCAAACCCCTTCTCTTTCTCCTCCCTGTATCTTGAAAGGAAGTGGACAGAATAGTCAGTTCCAAGCCCGATTAGAATCGTTCCTATCATGATTGTGGGCGGTGTGAACGGTATTCCAAGAAGCCCCATCGTCCCGAATGCGTAGATTATGGCGAACAACACAGGTGCAAATGCAAGCATTATCCGCACGAGACTTCTAAAAAAGGAAAACAGGATTGCAAAGACTAAAGCAAGGCTTATCAGTGTCGTTTTCGTCCGGCTCTCTTCCGTCATTCCCTCCATCTGAGAAAAGAGAGTAGAAAAGCCCGCGTGCCTGAACGTAGCATCGCCGGGTGTCTCCACAAAGAGAATTGCATCGTCAATCTCTTGAACCAGCTTCTCATCTATCTCTGTATCGGTCTTTATGATAATAAGCGATGCAGTATAGTCGTCCGTAACAAAACTTTCTCGCTCATCTTCTGTAATAGCCGTAATCTGCATCTCAAGCTTCTTTTTATCTGTGTGTATCTCGCTCAGAAAATTATTTATTCCTGTGACTTCAACAACCCCCGGCACATCCATAACACTCTCTTCAATCTTCTCCATCGCTCCCATTATCTCCGGCGTTCTTATATCGTCTGACTGTACCAGAATACTCGAATATTCATACTTGCAAAACTCCTCATCCACAACCATCCATGCATCCTTTAATGGATCGCCCTCCGGCAGCCAAAACTCGTTGTCGCTTCTGCTTGTAATCATGCCCATTCCGGCAAAGATTGGAATTAGCGTGAGTGCGATGATAATAATCGCTACAACTGACCTTTTTAGCGCGAAATCCGCGACACGTTCCATCGTTCTTGGAATAAGTCTCTCTGTGCCGAGCGCATGTGCGACCCTTGAAAAGTCCAGCTTCCTGCTCCCCCATCCAATTCGCTCTTCGAGCATGAGCAGCGATGGTATGAAGAGAAATACAGAGAGTGCGGAGAACGATATGGCGATGAAGGACATAATTCCATACTCCGCGACCATCCGAAGAGGTGCAAGCGCCAGCGAGGAGAAGGCTGCCATCGTTGTTAGGCTTGTAACGAGCGTATTTCGCCCAATCACCATGCATGCTTTGTTCAACGCCTTTTCGTTGCCACGCGCAGCCTCTTCATGGTAACGATGAATCAGATGAATGGAATAGTCAACGCCAAGCCCAAGCGTTACGACCCCAAACATAGACGTTAAGAAGTTAAGCGGGATTTTGATAAAATGCATGAGCCCGAAACTCGCAAGCACTGCGGTTACCACTGGAATCAGGATGACAAAAGGAGCTGTCGGGCTTTTAAAGAGCAGAAAGAGAAGGATAAAAATCGCTATGAATCCAGCGATGAGCGAGTTTGAAAGTCCCGCCCTTATCGCATTATCCCATGCATAATGCCATACCCTATCTCCAGTGAGCGTAACAGAAGACCCGCGCACGAGATTCACTTTTTCTGTGGTCTTATGGAACGTTTCCACCAATTCTGTACTCCCCGGAACCTCTGTTGCATCAAGCTCCACGGTGATGAGCGAATATCTCAACTCATCATTGATATACGGACTACGCAGCTCGAGCGATTGTGAAAGTATCTCCTCTTTTGTTCTTCCAAGTTCGAGCACACTCGTAACGCTCTTTACACCCGCAATATCTGATACTGCCTCCACCAGGTCCTCGGTCATTATGAGCATATCCTCCTCAATCACCGTTCTTGCATTGACCCGGTCCACCTCAATTAAGATCAGTACAGTTGTAGTCCCTGGAAACTCGGAGTGGATAAAACGAACCTCTTCCATGTATTTTGTATCCGGATAGAAGTATCCGAAGGCGCTAGTATCTATCTCAGTCTCTTTTGCACTTATAAATGACATTGAAGCGATAACAAGAGCGATTACAATAATCAATAAGTAATAACGCTTTGAAATTTGCGCCCAGCGGTCAAGGATTCTTTGAATCATTCGCTCATCCTTTTTTCTTCTTAAAATAGATAAAAGCACCTGTTAGGGATGCCACCAAAAAACCAATCCCTGCAAGAGGTATGAATCCAGGATTTAAGCTTTCACCTGCTCTTTCTTCTGATACCACGACCAATCTGAAGGATTTAATTGTCTCAAGCCGTTCATCGCCGTCTGTCCAGATGAGTTTCAGGTCGTTCTCGTAATTATCCGGGATTGTATCCCGGTCTGCTTCAAGCTCAAAAGTGGCGATTTTTCCCGAGCCTACTTCGATATCCCCAAGATAATCTGTCTTTGCTCCTGTAAAGTATGATTTTGTCTTCAAAATGACTTTTACTGATTTTGCATCCTTGTTTCCAATGTTTTTGACCGGAACGTTCATTCTGAAGGTTTTACCCCTCGTAATCACCGCAGGCTCAGTTGTAACCGCTCCAACCAGAAAGTCTGCCTGCGGGCTGATCTTCAGTGTGATGCTCTTCTTCAGCGAAAATTTATGTGCATCCTCACCGATGTACTCGATTGTGAGGGGAATGGTATAAGACCCTTCTTCCGCTCCATCTTCAATATCAAGTGCAAATACAAAGCTGTGGCTTGAACGTGCCTGAATTTCTTCTGTGAAGTCAGAAGTTGAACCCGAGTACGCCTCAACAAGCGGACTGTGTGGGTCCATTCTGAGAGATACCGACCTCGCCTTTCCACTTCCTGAATTCTCTATTAAGACCGTTACATTATTATTTTCGCTGTCCTCCCGTAGTTCAAGCGGGTCTGTTGAGACGTCTGCAACCTCAAGCGTGGTTTTACCCTCCACATTGAAGACGATCGTAATGTTTGTTGGCGGCATAGGGTCGGTTACATAACCCACACTGGAATTGAAGTAGTATTTGCTGAAGGTGACCAAGATTGGAATGGCGTATGCACCATTTGTGATTTCATCCTCTGCTTTAATCGTGATTGGAATCTCTTTTGAGCACCATGCGTTGAGCGAAGAGATGTAAACGGTGGATGAACCGATAAGGGAAATGTGGTCACTGTTCTGAAAATTCATAGTGATATGACGGGCGTCCCCGCCGCCCTGGTTCTTCACAGTGAGCGTGACCTCTTTTATGTCGCCGGGTGAAAGGTCGGTTGGTGTGACATCGGTTATTACGATGTTGGCATTTGTGGCTGCGCTTGATGGTGCGGTCCACACAGCCGTTATGAACATAAGGGTCGCTATCAAAAGCATGATTTGTCTCATGGTACTATCCTTCATTTTGTCTGGTAATTTATACTCTTCTCCTTTCATGTTGCTTTTATTTTTATTCATTACTTTTTCCTCCTTTTTGTTTTTGAGCTATATCCCGGTCTTCCGGTCTACCCAACTTCCTTGCTGCAAGAATAAGACTCCGGTATTGCCGCCCCTCCTCCGCGGGTCTTACAGTAAAGTCACCAAAACCGGATGCTTCCAATGCTTGCTTGAGTTCGTCCTCTGAGAGATGGTGTGTTGGATAACCCATTAACCTTGTCATCAGTTCTACCATTGTACCTGACACAGGTCCGCATTCATCATCATCCATTGAGAGGTGGTTAGAGACAAAAACTCCGCCTGGAACCATTGCTTTGTTGATTCTCTTGAGGATGCCTTCTAAATGCCCTTTCCACTCGTAAATAACATGAGATGCAAAAACCAGGTCGTAGCCCTCACCAATCGAAACATCTGTTTTAATGTCAGCACCGATTGTATCTATTCGTTCTGCACAGCCCATTTCCAAAATGAGTTCTTTTGCCAATTCAGCAACTTTTGGCAGGTCAAGGATTGTTCCCCTTAATTGTGGATTTTTGTCAAGCAGTGCCATTGTATAAAAGCCATGACTACCGCCCAGATCGCACATATTTTTCAAATTTGGAAATTCTGGCAATGTAGTGATAAACTCGGTCACATCCTGGATTGAGCCGCCCATTGTTCCCTGTCCCCCGGCCTTCATAGCCTCAATATTAGCCCACATATCGGTATCAAACTTGGGCGGTCCGTTTTTTAGTATCTCTGGTATCTGGTTCATGACCTGACCATAATGAGAGAACAGGGCAATCGTTGCTCCTTGATACGCAGGAGAAGCCTTTACCAAAAACTCCTCCGCCACCTGCGCCAACGAATAATAATCTCCATTCTTTTCCAACAGCTTTAGTGACACAAGGGCATTTGCAAATGCCTCGGTGACGTTTTCAATAGTGCCAAGTTTGGCTGAAAGAGTGTTGGCATTCATTGGCTCCTTGGCAAGCGCTTCAAAGAGTCCAAGTTCCATTGCTGTGCTTATCACGTTGGGCGCGTACCCTGCGTACAGGATGCTGTCTATAGTTCGAAAGTTTGATTTGATTTGTGGTATGTTCATTCTTTTACCTCCTTTTTTTGTCTCTTTTTTCAAGCATTTTCGTTCGCCATTTTTGACCCTTTAATCCCTGTTTCCTCGCGTAATGCCCTACGAGTCAGCTTCCAACCTCCTGCTCTCTGCCTCTCTTTCCATAGATGACTGTAGAATCTATCATTCGTGATTAGTTCTTCATGCTTGCCTTGCTCGGTAAGCTCTCCATTTTCAAGTACCAGTATCTGGTCAGCACCGACAATGGTAGAAAGACGGTGTGCGATGATTATTAGAGTTTTTGATTTTACCAGTTCATCTATTGCTTCCTGGACGTGTTTCTCGTTCTCCGGATCCAGGAATGCGGTGGCTTCATCAAGTAGAACTATTGGCGCATCTTTCAGCATGGCCCGTGCAATAGATATCCGCTGCTTTTCACCACCTGAAAGTGTAGCTCCACCCTCGCCAACCATAGTGTCATAACCATCAGGCAACTTTTCAATGAACTCATGGCACCGTGCAGTTTTTGCTGCATTAATAACCTCTTCACGTGTAGCATTTTTTTTGCCGATCTTGATATTATTGAAAATAGTGTCATTAAAGAGGTAAACATCCTGAAACACCATGCTAATATAAGATAGAAGAGTGTCTGTTTTCATATCTTTGACGTTTTTACTTCCTATGATAACCTCCCCGGAATCTACATCCCAGAAACGTGCTATCAGGTTGGTGATAGTTGTTTTTCCGGACCCTGATGCCCCGACAAGCGCCGTTATACTCCGTTCAGGTGCTTTGAAACTGATATTTTTTAAAACTTGTGTTTTTTTGTAGCTAAAAGATACATTGTGAAACTCAATATCATAATTTTCAAGTTCAGTATCTTCTTCGGGCTCAGGTAACGGTGTTTCTTCAAGTACTTTATTTATTCTACCCCCTGCCTTTTCCATGTAGCGTAACTCCGGAAAGAACACTCCAATAGAACGTAGAGGTGCGTAAAAATAAAGACTTATAACCAGGAAAATCAGAAAGATTTCCGTTTTAAGAGCCCCATCAAAAGTAAGATAGGTACCTAAGAGGATTAGAAAGACAAATCCCACTTCAAGAATAGCCGAGTAAGAAACAACTCCCTTTCCAACGCCGAACTCAAGTTTTATAGCGGCATCTTTTAATTTACGCATTGAGCCATCTAGCCTGCGGAACTTCTCACCTATCTGATTAAAAGACTTAATCACTTTCATACCCATCAAATATTCCAGTACCTGCGATGTCGTATTCTCCTGTGCATCAAGTACCCTATCTGTCCTGGCAGCAACTGTTTTTTCTGCCCACAATAACATGGGCAGTGCAATCGGAACCGCAACGAGCATGGCAAGTGCCAGACGCCAGTCAATGAACAGCAGAAAAATGGCAGTAATAGTTGAAAGAACCATGCAACCAATAAGCTTTGAATAGATGTGAGTTATTACATGCTCGACCTTTGTCACATCAAAGAGGACTGTATTGTTCAGTTCTCCAATATCTCGACGTGCAAAGAATCCCATTGGAAGTTTTCTTAATTTCTCTCCAAGTTTTACCCTGGTAGAACATGTAAGTTCTACACCTGAAATCGAATTATCTATATAGGCATACATTGCAAATAACACTCTGAAAATAACAGCTACTCCAAGAAATAAGGTAAATAGTAGTATATTCTCTCGGGATAATGAATCATTAAACAGGTCTTTCAATACAAAGAATAGTACAACTAGAGGCGCTCCTTCAAAGCACATTTCAAGAATAGTGAGATTTCTTGCACGGTTCAGGAATTTTAAATCGCCCCCTGATAGTTTCTTAGTAGCCTCAAACATTTTTTACCACCTCCTCGTGGAACACCCAATCTCTTGCTGAGGTATGAGACTCCCACATTTTATTGTAAAGTGAATTTGTTTTTAGGAGTTCTGTGTGTTTTCCTAAACCTGCGATTTTACCCTCCTCAAACACAACAATTTTATCCGCCTCGGTTATGGTTGATAACCGGTGTGCTATAACTATAACCGTCTTTCCCATCATAAGCTCATTGAGTGCATCCTGTATTTTCCCTTCGTTTTCAGGGTCTGCGAAAGCAGTCGCTTCATCCAGAATTATTATTGGCGAATCTTTCAGCATTGCTCGTGCAATAGATACCCTCTGCCTTTCTCCTCCACTTAGATGAGACCCGCCTTCACCTATAACCGTTTGGTATCCTTCAGGAAGCGCCTTTATGAACCCATGTGCTTGCGCAGCTTTTGCAGCATCTATAACTTGTTCTTTACTTTTCCCTTCATTACCCATTGTTATGTTTTCATATACAGTATCATTCATGAGGAATACATCCTGAAACACAAACGCTACTTTAGACATGAGTTCCTCCACAGGAATATTCTTGATATTGACTCCACCAATGAGGATATCTCCTTGATTAACATCCCAGAAACGAGGTATGAGCTGAGCAGCCGTAGTTTTACCTGCTCCGGATGGTCCCACAAATGCCGTTAATTCTCCCTCTTTTGCCATGAAATTGACATTCTTTAGCACGTCGTTTTTATCATAAGAGAAACTGACTTCCTTGAACTCAACATTGTGATTTCTTAGAGTTTTACCGATATCTATATTAGAACTTTCAATCTCGTCTTCATCTAAAACGCTATTGATGCGTTTAACGCCTTCAAGATTCATAGCAAGCATTGATGCAAAGTATAACAATTGTAACAGTGGTGCCATAAAACCAATTCCAAGAATGAGGAATAGTACAAGTACTGACACAGTAACCTCTCCGACAATAAACAGCCAACCACCAATAGGAAGAATGAACAAAAGCCCAGCACCCAGGATTACCATAAACAAGCTGAAATAAGGTGCGGATTCTTTAGTCCATGACACCCATAATCTCTTGTATTTATCAATTGATTCTTTGTATCTTGTAAAGGACTCGACAGTCTGGTTGAACGCCTTCACTACATACATTGCTCTTACATATTCCACGATAGTGCCGTTCATTTTTTCCAAGTTATCATTATACTCTTCCATCTTTACGGTTCGGTCCTTGTACATCTTTGTTTGTGCGAAAATTGCTATTGGCAGTGGTAAAATAGCAGCTATGGCAATACGCCAGTCCATAAAGAAAAGAAAGATTATAGTCATTATTGGTAGAGATATTCCCGCTACAAGATCCGGTATGTGGTGGGCTATGAAAAGCTCGATCCTCTCAACGTCCTCCATCATTATTTTCTTTATCGTCCCGGAATTTCTATTGGTGAAATATCCAAGAGGCAGCTTTCCAAGTTTCCTAAGAAGCCTTTTTCTTATATCATAAAGAAGGTTGAAAGCACAAATATGAGATATCAAAAGCGATGCTCCTAGAAGACCAAAACGCAAAGTTACTGCTATTAGTGCAATAAGCCCAAGCTTCCAGACATATCCTTTGTCGACGACAGAAGATTCAAAAAGTTCGATGGTTATAAGATAAACGATACCGAAAGGTACGAGACTCATTGCAGCACTTATAGCCGCGAGAATTGCCACCAGTATCAGTTTGTTCTTATGTTCGCCCGCTAGTTGAAGAAGTGCACCAAGTCCTTGTTTACCCTTGTCTTCTCTTTCTTTGGTCATATGTGTTCCTCCTTTCTCTTGATTTTTTTCTCATTCCTGTTCCTTCTTGTTCCTTCTTTATTTTACCTTCCTTGCCCTTATACATACGGCTTTGGTGTCCTTCCCCAGTAGTTTCGATTCTTCGACCGTAAACCCTGCCTTCTTAACTATCGTAGCAAGTTTACCAGGACTAGGGTTCATACCATGAGGTGGGGGCCGATGCCACGTTCTCATATAGCGAAATACCATACCCATCTTTTTGAAAAAGGGCATCTTATATCCAGTGACATCGACGATTACCGCCCGACCATCGCACTTTATGACCCTATGACTTTCCTTCATGACCGTTACTGGATCTTTCACAATATGGAGAAGATTCGTCATCAGAACGGCGTCGAACGTATTATCTTCAAAAGAAGTGTTATAGCAATCTTGTATTTGGACCTCTACGTTACCGTACCCACCTAGCTTATTTTGCGCCTCTTCAACCATTTCCGGAGCCAGATCGGTCGCCGTCAGTTGTTTTACTCTGTTAGCAACCATCCTCGTGTAATTCCCAGACCCACAGCCCAATTCAAGAACCTGATAGGTGTCTCTAAACTGAGCTAAAAGCCAACTTTTCAGCTTTTGGTTGATCGTAGGCCCCACTATGTAAAGATAGTTATTCTCGTGTCCGTGGGCACGTTCACCCCAATACATATATTCCTCTTTACTTCCTGGCATTTTAACAATCCTCCGTCATTTCTTCCTTCCTCCCGATATCTAAGTCCATCGGACCCATAGGCATGTCCAGCGTGCGTGAACGCACAGATTTAAATCCGACCCGAAGCATGGAATCGGCAATAACACCTTGGTCTAAGCCCATATCTTGCCCCATCAACACCATTGGCGTCCAGCTCAACACCATGATTTCAGGCTTGGTTCGTTCGTGGGTCAGACCATCGGATAAGCTTACAAACACTCCCCCAGGATTGAGCGCATCATATATCTTTTTCACAATCGAGTCCATATCATGTTTGGCAAAGTTGAGCGTTGCAGATGCCCAGATAAGATCATATCCCTCGCCAATGGAATCCTGCAAATAGTCGCCACCGAAAATCTCCATTCGATCCTCTATCCCATACTCCTTGATGAAGGTCTCGGCGACCTTGACCATTGCCGGCTTATCGAAGATAATGCCCTTCATGCTCGGATGCGCAGCCACAATAGCGATTCCAATGAGTCCAGGACCACCACCCAAATCCAGCATCTTCTTAAACGATGGGAATTCTGGTAGTTCTGAGATAATCTCCGCTACATGCTGTGCTGGGCCAGAACGCTCGTTGTTAGCCATTGGGAGCGCAAATTGCTCCCACATTTCCTCATCGCTCATGTCCGTTTCAGGCGAAGGTGGCGGAGGACCTTCCTTAACTAGATTAGGCAGGTTGTTGAGGCCCGCATCCCACATCTGTGCCGAAAAAGTGAATATCTGCCCCATGAACGTAGGACTGCCCTCTACCAGAAAGGTCTGCGTGACCGGTGTGTTCTGGTACAAACCATCATTTTTCTCCAAAAGGTCGCTCGCCGCCAGACCGTCAAGAAACAACCTTGTGTTCACCGGATGGCTGCCGATTGCCTCTGCAACAGCATCCGCCGACTTAGGTTCGGACAACTGGTCGAACACTTTCAGCTCTATGCCCGTCAGCAGCAGTTTCGATTTAATTGGTGCAACAAGCATCCTGTACAGCTCCTCGAAACTTTCATTTACTTCTGGTAACTTCTTCATGACGTTTTCTCCTTTTCATTTCTTCCCATAGATAATCCCAATTTCTCCCAGCATCCCAGGAACGCGAAGTAATCGCGGGATGTCAACCAGGTCAGCGGTACTGGTAAAATGCACTTCTTCTATCCCCCAGTCGCGAATGGTTTTTAGAAGGTCTTCCATTTCTCCGTAAATCTTTTCACTGAGAAACAAATCTTGAAATGAGAATGCACCGCCCTTTTTTACCACTCGCAATGCTTCTTGAACTACTTCTCGTTTATCCTTTACATCTCGCACCTCGTGGAAAACGAAGTTGCTCACTGCGGCGTCGAATTCACCATCGCCGAACGGCAAGTTGGCGGCACTCGCTTTTTGGAAGTTGGTTCGCTCGCCGACCCCTTCGGTAGTCGCATTATTTTCACACACTTTTTGAGAATAGTTCCATGCTTTACCCCAATAGTCAATCCCCGTGACTTTTGAATTCCGGAATTTCTTCGCTACCTTGATAGCACATGCTCCACTTCCCGTGCCAACGTCAAGAGCTTTTTCTTCTCCATTCCATGATAATTTGTCAATCATAGCATGGTGTATATTATGCTGCAACTCGTTGCCATTTTTAGCAAATAGATAATAAGCGCAAGACAGATAGAAGAAAAGAAATAAAAATAATGCTGCAATGGTCCAAAGAATTATTTGCACAAAGAAGGGAACAGGCAAAAATGAGCCTGCTACTAAAACCAATACGATTCCTAAAAGTATCCACAACATTTTCTTTGGAACCCAATTTCCATAATCTACCGATAGATCATCCATCTTTGTTCCTCCTTTTAACTTCATTCCTTAACCCCGCAGGCAACAATCCAGTTCTTATCTTCAAGCACGTCAATCTTTATTGAGGAATAGCCCGCAT
>JAUWNY010000069.1 GCA_030612405.1 Candidatus Methanophagales archaeon | reverse complement strand
CACACAACTTTTTTACCTTCGGTAAAAACCTTGACTGAAATACTCCTGATGTTTTTCTTTTAGCACTGTGGGGCTCTGCCCCACGACCCCGAAAACCCTGTAAGGGTTTAGTTTTCTTTTTGTAAAAAAGAAAAAGTGTTGTGTCAACAATTTATTTTCATGCAGCATAATAACAGCTCTTCCGCTTTTTAAGCAGATAAATGAAGAACGGCGCGCCGAAGAACGCGGTTATTATCCCTACCGGCATTTCACCTAATAAACGTGCCAGTGCGTCCGTCCACACTAAAAAAATCCCACCCAGCAATGCAGAAGCGGGAATGAGTATGCGATGATCCGGGCCGACGAGGATTCTAGTAATGTGCGGGATGATCAAGCCTACGAACCCAATGGTCCCGGTAAAAGAGGCGATCATACGGTTTCAAACGCTGTGTTTGGTTATAATCGTGGACGACTTCTTCAAGCTTCTTCCTCGTCCAATCCAACTCCCGTAGATTAATGTTCTTCGTTATCCGCTTCCATTCCGCCTCGTGGTATCTGACCAGCTCCAGCGCTTCCTCCTCACCAGGGACTTTTAAATCTTCTTCGGTATTCGGGTCGTATTTTTTCCTCAACCAATTATATGTCGTCATTTTTTTCCCTCTGTTTTTATAAAAGCATAAGAACATAAAAAGGCTATGCCTTTATATACTTATATGTTTTATGGTTAAACTAAAGGCGATTAAAGATGTCAGAAGAATACGATCTCCGGACGAATAGAATAGTCCTGGCAGGCAAGTTACGAAAGTCAAAGCGGCTGCAAGAAGAGGTCCGAGAGGTTACAGAGGAGATTAGCGAATTGAATTCTATCATCAGAGAGCAAAAAAAAGAGGTGAAATAAAAAATGGAAGACGTATTTTGTGTTTTGTGTGGAGAGAAGATCAAGAAGAAGAAAGGTCAGAGAGAAGACGTTTTTAAAGCGGAACTACAAGCCAGTAGGCACCAGGTGTGCGAAAAGGCACGGCGATCCATAGTAAAGGAATACAATGTTGGCCAAGGGCAGCACTTGGGCGCGATCATAGAAGCTTTATTCGAGAAGTTCCCGGACCTAAAGGAGACGGAAGCGTACAGAGCATACGATCAGAGGGCGAAAGCTGCGGACGCCGAGTTGTTGAAGACGTTCCCACATTTGGCGATGCTAAAGGCAGACGAGGAGGAGAAGAAAAAGAGAGCGCAGGAAGCGAATAAGAAGAAGGACGAGCCGGTGGCTAAGGAAGAAGAGGAGAAAAAAGAGGGAAAGAGGCGTGGTGAGTGAAATGGAAATAGACGGAAACACTGTAATATTCAAAAGCGTGCCTTTTAACTTCAAAGCAGAGCAACGAGGGACTAAGCCAAATACCGAAAGATTGCTGAACTCTACCGAGTTTAAGGCGTTGTTAACAGACGAAAACGAAAAATACCCGGTCTTCTCTTATGACTACCTACTACACAGAATAAGAATTGGATGCACGGACCCCAACCTGAAAGGCTACGACCCATTTGAACGTGAATTGACGGACATACGAAAGATAGGCGAACTGTGCGGGTCCTATTTAGTTGTATTCTCGTGGATGCACGAACCATGGGGGTAGTGGAGATCAAGGGAAGTTGAAAAAGGGAAGAGGGAGAGGAGTAATGGACACCACAAAGATATTTAAGAACTTTAAACTCATACAAAACGAAGTGATTTATTCCGATGGTAGGGGAGAGTTAAGAGGCTGGGAGCAACCAAATAACGCGATTGTTTTGTTCGCAGGGGACCCCGAAACCGAGAATGTGGAAGATTACCCTCAAACCATCCAGTTCCCGAAGGCGGCGATACCTCTACTAATTGCATTCTTGGGAAGAGTTGAAGTGCCTTGTTCCGAAGCGAGGCGTTTATTTTCAATCGCACAGGAAGCTCCAGTAGAAGAACGCGGTCGTAGATACGCGGATTATTTAGAACATCTCACAAAATGCGATGAATGTATAGCCACATTTAAGCTCACAGGCAAGGACATACAGCGAATAACAGAAGATGTAAAGGGATATAGAAGAGGCGCTGATGAGATGGGCACCTATATGAAAGAGGAGGAAGAAGGATAAAAAAGAGAAAGCGGGGTAGGGTAGTAAGGTAATCCCGCAAGGCTCATAGGTGCGGAAGGCAGTAACAAACAGCACTCATTCTGTTGGCACGCACTGGGAAACCTTGAGATCGGCGGTTCGACTCCGTCCCCTGCTATGTTGTAACGGCGGTGATGAAAAACGAAAATAAAATACTGCGTGATAACGGAAATAAGGACTTTGGATGGAGTTCTGGCAGACGACCTTCTTCTGGAGATGAAGGAAGGATTGATAGCATGGAACGACATACCAAACAAATTTCTGCCAGAAGGGATAGAAAAGACAGGGAAGGAGATCAAAGTAGCCGCTTTTGACGAGGGCGAAATATTAATCTGTGATGAGTGCGGTGTAGAGATAGGTGCTATGCGAAAGCCTTGGAAATGGGACGTTGATTACGAAATGTTTGATAATGTTGAAGATGCCATGAGGAAATCACTTGAGGTTCGGGGGATGACGTGCGTAACCGACTGCTGCACTGGTAGCGTCTCAAAACACCAATGTTTTCAACCTTCAGAAGGTAGATACACCTGCCAACAAGAACATTGCGTTAGAACGCGAAAATGAAAGATAAGAAATGCAAATCGTACAAAAGCAGCTTTAAGTACAGGGTGCGGTTGCGAATGGAGAGCGAAGGGTGGACCGTGTTCCCTATCTGCGATTCTGATTCGCCAATAGACTTGTTATGCTTCCGCGCACGGTATGAGAAAAACATGACGGTAGGGATTAGAGCAAAAGCACACGGTCACGTGTATCAGCAGGAGCGGGAGGCGTTAGTCGCTTTAGGTAAGGAGCTGCGTATTGGCATATTTTATGTGCACGAATCGCAAACAAGGGATTTGGTGTTCATACGATCTCTACTTAATGACGAAAGGAAGATTAAGGGAAGAGTTTGAGAAGACCTGTAAGAAACCTGGGTGTCTTACTGGTCGTCTCATCTTGTATTAGCGAAGAGTTAATGTAGTTCAAACCCTTTAGGGCTTGGTTATTTACGTTGGAGGGACGAGCTGGCGAGGGAAGGAGGCGTAAAGAACTTTGAGCTGTATTAACTCGGCTTGTAATTTTTCTTTTTGGCAAAAAGAAGAGCAGTCTGTGAGTGGAGGAGTGTAGGGAGAGAGCGAATGGAATGAGGGAACGAGTGAAAGGACGGAAGGCACAATCTGCGAAGACAAAGAAAGGTGAGGAAAGATTTGGGAACGGACCCTGAAAGGGCTTGGTTTTCCGAAGGAATGCTTCGTTCGCAAATCGGAGGAGATATGATTTTCATACGATTTCTATTTGAATAACGTTTAACTAAGAGAGTAAGACAAAGTCATCTGAAATCCGAAGGCTTGGTTTACGTAGTAAACTAATTCTTGCTCTTCGTTCATTTTTCTATTTCTTTGATTCTTCTTGCGATAAATTGCGCGACTTGCGGTACGACTGCATTTCCGCAACACTTAATTCTGTCCATCCACTTTGGATTCCAAGTTGCTCCCTTTGCGATGTTCCCTACTTCTGATTTTGAAATCATAAAATCTTCTGCGATTTCTCGGTAAGGGATACTTAGCGAAATTAAAGTTCTGATTAATCTTACTTCGCTTTCCGTTAGTTTTGAGGAAGGGTTGTTCTCTCCACAGAACGAACGCCGATTCACTGCATTTTCATGGATAGATACTAATCTAAGATTTTCAAGTCGATTATCTGTTTTATTTCGATTGAGGTGGTCTATACACTTATCTTTTGGTATTTCCCCGTATTTTGCCATCCAAACAACTCTATGCGCCCTCACTTGTTTTTTAATCCCGTCTAAATACAATCTATGAACGATATAACCATTTACCGATGAACCTTTCAGAGCTATTTTTATTCCTTCTTTTCCTCTTCCTCGAAGAGCATCTCTAAAATTTCATTTATTGCATCGTCCATCTTGGTGTGTCCCTGCTCGAATTTGTAACGCATCAGATTCTCATGCGCCTTGTCTGAGATTGCCACCAGTATTTTTTTCATCGCTCGTTTACCCCTCCAAAATTGATACAATGATCCATGTCATTCCCGACACAAACCATATCAGTAAGGCTACATAGCCGCAAGCCTCTATACATATAGCAATGTATGCAGTCTCCAGTATCCTCCCCACAGAGAGGAGTTGATTTTATCTCATCCTTTATTTCAGGCATCATCTTTTTTATCTCTTCCTAACCTTTTTTAACCCGGTTTTTATTGGGACTATGGATTGCACGGCTCTAAGAATCATGCAATGCCCATAACTCACTTTTTCCTTCGGGAAATTACTCGTTATGCACCACTTATTTTTCCCAGAAAATTCTGGGTCGTCTTCCGGGCGTAACAAAATTAGCGGTTCCTCCATTAATTCAAAATAGTTCCCCCTATCAACAACTTTTCCGACTGAAATACAATTATCTGCGTCGAAAGCCCCCAATACGATGTTCCCACTTGAAGTTCTCGCAATTATTTTGTTATCTCGTCCCTTTTCGGTTCTAAAGCAGAGATAGCCTTCAATTCTATACATGGAAGGGTCATCCTCCCATGATTTTATTATTGCCATCTTACTCATCCACCCGGCTTTTTTATATCGCGGTCGCCTTCCGCTTCTTCTACCGTGATTCTAAACTGATTTAAAATCGCTTCGGTTTGCTTTGTAGCACACCATATCATTTCTTTGTCTCTCTCATCCCCTATTCCGCCATTAAAAGGATCCAACCAGACAGTATATCCGCAGCCTATGCACCGGTTGCCCATAATTCTTTGATTGCCTATATACCCCCACAAATTTTCACATTGAATGTCGCATCTCTTATGGTACATACCTGTTGGGTCGTTATCGAGCTCTGCCCTACCCGCAAAGCGATAGTCTGGTATCAAGACCAGGGGTGTTTTTCTACTTTCGCCTTCCGCTTCTTCCACTTTTCCTTTTTCCATTTTTTTTCGCCTCTTGTTTTTTGTTATAATAATATATTATTATAAGGGTATATAAGGCTTTCTATTTTGTTTTCTGGTTACCTTAACCAAACTAATTATAGGTGTTTCGGCATCTTCCGCCGGATTGCCTTCAGGATACATTCAGCGCACAGTATCCTTAGCGGCTTATTTGAGTATATGAAAAGCATCTTGTTTTCGCCACACTCGTTACAGGTCCTTAGCTCATTTACGATGTAGTCTCGCTGCGTTATTCTGTCGTACATTGTGTTTACTGCTTCTTCTAATTCGTTCATTTTTCTATTTCTTTGATTCTCCTCGCGATAAACTGCGCGACTTGCGGTACGACTGCATTTCCGCAGCACTTAATTCGCTCCATCCAGAAGGGAAACCCATCACGACCTCCGCGAAAGAGGGGTTCAGGTATATCGGGTCTTCCGTGCAAGTCCTCAATCCTTCGGACATCTTGGCACCATGAAAATCCTTGCTGCCCTTGTAACGATTCTTTGCAGAACCTTTGTATTCGTTCATGCCAATCGTGGGTAATAAAGCGCCCTTTAAGACCGTTATTATCCCGTTGCCCGATGTCTTGCTTGCCCCTTTGTAGTTGTAATTGCCGTTGATGGTTAATGTCGGGAGTAACGCCCCCTTCAAAGTTGGATTTCCCCTTATGTACCTGTCGCTGTGCTTGTATTCCGACGCCGTTAGAGTTGGCAGAAGTGTTCCTTTCAAACTCCCTCGCCCCCATTTGCTCTCCTCGTTCTTCAACCGTTTGTAATCCGACCCCGTCATTCCCTTCCATTCTCGCGCTTGTGGGGTAGGCAACAATGAACAACCGCTCTCTTCTGTGCAACGCTCCGAAATCTGAAGCCCGTAAAGTAAACCATTCAGCATCATACCCTGCTTCGGCAATGTCTCTAAGGACAACATTAAGTCCTCTGTTAGCAAGCGTTGGGACGTTTTCAATGACCGCGTATTTGGGTCGTATCTCCCTAATAGCTTCCGCGTAATATGACCATAACCCGCTCCGCTCTCCTGCGATTCCTTTTCCTCTTGGGTTTGCCTGCGAGATGTCCTGGCATGGGAACCCGCCAGTGAGGATGTCAACTTTTTTAAGTTCTCCAAAGTTGATTTCTCTGATGTCCCCGTAGACTGGGACTCCTGGAAAGTTCTTTTTGAGAACTGCTTTACAGTATTCGTTATTCTCGATGAACCATTTCGTTTCAAATCCTTCTCGTTCAAATCCAAGTTCCATTCCCCCTATTCCGCTGAACAAGCTTCCGATATTCATTTCTCATCCACGGACATTTTACAACACACTCGCATACTTTGGCGTTTGTTTTTCTTCACTCATCTTATCCTTTCTCCTCCTTTTGTTCCTCATAATTTTCACGTAGCCCTGCGAACAGCCCACGATAGAAGTTTGCTGCAGTACGATTGTTATACATCAAGTTAGCCATCTCAACGATACCTTTGCCTAAGTTTTCCCCCGCTATTTCTGCTCTGCTCTGCTTTTCATTCATCTTCTTCTCCAAGATAATTTAACTCCTTGCCATCGTTTATCGATTCAATATCGTTTTGATCTTCTGCTTCGTCTAACGCGTAACCAAGGTTCTCGTATTCTGTTTCTGTTCTCATGTTTCGCCATCTATATTCGCTCATCTTTCTTCCCTTCCAATTCTTTCAATTCCAAAAATCTTTCTATTGTTGTTTTTATTCTTATTCTCAGTGGTTTCATTTTTTCTATTGCATTTGAAGCTTCCTCTTTCAATTTGACCATCTCCTTATCAAACCTCACCATCTTTTCCAGTATCTCATCTAATTCTGCTTTTATCTCTTCTTCCTTCATCTTATCCTTTCTCCTCCTTTTGTTCGTACTTCATCTTTATCCCCGCTTCCCTCATCCGCCGCTTTAAACTTTGCACCGACATGTGTTGTCCCGCCGCGATCTCGGTCATCGGGATCCCCTGATTTAGTCTCTTTATTACCGTCTCCCGATTGATCTCCTTGCGGGATCTGCCTCCAAGAGTGTTAGAGCGTTTCAAACCTTCGAGAACTCGCTTTTTATGCTCGGCGTGGTAAATTTTGTCACGCTCTTCTTCTGTCAGTTTCTCATCCATCATCCTTTCTTCCTCCCAAACAGACTCCGTTGCTTTGTACATTCCAACGCCCTTCTACTTCGTTGCACACATTCCGACTCTACCGCTTCATCCCGATTCTTGTACGGGCAACCGAAGTATTCCGGTACTTGCCTCATCACATCGAAGTTGATTTCCTCGTCTAAGTAACGACAGCGACAGTTGTCCATGTCCTCGGTGCATCCAAGAAAGTCACAATTTATACATCTCATTTTTCTTCTTCGCCTTCTTCCGCCATCTCCCCCCCCGTATCTTATCTTAATCTATGTTTTCTTTTCGATGTACTATAAAACATACTTTGTTAGTATATATAAAACATGTTTTCTGATAGTGATAATAACCAGATGCTAAAACTACAACCTGCCAAACGCATGATCAGGAGCCCAGCCTACTACCCACTCATACATCGCCTGTCCATCAACTTCTGTGAATGGCAAACTGATGTAGTGGGCGATTGACGTCGGAAGAGAATGCCCTTGGGAGAGCATGATCAACGGAATCTCGTTTGGATACGAAAAGACCAGCCAACTTTCATACGTCTTTCTCAACGTCCGTGCGGAAATACCCTTTTCGTTCAATCCCGCTTTTACCGCCCACAACTTGAGATCGTGGTCCCATGCTTGTATCGAAGGCAGTTGCTTCTGGTTAGCGATAAAGTAAGGGACAATCTTTTTGCCAAGATACGATAGCCGAATCCACCGCTCAGGATGGTGCTTGCTCTTTGCAAGCTCTTCAGTCCAAGGGAGATGGACGAAATTGCCATCGAACCATTCGGGATGCTTTTGTAGCCTGACACATTCGGTGTAGCGAGCACCTAACAACAAACACGCATCTAAATTCGTCTGATTGGCAGCTTTCATGCCGTCTCTTAGCTGAACATACTCACAAGGTCTAAGTATGCGCGTCTTCACCTTCTTGCCCTTTAAAATTGGTATCTGGTTTGGCATAATTAACGATAGAACATTGAGGTTATAAAGGTTTGTAGTATTCCCCTCAAACTTCAAGATAGCTATTTTTGTTTGCCATCCTCAAATTTACATTCTTCGCATATAAACCCCACCGTTTTATCACCTGCCGTTCGTAGTCTCCACCCCCGAGGCATCTTTATGCATGTTACTGTTTTACCACAGACTATACATACATGTCTTCTGTTGTTTGCCAATCCTCATTCAACCCCTGATGGAAAGCCAACGACTTTAGTCGTTGGTAGTTTACGTTGGGTGTACTCCGACATAGACGATCAGCATCAAAATTAGTATCACCAAACCCGCAAAGTATCCCGCTATATCATAATCCCTTCCACTCATCTTTCTCTCAGCCCATAAACCATATATAATTAGACTTATATATTCCTGTCGTTTCACCGAGAATGCCTTGGATAGTGTTGCCCTGTGGCTCATATATCTTCCAATCGCCACCTAAAGTGATAAATGAGTTGTAAGCGTGTCCGCCGCCCCACATAATACAAAAAGCACCTTGCAGATCTATATCTGTCTTTGCAAATGCTGCTGCTACAAAGGCTGCCATCAGTAACGCCCAGTCATCACAGTCTTTTATTTCCTCTTCCCAAGTTCCTAACACTTTCTTCACCTGTTCTTGAACGGGAGTTAATATTTGTAGCCACGCTTCTTCCGGAAACGCATAATAAGAACTATCAGCCACAACAAGATCAAAGTCACCAAACTCTTTTATTCTTTCACAAGGTCTAATAACCTTTCGCCCTTCTACAAATGGTGCAATATCCGGTATCTCAACAGCATTCGTTAAAGCGAAAGCAAGTGACTCAGCTCTTGCTGAGTAGTAGTCAACGTCTCTTTTGAGAGATTCAATCTCCGCTTTGAGTTGCGTATTCGAGCTATGAGAACAGAGGAAACTACATATCTTCTCAAAAAGCAGTACCCAGATGAGTTCTCGTTTGGTCATTTTTCTATCGGCGGATTCAATAACCACGCACCCGTTACGAAAGCTATGCAGCCCGCAGTTGCGAGGGGTATCGTGTAAGAAGAGGAAATACAAAACGATAAAATACATACTGCAAAACCGCCGAAGAACAATCCGGGTGCGATAAAGCTACGCAATCGTGGTAATATCGGCTTTCTCATAGCCACCCAAAAAACGAACGCAATCGCAAGCGGTACCAACCTTTTCTGCAACCTGTTTCGTAGCGTGTTCATTAAGTAAAACCTCCAATCACTTACTTTTGTTATTCTTCAACCAGATCACGTCTCCTTCGAGTTTCTTCAGCCGTTCACGTGCGTCAGCCACTTTGTTGTTCAAGTCGTCAAGCCGATTGTTAATCTCTTCCGCTACCGTTTCAAACCGGTTCGTTACGCGTTTTTCCACTGCGTGTATCTTCCCTTCAAGTGCGTGGAGATCGTTGTTTTCAATTGTTTTTATGCGGAACCAGCACCCGAGGAAGCAACTTAACAGGGCGACAAACACAGATATAATCATAAAAAACAATGTAAATGTGTCGAAAAGCATGTTAATCGCCTACCTCCTCGTTATACCACTTATGCTGCGTAAAATATGCCGATGCCATCTTGGATAGCATTACGACAAAGAAGCCGATAATCGCTGTGATAACGCCCATTGCCAGTGCATCCATAAACTCTTCTCTCGTCCACACCCCAAGTATCGGGTGTTCTTCTTCTTCGCCCATTCTGATCGCCTTCTAATTTTATATACCTTTTTTCAAGATTTTTCTCGCTACTAATATTGCCGCCATAATTACTCCTACGATTGTTATAATGCCTTTCCATTCTTCCCACCAAGAGGGCACGAGAAAAGCGTTTAATGCTACTAATGCGGGTTCTACTACTTCGGCAGGGAGTGTATCAACTTCAGATATTGCTTCAACAGAAGTGTAGAAGCCGATACAGCTTATATCCGGTGGTGGATTCCCATATTTTAAGTAGACCATAATCATCCCACAACACATAGGATCATCAAAATCAAGCCATAGTATCAAAGGTGCTTCTGGGTTTGTCGTGGGATCTGTGAATTTGTACCATTTCTTCATTTCTGGTGTATCGGGGGCAGTAAACTCTGGTATCCCCGATAACTCTATTTTCCCTATGCTCGGTGTCACGAAAGCACTTTTCCCTGTTTCTGTCATTTTATTTGTCACTTCCTATTCCGCGTTTTACGAATTTGTATGTTTTCCATGCGGTAACCACGAGCGCGCTGGCAAGGAGTGTGTACACAATCGTCTTCGTTGTGCTTACCGCCTTATCGTGAGCCCAACCAAGTATTGTCACGAGCATGCTTGCTATCGGCTCTATGATTACACTCAAAAAATACTCTACTTCTACAGCCCCGTTTTCTTCTGCCATCTTTTCTTTTTTTCTCCTCTTCACCTAAATGCTTTTCCAATCAACCATACCACAGCTAAAATACCTACGACAACAAGTATCATATTCATTGTTAAAGCCGAGCCCTTACCAGAATTATCAATGTACTTGTCTGCGGTTGCCGTGATTTTGTCTACGCTTAGCCATACGAAAACGGATATTATTGCAGTAATGATAAGCCCGATGACGTATGGATTTAGCAATACGAGAGCAGGTGAGTGTACTTCGGTAACGTCAAAGTCAACTTTATGCGTCCATTCGTGCCCCGGTATTTTCACTGCTGATTTCCTGTTGGTAACGGCAATGTCCAGGCCGTGGTCATAAAACGCATCCTGAATATCTGCGTTAGAAGCAGAATCCAATGCGGAGATCATATCGTCATCGTTGAGTGTTTCGTCGGTCACCGTAAATCTATTAACGACGCCAAGCTTGTCCCCAGGTATCGGTACGTAATCACCCGAAATAACCTTCTGCCCCGTGAGAAAGACTATTAGCCAATCCCACATCTCAATCCAGAAATCGTCGTCTGATTCAGCCATTTGTCACTCTAAAGGGTTTGTAAATATGGTATTTCGCCACCCCACCTCCGTTCTATCTTTCGTATTGAAAACGTTGATAACGCCCGCACGATTGTCCGTGCAATTCTGCTATGCCGTGCAATTCTACCGGTAATAGGTATTAGCTTGTAATAGCTCTTCACCAAAGTAGGACTCATCTTCGTGTCTCGATACCAACGCAGCGTATCAAGATGCGTGAGCACAAGAGTACCCTGCAACGCTTTGAGTATCGGGCATTCTTCTAATGCGGAAATGTCAATTGGGCATGTCTTTTCGGCTACGGTCACGGTCACAGGCTCGATGAAAGTTATAGCGTGAGAAGGGTCGTATTCCGCTTCGTATTTGTAAGTACCCGCGGTAGGCTCAGACCATGCTTTGCGTGCTATGCCCCTATCATCCGTAGTTCCGGGTGTACCTATCTCTTCACGGGTCTCGCCAACGACTCGATAAAACGTTACTGGCAAGTCCGGTTCAGCAGCTTCTCCATTGGGTGTGGTAGTTAGATGGGCTGTGAGCCAGAACCCTTCTCCTGGTTTGGGGTTTGAAGGTTCTGCGGTCATGCGGCAGCGGTACGGTTTACCGTAATAACCCTGCATTGCTATCGGGTTGCAACCCGATTCAGGCACCACGAACCCTTCTTTTGTGCTCATTACATATCCTGTAAGTTGCTGAGAGTCGTAATCCATTGTAACAACCCGGAAACACGCCTTCTTAACCACTGTATCAGTATATAGGTTGCTAAAAACAGCAATTGGATTGTCTTGAGTTACTGTTTCTTCACTTATTGTGGGTATCAATCCCCAACTGCAACCTGTAAAAGGGGCATCCGGGGAGGTTTGCACTCGCAACCCTTCAGTTGGGACATCCTTTACCGTTACAATTGCGCCCTTATCACATTCTGGTTCATCCGTTACCGTCAATGTTTTCGGGTCAGACTCAGAAGGATTGTAACCAGTAACGCCCAAAAACTTAGCCTTTAGAGTGTATGTGCCCACTTCAGAAAAAGAGTGTTTTACTTCCGCATATCCGTTTAGACCCCAGAAGGGACTGTCAGTAGTATAAATTGGGTCAATATTAAGTTTCGTACCGTTTGCATAGAAGTATATAGGCAGGTTATTAACG
>JAUWNY010000062.1 GCA_030612405.1 Candidatus Methanophagales archaeon | reverse complement strand
CCTTCTTCATAAAACATGATACGCGCTCAGTTTTAATTATTTTGTGCTTTTTCCTTTCCTATCAGCTTCCAATTCTTGTGCAGCACAATTAAGCCATATATGCCAACTCCGAAGAGGGTTAAATCAACATAAAAGCCGAATCTGAGAGGTGCGCCAAGACCTGCGAAAAACGACCACCACACAAGCGGAATGAAGAGCAGAGTAAGTGTCAGCCGATCCACTTTCGGCTTTTGTGCTAACAGCGTTCCGGAAAGGAGTGCCAGAGCAAATATGGTTGCCGGACATGGTGCAACTGGCAGTACCGTTTCCGGATATGGGTGACCGGTAAGCCATGCTGCCATAGTATACAAACCAAGCGCCCAGATGATCAACGATAATGTAACGTACCGTTTCCATCCTGCCTCGGGGAAACTGATAGTAATCCTATTTCTGAACACGTCCACGGCAAATAGAACTCCTGCAATAAGCATCGGTATCCCGCCCGGGACAGCCGAATTTTTCATATACATAAAGAAAAATACAGCGCCATTCCAGATGAAAATAATCGCCAGACACGCCTTCATAAGTGCGTTTGTCTTATCGCTTGGCTTAGTAATCAAGAGATAAGTGCAGATGATTAATGCAAGCCAGAATAGTATTAGTACTGGAAGCCATGTCGTGTTGTATGCACCAAAAATCCCATGCCATGTTTCTGCAGTTGTCATTTTTTACCACCTGACTTTTAGATAGATGAGGATAAATAAATAAATAACTTGCGTATTTTTGCAATGGCGTATATATAGTCGCAACTAAAAGTAGATGGGCGAATTTGCTGAAATCTTTGATTTTCGTTTTATACGCTGTTGTGCGAGTGCGAAGCACCGAAGCCAGATACGCTCTATTAGACGATAGTGAGAACACAGGAGCATTTTGTCATTCCTTTTTATCTCCAATTTACTTCCTACAGCGCCTTATAAATTTATTTCACTATTTGACTCCACGTACAATTATTATCTTGTGCCTCTTAAATCCCTTTGAGTAGGTAATAGAACTCTCCGAGAACCCTGCTTCTTGAAACATAGCTTGTATCTCTTTACCCGTATAGAGTCGGATCCTATATTTTTTGATATATTTCGTATAATCTACCCCATCTTCTGCGTTCCACTCCACACTAATGACTAACCGCCCTCCAGGGCGTAATACTCGATGAATCTCCTTTAGTGAGTCCAAGGGCTTTGGCAACAAAATGAAGGTCGCGATTGCTGCGGCAGCACTAAATTTTTCGTTTTCCCAGGGGAGTTGAGATGCTTCACCTTGTCGAAATTCTGCTGTACCCGCATCGATACGTTCTTGGTTATATTTAGTTGCCAATTTAACCATGTCTTCGGAGTGGTCCAGACCTGTGATGCTGCGAACATGTGATGCATACGATCTCATGAAAATTCCAGAACCAAAACCTATCTCAAGAAAATCATCTTCTGGATGAAGGTCCAGTACGGTAGCCACATTCTTGTATATGGATCTAAGCCCTTTTGCCATGACTCGGACTGCAATCCTACCCCAGAATCCTCTAGGCTTTACATTTTGTGGGAGATTGTCCTTTGATTTATTCATAATCTTGTATCCTCTTCATATTGATTGGTGATGGACTGAAGATAGACTTCTTCTCAGTTACCCACAAATCGAACAGACTGTTCAGTCATACGCTGATATTAATATTCTAGTGCACTACGCGATATTTCCTATAGAAAATACCTCGCCCAACGCATCACCCACTTCATCCTAACCAGTATCGTAGACTTTCTCTGGAATCCTCTTTGCTCTAATCAGTTCCGCAAGCGAATACAAGCGAAAACGCTTACTGATTCGATCATAGATGTACTCATACGCACTCACACCTAACTTCTTCGCAGTCTGACCAATCGTCAAAAAGGTATCGTTAGCCTTTGTACCGTCTTCGGTCATTGTATGCAGACTTACGTCGCGCTTGCGAACCTGTGCTCTCGCACCCAATTCCGCATCGTTGTTATGCAAAGGGAGCTCTGGGTGTTTCAACACCATTAGTAGCTCCAACTTTTTAGCATTACTCTTTGCAATCCGCTCATCCAGAGCTGGATACCCTGTTTTCGTGGAAAACAATTGATCAAATTCCGCCGATAGTGCTTCAGCCTCCTCTTGGGACGAATTTTCCCAGAACTCCGAGAGTTTACGGTAATAATCCCAGTATTTGCCCCGAAATTCATCGAGTTTTTCACGGTGCACCGGCACTACGGGGCGCAACTTCTTGTAGTTTCGTCCGTCGTGACCCCAGCACAGTGCTTGCCAGTATATAAGCAGCTTGTATTGGGGCGCATCATCGCTCAAAAGTACTTCCACAATTGGAAAGTCTGTTTGCTGGTGATAAGCCGCAATAGCAGCCGCTTCCAGAATCCTTGTCCGTCTGATTTTGCCCTTACCCGGATCAGGGAAGATGGCCTCTAGCAGTTGCTGCATCTGCACTTCATTCAGTATTTTACCAGAAACCCACTCTCGTAATTGTGAAATTAGTTTTTTAGAAAGCCCAAATCTTTCCAGCAGCTCGAAAGCTTCTTCATTGAACAAATAACTCCTTGCTTTACCGTCTGGATCACCTCGCAGTATATCAAGCACGGTAAGACGGTCTTTGTGAGGAGCCGTGAAGTAAGCGGTGTAATAAGGATTGCAAACGATCTGGGTATAGTAGTTCTGCCCACGGACTCTGGAGCTAGTATCATCTATCTGCTGATAATCAGTAGAGAGCAGTCCTGCCAGGAAAATATCCGCCTTTTCCTGATGGAAAAGTTCATTGTTCTTTGTAATAATGCGTGAAATAGAAGCAGGGGAAATGAAAATCCTGAAATTGTCTAAAAACTCGTGTATCTTTGGCTCTGATACGTTAGCAACATGTTTAAGCGTGCAAACCATAGATTTTACTCCGGGTCCGAAATCTCCTTTAACCTCCGGCGGTAATTTTCCCATGTAGGTCTTATTTTGGGATGGGGAGTAGTAAATTTCTTTCATATATTTAACATTATCCGTTTTGATGATGATTTCCTGAACAACCACGTCCTGGTATCCTTTGAATTCCGCATCATCCGGCAAGATGTTCTGATCTACCTTGCACACTTCGACACGGTCTATTTTTATCTTATGTTTCTTCGCTTTTGATTTCTTCTTTTTGAGGATATTTTTGTTTTTTCTTTCTTCTTCTGAAGAGATGTCTTCGTTCGGTTTCTTCCTGGAGGGTTTGATGTCGGGTCTGGTTTGCTCTCCTTTTAGTAGATTGATTGCATCTCGTAACTTCTGGTTTTCTGCTTTTAATTTTTCATTCTCCTCGCTCAAATCTTCAATGAGCTGGAACAGGATGCGGATGACTTCTGCCAATCGTTCATCCGCAATTTCATCAGGGCGGATATTTAGAGCCTTTAATGCTTCTGTGATCTGTGATCGGTTCATGGGAATACCTTTTACTCTCCCGACATATATATTCCAGTAGAAATCGAGGTATAATAAAACTTTTGTGTATGTATGGAATCTGTCAAAAATGATAGCATTATCAATGATCCGGCATATTTGCAATTTTTGAGTTACCCTTCAATTTGAAGAGGATACCGTTTGTTGACGATCACGTTTTCCGTGTACGTGTCGTCGCGGACTATGATGGTGTCGCCGGGCGAGGAGGCGTTTATGGCGTCCTGGATGGTGCCGTAGTCGTCAGGCACGTAAATATCCTTGCAGACCGGGCGATTGCCCGCAGGGTCAATAGCAGATGAGGGGTTGGTGCTGCCGCCTACGGTAATGTTGTTGGCTGTTACCTTTGCATCAGTGATGTTCCCAGGGGCTGCACCCGAAGCGATGTCGTAGGTGATCCAGAGGTAGGTCGTGCCTGTGGGGAGGTCGTAGTTGCCTGCGATCGTAGCTGCGCTCGCGAACGATGCGCCGGAGCCGAACTGGTGCTCGGTGGAGAACGTGGGTGTTGAGGTGCGGTATGCCTTTACGCCGCTGGCTGTGATGTCTGCATCGTCAGTGTTGTTGGAAGTGACCTTGATTTCCGTCAGGTTGAGCGTGCCATCGGTTCCCGTAACCTCAAAATCCAGCCTCAAAATCGGGTTGTTTGTGGAGCCAGGGATAACGCAATCGGTTGATGCCTGTGCTCCGGTCAGCGAGCTGAGCGTCTTCGGACTCGGACCTGCTGCGCCGTAGAATAACCTGACGTTAGGCACTTTATCTGACACGGTTCCGGAACCAGTGGGAAACGTGTTGTCAGCATATTTGTACGCGGCACGGTTACTTTTGGAAGTATAGTGCCATATGGGATACCCATACTTATAAGAGCCATCCCGATTCTCGTAGTAGATGAGCAGGTTATCTGCATTAGTATAGGTGAATGAAGTGCCTAACGTGATCTCGTGCCAGCCGCTGCCATCCCACGTGATACTACCAGTGTAGACCTCATTCATGGTCGAGGGGTCGGGCTTGCTCCCGTCAGCGAAGGTACTGTCTGTAGTGTGAGCCATGTAAATCCTCTGGTCGTCTGTGGTGTAGCTGGAAGGGTCGTTGGAAACGTCGAACGCGATTTTGTCGATGGTAATCGCCTCGCCAATCTCCGATTGCGTGTAGATAATTTTTGACCAGCCGTAATCGTAGAATCCGTAGAACGGTACGTATTTTTCATCTCCGGTGCCGGTGCCGATCTCTTTGTAATCAAGAATTAAAATTTCTCGACTGCCTGCAGGATTCCGGTCACCTGCGGGGTAGGTGCTGCCGTTAACATCCACCTTGCCAGCAAGAATCTTCGCATCGAGCGTGTTACCAGAGGTGGCGTCAGAAGCGACGTCGTAGGTCACCCAGACGTAGGTCATCCCCTCGGGAAGGTTGTAGCTCAGCGAGCTAAAGTTCGCGGGGCTGCTGAAACCCTGTGCCGTACCAAGCTGGTTGTCGGCAGAAAAAGTGGTGGTGGTTGTGCGATAGAGTTTGACGCCGCTGGCTGCCACATCAGAGTTGTCGGTATTCTGGGGCTCCACCTCGATGCTGTTAAGCGTGAGCGTGCCGGTATTTCCGGTAACGTCAAAATCCAGTCGTAAAATAGGGTTGTCGTTTGAACCTGTGCCGACTGAACCCGTGCTTGCTTGATTAACCGTCAGTGAACTGAGAGATTTTGGCACAGAAGCGATAGGAGGTCCGGTGAAGTCATCCACCCAGAGGTAGTATTCGTCCACGGACACGCACTGGACAGCGATGTGGATGTCATCTCCGATATAGGCGCTCAGGTCTTTGGTGTAATGCGTCCATGAGGCTGGTGCGTCCGTTATCGAATCCAGCGTTACTGTAAAGTCCGAAATGTCCGTGCCAGTGGTGGAAAGCTTGACGTTGAAGTCCTCGAGCAACCCCTCCTCTTCATCTTCTGAGCGGTACCAGAAACTGATGGTGTTGTTACCTGCATCAGGGCTGAGTTTCGGCGTGATCAGCCAATCGTCGTTGCCGTCAGAGTTCCAGTGGACTTCCGCCACATAGTCACCTTCGTGCGCGTCAGGCCATTCATCTACGGCTTCCCATAGCTCATCATCCCCGTCGTTGTCAATGACCCTCCAGCTGCCGGGGATTGACCCGCTTTCAAATCCTTCGTCGAGGTTCTCCGCGCTCGCAACCGCAGTAAAAGCGGCGAATACGAATAGCGCAATGCAGAGCGCCAATGCAACATGCTTGTATTTTCGTTTTATCATAATCATAACGGCACCTCCTTCGCTACACCCACCTTTCGCCTTTGCCCTTTCTTCATCATTTTTCCCTCATACATTCATCTATGGTAAACCTTTAACTATAAAAGATTTTCGGAATTATTTTACAACATGCTCTTTCTATAATAGAAAAAAATAGAAAAAAGAAAACCTGTGCTAAAAGAAAAACTAAGAGAATGTTTTTAGTCAAGGTTTTTGCGAAGCAAAAAAGTTTATGAAAAAGATCATAATCGAGCCTGTTTGGTTTGATTCGCTTGGTGCAAAGTCCTCATGCACGCTGGTCAAAACCCCTGATGTGAAAATACTGATAGACCCGGGAATAGCAGCAATGCAACCCTCTTTCCCTGCTTCGGATGCAAAAAAGCGACAGTGGTGCGAGGAGGGTAGAAAAGCGATAGAAAGAGCAAGCAAAGAAGCGGATATAATTATAATCTCGCACTACCATTATGACCATTACTTCCCAACCGATTTGAGCATTTACAAGGATAAGTTGGTGCTCGCAAAAAACCCCAATGAATACATAAACGACTCACAACGAGCACGAGCAACCAGTTTCTATTCCAGTATCTGCGAGGCTTATGGGGAAACAAACCTTGAATCATTAATGAAAACAAAGGGAAGAAGGAAAAAATATCCTGACCCATTGGCGGATTTGCCGATAGCTTGCCACAAGGATTTCGGCGATTATAATAAAAGAAGGGCAGAACTTTTTGAAAAAGGCAAGCGATGGTTTGATGGCAGAGTTGCTAACTGGATTAAAAATCCGGTGATTCCTGAACTCAATTTTCCTTCGCTTAAAGTAAAATATCCAGAAGGGAAGGAGTTCAAATTCGGTAATACCTCGCTTCGATTCAGCAAAGCACTGTTTCACGGAATAGAGTTCTCACGCGTGGGTTGGGTATTTTATACTATTGTAGAGCACGAAAACGAGAAATTCATTCATTCTTCTGACCTCGACGGACCTATAATCGAGGATTATGCACAGCAAATAATCCACGAGAATCCTCAGGTGCTTATCTTGGACGGTCCTATGACTTATATGTTTGGCTATTTGCTGAACCGGATTAATTTAAACCGGGCGGTGGAGAATGCTGCGGAGATTGTGCGTGAAATTGATGCGGAATTGATTATTTATGACCATCACTTGCCAAGAGATAGAAAATTCCGCGAAAGGACTGAAAAGGTGTGGAACACAGCTAAGGAAGTGAATAAGAAGGTTATGACTGTTGCTGAATTTTTGGGACACGAGCCGGTTGTGCTTTCAGTAAGCGATCAATAACTGTGCTCGAAAGCGGTGTTGGTTCTGCGTTATAACGGTATCAGGCTATACGAAGTTCCACCGAAGGTGGAATTCGGGCGAACGAAGTGAGCCGTATAGCCCGTGTTATCTGCCGTTGCATGCAGTTCACTCTTAACCCTATTACTTTATTGCTTGAATTTTGAAAAATACGCATCAATTTCTGGTCTTAATTCTATACCTACTCTTTCAAAACAATTTAATAATTCTTCATAGACACCATCATTCCCAAGAAAGTTCCACAATTCTTCTGCGACTTTTAACTCATTATCCAAATCTAACATACCTTTCAATGTCCATCTTTCATAAGGCCTTGGTGCGTATGGATTGTAGGGAATCGCAATGTATGACCTTACCTTTGCATTTGGATTTTTCGCCAGGAAAATTACTACCCATTCTAACAACGTTCTTTTGAAATCTTTAAAATTGCTGATATTTGGTTTTGCTGTTTTTAGGTCAAACAAATGGACTATTCCATCCGCACTTTGAACAAACAAATCCACTTTTACAGTTTTTAATTTGTTCATTGTACCCTTGTTGCAAACTTTTCTTATCCTTTCGATTTCTTCCGCTTTATTGGGATTTTTCCCAATTGTAAGTTCATTCATAATATGTTGAATTTCAGATTGAGCTTGGTCACTAATAGTATCACCAACTACATACTGTTTTTGTGCAAATTCAAAGTTCAAACTTGCCAAAGTTTCTGCAACAGGTTCAAAAATAGATGTACCAAAAGTAGTGTTTAATGAATGGATAAAGGAAAATAATGCCATTCTATCACGACCGAGTAAACGATGATGAAAAGGCATATAACTCGTTTCTGGCTTATATGTCTGAAACTTTTTCCTTAGACTTTCTTTTATAGTATTTTCAATTATTTGTATTTGTTCTTTTGTAAGTGGCATTTTATCTTTCCTTTAAATGAAATATTATTTCTGCATAGACTGTGAAATGCTGGATTATATGATATTTTTAAGTTCATTGTACCTGCTTGTCAAATAATTTCCTTTGCTGTCAAAGGCAGTTTTATTATAAATTCTCGTCAAAGTCCTATTATTTTCAATTGAGTTTCTTATTCGTTGGTCATTGATAATAAGCTCCTTTTCAGAACACAAAAACCAATCGTCAAGTATTTCTTTGTATTCTGGTTTATTTCGGTTTTCATTAGTTTTTAAAAACTTGTCTTTCTCTAAAAAATCAGTTGTTGCGATTGCATTGATGATTTGAAGTATCTGCTCCATTGTATTTTCTTGCCCAGAAAGAAAATCCCAAAGCTCGCTGGCAACTAAAGTCTCGTCAAGTGCAAAATATTTATTCATATTGATTATCGAACCCAAAAATCTTGATTTGTTAAAACTTGTTACAGATTCATCTTCAGGATTTACTGTTGGGTCAAATGGAAAACCTATGTAAAACTGAATTTCCTTGTCCGGAAATTTTCTGTACAAAGCTGCTTTACCTTCCAATATTTTTTGTTTTTCCCCTTTCATTTCCCCTGAATTCGGCTTCACCGATTTTAGTTCAATCGCTATAACTCTTTCAGCATCTTCAAAAAAAACATCAGCCGAAAAATCCATTGCATTGATAGTTGCTGTATTGTAGTTAGCGAAAAGAAGCTGATTTTCTCTATCTAAATTTGGTTGAGAGGCAGATGTACTTAAATCAGCTATGATTTGTGCAATATGGTTTCTTTGAGTTTGTGTAATGGGTAAATTTCCTAATCTTTTTGAGGTGTATTCTCGTTTTTCCCCATGCGATATATGGTGTGCAATATTTTCAAAGAAAACTTGACCCAATGTTGTATTTAAACCGTGAAGCCAACTGCTCAAACTAATAAAAAATGGTGTATCAGTAACCTTTCCATTAAGTTTGTCGGAAAATGCATTTAAAAATGCTTCATGAAAAGGTGCATTTCTATTATTGGAAGCATCTTCTGGGAAGCTTCCAAATCTTGTCACCAAAGTTTTTATTACTTCGATTGCTATTTTTTCTTTTACATTATTACTAAGAGCCATTTTCATCTCCCTTAAAATGAAATATTATTTCTGCATAGGCATTTGATCTATCTTTTTCTACTCTATTCAACACGGGCCGTTTAAATTGATTGACAATTTTCATTTCAGCTAATTGTGCAATATCAGAATAGAAATTAAATTTATCATTAGCTACCAAAAATATGTCATAATCTCCGTGAAGGTATTTTTTACAATTTTTCAATACATCTGCTATACCCCTGGTATAAGAATCCCTTGCTTCTTTCCCCTGACCTTTAAAGCGAGGCCCGATTTCTAATTCATCTTTTCGATTAAATCCAAATATTTCATATGAATATGCATGCTGTTCGTGATAATCGATAAGACCTACATAAGGGGGACTTGAAAAAATTCCTTTGATCTTTTGTCTTAATAATAATTCTGCAAAATCCGGATTTTTCTTTTTAATTCTTTCATAAATATCTATCGTTCTACCATCTCCTGTCAAACAGATTTGAAATGTTTCGGTTCTTAGTCTATCGAACTCTTTAAGGCGATTTAATGTGTCTATAGTGTACCTTTGCCACCATCCCTTGAGGGAAAATATTGGTTTACAGACTTTACCGTGTTTCTTACAGTAATATGTAGTTGTAACAGGCTCTTTTAAGGTTGCTAAATCAGCATGAGTGGTTGCTCTGCAAGAGCGAACGGTTCTACTGAAGATTATTGCTAATATTTTCTTAATATCCTTATTTACTACTTTGTTCAATTCCTTAGATACAAAATCGATTTCTTCTCTCACAGGAAATAAAAACCACTTATCTAAGAAGGAATTATTTTTATCTTGTTTAATTTTGATTTTATATTTTTCCACTAAATCATAATAAATGCTTAAAAACTCTTGTTCTTTATCTTTTGTATATTCTTGTTCGTTAATCTCACCTTTCCTTACTTTTCTTTTATATTCTGGTGACGGAAAGTACTTGTAGTTAAATTTTGCAAGTTCGGATAGTAGATGTTCTTCAAAAGCAATATTATTCTTTGTTTTTTGGAAATTTTTCAAACTCAATGTTATTTTTTGAATGGCTTCCCTAAGCTGTGGAATATTATGTTTTTCAAGTTTAGCATTACTAATCATTGCATTAAACGCAGAAATATCTACACCAATGGCATGCATCCCTAATTCATTTGCTTGGACTAATGCTGTTCCACTTCCGCAAAATGGATCCAACACAATATCACCTTTATGAAAGTATGTTTGTTGCTTGAATTCATCGGTATGAGAATCAAGAAAATATTCTACTAATTGAGGAATAAATTTACCTTTGTACGGATGTAACCTATGAACATGTTTTGTTCTTTCCGATTCTTTGTATTCTACAAATGACAAAAGCCAATTAAGGTCTTCACCTAATTTCTTTTTCCACTGTTTCTCTTTGTCATAAGAGTCATAATATTCTTTTAATTCTTCAATAATTATCAAGGAATTCCCATTACTTCCATACTTTCTTATTCTTCCATATTGCAGCAAATACGAAATATTAGAAATTGTAACTTTACGATTTAAATATTGTGAAGCCCATTCGCTGGCTTCTCTTAAATTGGTTAGTTTTTTTTCTTCTTTTTCAAAAAGTGTTAGTTGGTTCATATCTGGTTACCTTCGATTAATTTTTAAATATAACATACTTTGATATTTGCTCTTTTCCCTGCCCGCAATTGCAGATAACTCCTGTATATCCGACATTAATGTCGCATATCCTTCCATTTTGGGGTTATATCCGAAACTTATTTCGTATATACCTCCCTTTAGCCGACTGCTAACCTTCATCTCCTTCAACCTCATTTTCAATATACGAATTCTTCATTATTAAATCTAACGGGCTTTTTATTTCTCTATCACCATCTCCTCCACCGCAATTCCAAAATGCCTTGCCGTCTCCGTAACGTGAACCAGAACCTCATCACCCGCTTTCAAATCAACCACAGAAATCGGCTTCTTTTTATCCTTACTTACCAACTTTATCGTTTCTGCATTCTGAAGTATAATACTGCACTTCCTCTTCTCACCGCCACCTGTTTCCACTTCCAGTTCCGCTTCCACGAGCATAAGCGGTCGCTTCTCTATCTTCACCCTGCCAACTACTGCTTTTCTTGCATTTCCTTCCGCATTCACAATCAACACGTCATCCCCGGACTTCAACTCCGACAAATACCTCGTCTTCTCACCCACCAGTATGTAAGCATACACGCCGCCGGCATTCACCCTGAACGGTCTCGCAGCTACGTAAGGGCTCTCCTCGGATTCCGAATGCACTAAGAACAACGCAAAAGACTGTGAACCCACAAGCATCCCCTCTCCTAAAGTCATCAATGAGCAGGTGTCCACGCATACCCTATCCCCCATTTCAAGTTCTTTCACGTTTGTTATCTTCGCTGCAGAAAGAGCAATCTTACCCATTTCGCTCTCGTCACGTATCTCCACCGCTCTTTTTATCTCTGATACGTCGTCGGTATCGAGCATAACGCCATCGGCACCGTATTCAAGCGTTTCAAACGCCGTCCTCGCCTCTTCTGCATTCTGCACCCCCGCTATCACCTTCGCTTCCTTCTTTTGGAGTTCCGCAATTATATTCTCCAGCGGTATTATCTTCCAATCCTTTCCTATCACAATCACGTAGTCACAGTAATCCGCAATATTCACGGCAAATTGCTCATATTCCTTGCCTCTTATCTCTACATACCCCGCACCAGCATTAACTTTACTGTCTGAAGTCCTCTTCAACGCACCTAAGACACTCGACACCCCTATTTCCGTTGGAATAGACTTCGTTCCATCTCCTTCACTTCCCTTCCCATAAACGGCAACGTCTGCTTCTACTTTTTCTGTTGAGTCGTCGGATGCAAAGGCAGCTATTTTTATGCGACCTAATTCCTTCACCTTCTCGATGTCTGCTTCCTCAACAAGCACTCCGTCCACGCCGGATTCCAAACCAGCGGTAATCCGTGACTTCCTCTCGTCCCACGTGCCTGCTTCATCATCCGCTTTTATCCATATCTCTTTTCGCTTTTGCCTTTTTTTCATTTCGAAAAAACCCTCTCCTCTCTCCCTACCCCCTAGTGGCTAGTGGCTATTCCCTATTGGCTATTCCCTCATTTCAGCATTTCCATCGCCTCTTCCGCCGAAACGCCCTCATGCACTACCTTGCTTATCGCTATGGTCATATTAGCCGGGTTCTCGTGCTGAAACACGTTTCTGCCTATTGACACGCCTGCAGCACCGCTCGCGACTGCATCCTCCACCATCTTCAGCACTTCCGCATCCGTATTCATTTTTGGTCCTCCTGCTATTATCACCGGCACGGGACAGCCCTGCACAACTTCCTTGAACGTTTCCGGGTCGCCGGTATAATTTGTTTTTATGACGTCAGCACCAAGCTCCGCACCTATGCGAGCCACGTGCTTTACCACTTCTACGTCATGCTCGTTCTTTACCTTTTCGCCTCGTGGATACATCATCGCTAAAAAAGGAATACCCCATTCCTCACATACCATTGCGGTCTCTCCCAGCTCTACAAGCATATCCGCTTCGTTCTCTGCACCCACGTTCACGTGCATTGACACCGCATCTGCACCTAACCGCATTGCCTCTTCCACCGTTGCCACGATTACCTTATTTAACGGGTCGGGTCCTAACGAAGTGCTTGCAGATAAGTGGATTATCAGCCCTATGTCCTTGCCATAACCTCGATGCCCTGCTATTACAATGCCCTTATGCACGAGTACCGCATTTGCACCTCCTTCTGCTACCGCGTTTACCGCACGCTGCATGTCCTCCAACCCGCGTATGGGACCTAAAGTCACGCCATGGTCCATAGGGACGATAACGCTTCTTCCGCTCTTACGGTCCACTATCCGCTCCATCCTGATCCTCTTCCCTATGCTCATCTGCTCCATTCTTTCCCTTATGCTTGTCATTTTCTTCTCTTCCCTCCCCTTTTGTATACGATTTTAGCCTTTTTTATTGTATATAATATAGTAAGTTGATAGTATTAGATTAACCGCAGAGTTCACGGAGAACGCAGAGGGGTAAATTTTAGATTAGGGATAGAGGACCAGCCATAGCGTCAAGTTAGTCTTGTGAAGCCATAAATAATGCAGTTTCTCCCAGGTCGGAAAACGAGCCAATGCCCGAAAAAAATCCATAAACAATAAAACGAAAACTTTATATGTGTAGTGTATATACACTACATATATGT
>JAUWNY010000162.1 GCA_030612405.1 Candidatus Methanophagales archaeon | reverse complement strand
GAGGTCTGTACGAGATAGTTAACAGTCTGGGTATGAGCAATATCAACGTGGAGTATGCGTATGCCTTTGTGACGGCAAAAGCCGAGCGGGCGATGCTGATTCTCAGAGTGGATGACATAAAAGGGGCTACGGAAGTGCTGAGCGAGGCAGGGGTGAGGGTAGCGACAAAAGGGGAGGTACAGAAGATTTGAAGGGTGTACTTTTAAGAGTAATAAATGCTTAAGTCAAATAAAAAGTCTCTTAGATAGGTTGTTTGAAAATAAGGGGGGTGGTGGTGTAAAAAGATGATTGAGAAACGTTTTGGAGAGAAAAAGTTTTCATATGGAGGGATGTATATACGAAGTATTGCGGATATACCGAAGTTATACGCAATCGGACTTCGGCGGGCAAAGGATTTAAAAATGAAGGTGTAACCTTATGTGGAAAGGTTCACACCATCGTGTACCTTTTCATTTTAAATATGGATGGTTCACACCATCGTGTACCATAATTGATATGAAGTATGTGGAATCATAGCGGTAAGCGAGTTCTAATGTCGTCATCAGGATATAAGCACAGGTTTTGACACCTTATTTTTAGAAGTACTGATACCTGGCTGTTTCTATGATATTTCCTTGGTGAAGTATCATGGAACATACACCAGAAGAGGAAGAACGAATTAAAGCAATTCAGCGGTGTCTTGAAGGGGAGCGAGAGGTTGAGATATACAGAAGTTTGGAGAGGTCAAAGGGTTGGTTCAACAAATGGTTGGGTAGATATAAAACAGGACGCAAAGGATGGTATAAGGACCTGCCAAAAAGAGCCAGAGTTATACCACACAAAACCAGTGAACGGATTGAGCAGATTGTTGTAAACATCAGAAAAGCACTAATGGACGGTACTGAGGATTCTACCAAATACTCCCGTGTGGGCGCTGAGGCGATACAATTTCATATGGAAGAGCTGGGTTACAAACCATCGGAGATCCCATCTCTATCCACCATCAAACGGATAATTAAGCGGAATAAATTGAAAGCGAACAAGCGGGAACGCTACAAACGAATCCATTCCAAAGGCCGACATACCATTCTCAATCCCAAACACATCGATGAGCTGCATCAGATGGATTACGTTGGTCCGAGACATACCAAGGGTTATGGACCAATCAACTCGATACACCTTAAAGATGTTGTTGGGCGACAAGTTGCTGGACAGCAGTATAACGAAAAAAGCATGGATAATGTAATGGACTTTCTCATGGACTACTGGAAACAGTGTCCGATACCTAAATACTTGCAGGTAGACAACGGTATGTGTTTTGCAGGAGATTACAAGCATTCTAAGTCATTCAGTCGCTTCGTGAGATTGGCTTTATATGTAGGCATCGAAGTGGTGTTCATCGCTCCATCAAGACCCTGGATGAACGGAACGATAGAGGCATTCAACAAAGGTTTTGATAAACGCTTCTGGCAAAAGGAACTATTTACTGACCTGAATGATATACGGAAGAAGTCAGTGATATTCTTCGAAAAAGAAAATAAATTTAACGCCTGGAAGTTGAGAAATGAGAAGCTGAAGGTGGTCGATCCTAAACGCATACGCATGCTGCCGGAAGATTTTACAATCGCTGTGGACCGCTTACCCCTGGTCACAGGGAAGATCCATTTTATCCAGAGAGTTGATTCCCGGGGGAAGATTAGCGTACTCAATGAGTATTTCGATGTGGGCAAGGAATATACCGGCGAATACGTCTGGACAACCATTGAAACCATGAAACAAACGCTCATGGTGTATTATAAAGACGAAAATTTAAAGGTGAGGGAGATTAAGAGATTTGGCTATGAGATCGGTGAGACTGTACACAATCGCAAAGATTCGATTTTTGGGTCTGGTTTATAAGAAAAGGGATACGATGCACTGAGCCTAAAATAGGCATATGAAGGTACCTATGCACTGAGCCTTTTAGGGTACACGATGCACTGAGCCTTTCCAGGTAAGGATATACGGAAAGGAGATGAAGAGGTTGGATTGGGCAATGAAGAAATTGAAATTGTAGAGTGTTCAGTGTGTGGGGCTATGGGGGTTTTAGATCAAACTATGTCTTTAAATATAGAAGGAAAACCAGTTTGTTATTTTTGCCAAAACCCTTCTGAAGCGACCAAAGGGTATTGGATTTTCGCTTCGAGAAAGAAAGGAAAATACCCAAAACCTACTCCAAGAAGCGGAAAATGGCTTATATTTGTCAATGTGAAGGATATTGATGAACTATGGGCTAAAATTAAAAAGGCAACGGAAGAAGGTAAATTAGGGGCAGAAGCAAAAGTTAGCACTGCCAAACCAAAGCCAGCGGACATAGGGTATAAAAAAGACGAACATGTAATTTGTATATATACTCATGATTCTACTGATGAAAAAGATGTAAAAAGGATAAGAGAAGAACTTAGAAAACTTGGTATTACTAATAAAATTCCGTATAAGGCAGATGAGGATACAGGTAAAGGCAGATATGCAGCGAGAGGTCATAAAAGAATAAGCAAGTACTATGAATGATTTGGATTTAAAGCCCACCTTCGTCCGACTACGCTCACCGTCGTTCGCTGCGTATAACAGCGGATAAAAGGGAAATCAAAGATTTCCCAAAATTGCCTTCGGCAACTACTTTTATCCGCGAAACGTTAAACCTCTCCCTTTCCCAACCTCAAAAGCACGCATATTGACCTCCAAAAACTTCGCGGGCACCGACTCACGGAGCGACTCGATAACTATCTCTTCTCGTAGTGGCATTTTTTTACTATTTCAGATACCTCTTATGCTCCTTTACGTACCGCCGGAAGAACCACTGAACAAATATGTTATCCTGCTTCTTTACTTGCGCTCTCTCCAAAGCATTATAGTAACTCGCTCTGTTTTCGTAATGAACGTTAAGTAAAGGGAACGCACGTTTATGCAAAACAAAGTTCATCATTAACCTGCTTATCCTGCCATTGCCGTCTGTAAACGGGTGAATTGTCACGAATTTTAAATGTACCAATGCAGCCAGCGCAACGGGATGTAATTTACTTTTTCAACGCTTCAATTTGAATGTTTTTTGGCCGTTTTTTACCTATGTACCTCTCTCTCTTTTGAATTTTACCTTCGTGTCGGATCGTATGTTCAAGATAGTAATATGTCTGCTTTCCAATGACTTTCTTCTTTACCGTTACCATGTTCATATATTACCCGCACATATTTATAAATTTTTCTATTTTCTATAAAATGTAGAGGTAGGAATATCAAAAAGTTTTTGAAGCGAGAGTGCTATGCTACGCGGCACCGTCGAATTTTTCAGTGAAATGACTATATCCTTGAATTTTACCGCAGAGCACACGGAGAACGCAAAGGCACCAGAAAGCCTAAACAATGATTGGAACAGTCTTAAAACTCTGCGTAATCTGGTGGTTTATAATTCTACCTCTCCCTTCCCAACCTCAAAAGCACGCATATTGACCTCCAGAAACTTCGCGGGTACCGACTCACGGAGCGACTCGATAACTATCTCTTCCCGTAGTGGCATCTATTTAGAGAGCGCACCCAACATCACGACGTTCATCGCCTGTGGATTGCCCGCATTAGCTGCCAGCTTTGTCGCATCGAGCGTTTTGACATCACGGCATATTCTTCGTAGCGGCGCAAGAATCTCGTCTAACGGTGGATACTTCGCCCGACCCGTGGTCACCGTGCTCGGGAGTACCGGATTAGTGTTCACAAGTGCGATACCGCCTTTGGATACGTAATGTGCATACCGCAGAGCTTCAGCAGGCTCGAGACCTAACAATATATCCGCACCTCCGACAGGCACTAATGGACCGAACTTACAGCCCAACCGGATATGGGTTATCACACTACCACCTCGCTGAGCCATTCCATGCGTCTCCGCAGCCCTTACAGGCAAACCCTCCTTTACTGCCGCCTTGCCAATTATCTTCGAGAGCAGAATCACACCCTGACCACCAACGCCAGCCACAACGATGTCGCAGCACTCCGCTGTCTTCATTTGACGTTGACCACCTCCTCGATCGCATCACTGGGACATATCTGGGCACAGACGCCGCATCCAGTGCAGAGCGAGTTGATTCGAGCACGGTCCTCATGGAATTCAATTGCAGGGCAGCCAAAGTCTACACATTCCCCACATCCGACGCAGTTATCATTAACTCTGAATGGTTTTCGTCTTACGCCTGCCCTTCGGGCGTTGGTTATACACGCCTGCTTTGCTATAACCACCGATAGCCCCTCCTGGCACTCCTTTGCCTTTCTGAACGTCTCGAGTGTTGCATTGAGGTCGTAGGGGCCTACGGTCTCGACAAAATCTGCTCCCAGTGCGTTGGCAAGCGCTTCAATTGACACTGATTTTGTCTTATCGCCGGTTGCCGTTACGCCTGTCCCGGGATGAGGCTGATGCCCGGTCATCGCAGTGGTCAAATTGTCCAGTATAGTAACGGTTATTTTTGCATTATTGTAAACGGCGTTGAGCAATCCCGGCATACCGTTATGCAAAAAAGTCGAATCGCCAATGCTACAACATATATCCCGGTGTTCACCTCCAAACCGTATTCCACTGGCTAAGTTTATGCTGGCGCCCATGCAGAGGCATGTATCTATGGTTCCCATGTCCACCGCCAGCGTGTAACACCCAATATCACTGGGGAATATCGCATCCGCCCCAAAGACCTGTTTCATTGCATAGTACGCTGCTCGGTGGCTACAGCCCGGGCAGAGTGCAGGCGGTCGTGGCGGCAGGATTTCATCTGCTTCTGTCAATGGTTGAGGTTCTTCCATCGTGAGTGTGAGTCCGAGTCATGCGTGTTCGGATAAGAGATTGACATTCTAACTATTGATACTTTTTATATAGCCTAAAAGCGATTATTTTACCTGGTGAGCCAATGTATGATTCCAGATAATGAAAATAAGGTGGACCCTACGGTACAGACCATTGTT
>JAUWNY010000103.1 GCA_030612405.1 Candidatus Methanophagales archaeon | reverse complement strand
AAACACTTGCCAGGGAAGTGGCTGCATGGACCAAGAGGAGGAATGACCAGAAAAAGAAGATCAATTGGAAGTTTACGAGGGATAAGGCTGATAAGAAGTTGTCCAAGTATTACGTCTAAGGATTAAAATGTGGAGACACTAGATAAAAAAGGGGGGCGAAAAAGGGGGAAGCGAAAACGCGAAAAGGTCAAGTCAATCCCCCGGTGGGCAATAGGCACTGGGAACGGCAAATCCCCTTTTCCCTATTTCGCTATAAATTCCATATATAAAAAATTAGGAGGCGAAAAAAAAGAAAATGAGCATAAAAAAGATAGGGATAGTGTTGTTGGCAAGCCTGATTGTAATGCTTTTGTGCAGTGGTGTCGCTTTAGCAAAAAAGGGGAATTGCTGCATGCCCATTGGCGAGACGAACGATAATTGCGTATGCGTTCATAAAACTGGACCTGATCAAGAGGGTCAGTGTATTAGCGATGGCGGTATATGGGTTGGGTCAAATGGTTGTGATACCGCTGATCCAGCTAAGGACTGTTCACAGTACTGCACTTCCGGCGGTAAGTGCGTTCCAGAGATGAGCACAATAGCTCTTCTTGCCACGGGTCTGATCGGCATGGTAGGGTATCTCAGGCTTAGAAGAAAAGAAGAATAAGAAAAAATTGCGCGGGAGGAGTAGCAACAAGTACAATGCGAGGAGAGTTGCGTTATATCGGTTGTTGCTCCCCTAATTTTTATCTATTAAAAATTTGTTTAGCGGTGATGAAGATATGAGGTGTGAGTTGTCAGGTCTCATGATTCCTTGAACCAAACGTCTCAAACCTGATACCTAAAACCTAAATGACCATGACCGAACCAGAAAAAGAAGGAGCTGCGGATACACTTATGCCGGTTATTGGAGTGCTTGCATTAGCCTTCGTCATGATCTTTCTTCTTTCTACGCCCGGCATGATCGTCGCCAAATCTATCACCACACGATTGGCACCGAGCTCTCGCATGCATCGGGAGATGATACGCCTGTTCGGACATTCATTGATGGACTTCGGGGACGCTGAACACATAGATGCGTTCCCAAGACATATCGGAGATTGGAAAAGCATGCACTTTAATACCTCAAGGCTCGAAGAAGCTTTGCGTGCTGACGCCATGCTTCTGCGTGTATATGCCAATCCCCCCATTCCCCGCACTAACAGCTCGTCTGAGCCCGCGCCGGTATCTTTCGCAATCATTCAGAGCAACAATGTTTCTGCCTTTCATGCTCCCGTTGTTTGTTATTCCGGCATGGGCTATAAAGTAGAGGAGGAGGCGACGGAAGAGGTGCCGGTGCATAACGTAAGTTGGGCAGCAGGACGTTGGAGGTCTGAGCGCGATGTAACTTTTAATGGCACTATATCGGCAAAGAAACTTGTTCTGTTTAAGGAATCCGAGGATGGAACGGTTACCGATCAAGAAATAATCCTGTACTTCTACGTGAAAGGTAATCCGTTTTCGACAGGCTCAATTACCATCATTCGTGCCGCAGCACACGCACCAATCAACGGCTCGGCCTCGGAGGATGATAGAATAATTAACAGCACGAAAAATTTTATGGGTGATGCTTTTCCGTGTATGTTTGAGGTTTGAGAGAAAGAGGAAATTGTTGCACTCCAATTAGCTAAGTCAGGCATCAGTGGATGGCTAATAATCGGAATTTTAGTTTCTATACCGTTGGGGCTTATTGTTTATCCGAGGATTAAGAGTAGGAAACGAAACGAGGTATAGTCTAATAAATATGCTTAATAAACAAGACACTGGAGAGTAAAATGAGCGATGCCAATACCGATACTAAATACAGAATGCTTATCATCTTGCTGACTGTAGGATTGTTGTCAGCTCTTTATTTCCGCACTTTTATTTGGTTGGTTGATTCGTGGCTGGGAGACCCAGCGTATTCTCATGGTTTCCTTGTTCCATTAATCTCCGGGTTTATCATTTGGAAAAAAAGACACGAATTACATATAGCGCCTTTCGGTGCCGGGATTTTCGTGTTCGCATCAGGCTTATTTATCTATGTTGCCGGCTTCTTCTGGAGGGCGCCGTTTGGGTTAGCCATATCTTTCTTAATGGTAATAAGCGGCTTGATTCTTTATCTTGGTGGAAAAGAGGCTATGCGTTCTCTCCTTTTTCCCGTTTGCTTTCTTTTTTTCGCTATTCCATTACCTTTTTTTGCCGAGCATAGCCAATGTTCTACAATCTTTTTCGGCTCATTACTCCGCGTTGGTCATTGGAATGCTGGGTATTCCCGTTACTACAATTGGAGCAGAAATACACCTGGAAAAATGTTTCTTTGTGATTGGAGCACCTTGCAGCGGTATGCACACGCTTATTTCACTATTAGCATTGGCAGCTATCTTTGCTTATTTCATCCGGTGCCCTTTATATAGAAAAGCGATTGTTTTTTTCATCGCAATTCCAATTGCACTCTTTGCAAATGTCTCAAGACTCGTTGCGCTACTTCTCATCGCCAATCACTACGGAAGCGAAGCGGCAATGAGGTTCTTCCATGATTATTCCAGCATAGTGCTGTTCGCAATCGCGTTTCTTTTTCTTGTAGTTTGCAGCAGGTGTCTCGGGTGTGGTTTGAAATTAAAAACAAAATAAGAATATAGAGGTTTTAACCTCGGAAGGCAACCAGTTCTCGTAGAAGTTCTGTGAAAAGCACCCGCGGCTGCAACTGCAAACAAGAGTAAGAGTGAAAAAGACGAGCACTGTTGAGTGCAGGCTTGCTCGCACTATTTGGCTATCAGACAATTATCTATATCATAACGGTTATTGTGGATTATGGGTTCGTGATGAATCAGACGGAAATACGATATTAGGGAACATAGCTGCGAATAATGGCTGGAATTTGGGTGGTATCGGTGCTGCTGATGCTCCCTGGAGTGGAATACGAGTTGGTACTAATTGCGATAACAACCAGATAAATTCCAATCGCTGTTTTGAGCAAATGTGGGGTATTAGCATAACTGATTCGGGTTCTGAGAATAATATGGTGCATGACAATTACGTTGTGGGCAATGGCATCGGCGGGATAGCTAATAGCGGCACGGGCAGCGACATAAAAGATAACAAAGAGCGGTAAAATTGGAAGGGGTGCGGGATCAGGATGCGGGATGCAGGATGCAAGGATACAGGATGCAGGTGGGTTAGAAGACTTTTCTCTAAATCTTATTCTCAAACCTGAAATAACTCGGAATTTTTTTTTGAAGTTTTATCTTGAAGAAGAACTATATTATGGCAACTCAAAAAATTAGTAAGGAGGATAAAAATGGAAGAGATAAAAATACCAGAGGGATTTTGGGATGACCAGGAGTGGGGGTTCAGGCATCACACAAAATTGTTAGAAAAGTATCGAGATGAATGGGTGGCTATAGTGAATAAGGAGGTTGTAGCAGCGGGTAAGGACCTTGGAAAGGTGGAGAAAGAAGCGAAGAGGAAAACGGGTAGAGACCCTGCAGTGATGTTTGTGGAATCGGGCACTCACATCTATTAAAATTAAAATGGTTGCGATATCCGCATTTTTTGACTGTTTCGTAGATAAAGAATTGGAAGAAAAGATTTCAGGTAGGGGGCTTATCATAAGGTTATGGTGTTGGGCATCATTTGAAAAGGAAGATGGATGGACGCTACCCTACCCTGCTCTCATTGATACTGGTGCGCATACTTCAATGATACCAAAAAGAATATGGTCTATCCTGCCAGTTAATAAATTGGCAGAGCACTACACAAGGGTTTAGTTCCAAAGCCGGAGTGCAAATTAGATGTTGGTGTGGGAGAGATTAACATCATTCTGCTCGATAGCGATACCAGAACAAAGAAATATAGGGTACTCAGCTTTTTAGCACCCACTGATGATATCCCTTTAATCATAGGTTTCAAAAACCTTTTATCAGAATTTAAAGTCCATTTTGATTATAAAGAGAACAAAGCGTGGATTGAAGAAAGTTTATAGAAGAAGAAACAATAAATAAACAGGATAAAGAGGAGTTTTTTTTTTTGCAGTTTTGACGTTTTATTTTGGAGAAGACGATGTTTATGTTATCTCCTCTGCGACTCAAAAATTGCAAAGATGAGCGGAAGGAACATTGAGGAAGCGAAAGGTATTTAAATATAGAAGATAAAAATTAAAACGGTGATTTGAAATGGAGATAGAATTTCCATACGTCAAATAAAGGTGAGAACCGGCAATTTAGAGTTTGTGGCTCCAGTTGCAATTGCGGACTCAAACGACGTCCCATCTATCCTTGGTAGGGCTGATGCTCTGGATAGATTTGACGCAAACTTCTTAATGGGTGAGAAGGTTAAACTTCGGTGGTAAAAAATGGAAATTACAACAAAAGCTATTGAAGTAATGGGAACGGTGGACAAAAAAAAAAGCCAGCTTCATATTGATGAGCCACTACCAATTACCTGTCCCAGCCGTGTCCGTGTAATCGTTATATTTCCAGGGGAAGAGGATATGGATGTGGATGTGGATGAAATGGGGTGGCTTCGAGCTGCAGCGGCTAATCCTGCTTTTGAGTTCTTGAAGGATGAGATTGAAGATATCTACAAGCCAGCAGATGGGAAGCCGTTCCAGCCATGATAAAGGGTAAAGTTGTCCTGCTTCCTTTTCCATTCGACAATCTATCGGGAGCGAAAGTGCGACCAGCAGTCTGCTTGACGGAAGCTGTTTGGGCTATAAGGTCCGCAAAATTAAAAAAAGAACCAAGGCGTCAGTGTACTACGAGAATCTTTTGGCAAGCGATTCCGAGCACGGGCTTGCTCGCACTCGCGGGATTCGTGCTGTACAGCAGAAGCAGAAGAAGGAACGGTAAAGCGCAATAGCGAAAAGATACATACAGGATGCAGGATGCAGGATACAAGATGCAGGATACAGGATACAAGATGCAGGATGCGGGATGCGGGTAGGTTATTAGGTGAGGTAAGGAAAAAGAGGAGTTTTTTTTTTTTGCTCCTCTTATCGTTTTTTTATTTTTGAATTTTTGAAGTTATATTTAGTTAACCGCAGAGTTCACGGAGGATAGCGGTTTGGCGTATTAGCGGTTTGGCGGTTTAGCTAACGAGCTGAACCGCTAATAAACAAAACCTCTAATTCCGCGTTCTCGGCGGTAAATTTAAAATGTGACAAAGTCAAGCTAATACTATGCTAAATTAATTACTGAGTAAGATGCTGATAGATGTAACAAAAAAAAGAAAAAATCCGTGTCTCAAATAGAATTTAGGGAAGTTACACTTTATATACAACCAGAAACAAAAAAAGAAAAAAAGGAAGATATTTGGAATTGTTTTAAAATTCGAAGCATGAGGAACGAACGAAAATTCACTCCGTAACTACTTCTGCAAATCCAACTCTTCTCGATACTTTCGTTATCTGTATCTTCACATTATCCCCTTTCTTCGTGTTGGGCACAAAGACCACAAATCCCTCTACTCGCGCTATTCCATCTCCTTCTCTTCCAACGTCATCTATTTTCACATCATAAGTATCCCCAACATTCAGGGGAGCACTTACGTCTCTTCTTTCTCTACTATATCCCATTTGCCTTACACAACCTCCTATTTTGCTTTTATTTTCGCTTTTTACGCCCTTACAGAGCAGGGCGCTCGGGGCGACAGGGCAAATCCCTGCCCCTTATTCAGCAGCGCAAAGAGAAAAAAAATCACCTTTTTTCCCTTTTCTCGCTTCCCCGTAATCACTAATATTATCTGCTCATATATAAAGGGTACTAATTTTTTAGAGGTTTAGCGGTTTGGCGGTTTAGAGCGTTAGAGCGGCTACTGACACCTAATACCTGACACCTAATTCCCTCCGCGTTCTCTGCGGTGAATTTTTATTGCCCATCTGTGTTAATCTGCGTTAATCTGTGTCTACAATTTATTTTCTATTTTCTGTTTCATTGTCTAAAATCTGCGTACTCTGCGCTCTCCGCGGTGGATAAATTACTTTTAACTTGCTTTTTAGACTGTGCTCATCTCAGCTCCGCTATCCTTCTTTCCAACTCCTCTAAACTCCTCTTTACTCCCTCTTCCTTCGCTTCTATCAATTTCTCGTCCCGGTTCAAATCCCGTGTCCTCGTTTCTATCGTCTTCCGCACCTGCTCTTTCGCAGGTCCGCCGTACACATTCCTCTTTTCTATGTTTGAACAGACGTCCATCGCATCTTTTACGTTCTCCCCGGTCAGTCCCAACTCACTGAGTTTTTTACCGGTGACGTCCACCGCGAGCGCATCTATTCTACGCAGTATGTCTCCTCCTGATTCCAATTCATGGATTTCTTTATGCGTTAACACAGGAGCCAGTGACGATACAATCTTATGCGCGGTTCTAAATGAAATCCCTGTCGCTCGGACAATGGTATCCGCCAATTCAGTTGCGGTGGTGAACCCGACCATCGTTTTCTTCTTCATTTCTTCCTCCTTCGGCTCCAGTCCCGCTACGATACGGTTCATCACGGATACCGAAGCCGCAGTGGTTTCGGTCGCTTTCAATAGGTGTGTCGTAACCTCCTGCAAATCGCGGTTGTATGCGTAGGGTAACGCTTTGCATATAGCGAGTGCGCTCATTAAACATCCGTATACGGTGCCTGTTCTCGACCTGACGAGTTCAGCAAAGTCGGGGTTTCGTTTCTGCGGCATTATGGAACTCCCGGTTATGTAGTATTCGGGAACACGCACAAAATCGAATTCCGCAGTACTCCACAGTATTATCTCTTCGGCAAGTCTGCTCAGGTTAGTCATTAGATTGGCAAAGCACGCAATCGCTTCGATAACGAAATCCCGTGTGGATACGGCATCCATGGAATTCGGCATCACGGAATCAAACCCTAATAGTTTCGCAGTGCTCGCCCGGTCTAACGGGAAGCCGGTGGAAGCAAAAGCAGCAGCACCTAACGGGCTTACGTTTGTGCGCTCGTAAACCGCCACGAGCCGCGTAAAGTCGCGTGCGAACGCATCGGAATATGCCGACAGATGATGTGCGAGTGTAGTTGGTTGAGCATGCTGCAAATGCGTGTAGCCGGGCATCACGGTATCCACGTGCTCCGCAGCTTTCGCTATTACCGCGCTTCTTAGCTCGTTCACGTCTTTCATAACCTCTATCAGGTCGTCACGCAGCGCAATCCGTATGCACGTGGCTACTTCATCATTCCTCGAGCGCCCGGTATGCATCCTGCCGCCGGTGCCCTCGCCCAGTTCGCGTATCAGTACCGATTCAATCGCCGTATGCACGTCGTCGTATACGTGTGCGAGCAGTTCTTGCTCGATAAACTCCGCCGCACCACGCTGCTCTATCGCGATTAAACCGTTCAGAATGTCCCGCGACTGTTCACGGCTTATTATGTCCCGCTCTTCTAACATCACTACATGCGCCTTGTCCACGAGCACGTCCGCATGAAATAACCATCTGTCCGAATCAAGCGACAGGATATAATCCCAATTCTGCGTAAGTCTGTTTTGTGTTTTCATTTTGTTGTTTTTTTGTTGTATACCTAACGTATAACTTCCTTCTATTTAAGACACGGATTTACACTGATTTACACGGCACGGACTTAGAATTTTAGGTTTAACATTACGAATTTTTATATATTCTTATATATACAAAAATAAAAGGTAATTAATATGCAGGAACTAAGAAGCCATCCTTATGTTATCCAGGATGAAAGAATAAGTGGAGGTAGTGCGGTAATTAAAGGCACCAGAACATGTGTGGTAGATATAGTTATCGAGTACGAATATCTGGTTCACTCGCCGGATGAGATAATCTGTGCTCATCCTCACCTCACACTCCAACAGATACACGATGCCTTGTCTTATTACTATGAGAATAGGGAGGGAATTGACAAGAAAATAGGGGATGAGCAGGAATTTGTCAGAGGACTTAGGAAAGGTTTCTAGGATAAGGATTTACGCTGATTAAGCCCCTACTGGGCTTGCGGGGTCGTGGGGCAGAGCCCCACAGTGAACGTTGGTATCGTAGAAGGGCTGAAGAGAAGAGGTGTTGATGCCTTTTCCGCGAGAGATGCAGGTAAGTTGGGGTTGACCGATGAAGAACAATTGGAGTTCGCAGTTAAAAGTAGAGTTGTTATATTCACCCATGATGTTGACTTCCTTAGAATGGCTTTGGATAGGGAACATTGCGGTATAATCTATGTTCATCAGCGGAAGGTAAGTGTAGGAGGGTGTGTGAGGCGTTTAAAAGCAATTGTGGAAGTTAAGATTCTGGAAGAGATGCATGATCAAGTAATATTCTTGTGAGAAATTGAAAGAAGAACATGACGAAATAAATATATATTTAAAGGGTTTCAGTAGCTAACATTTTTTAGGTACTATCTAAGAATATAGTGATTTATCACCGCCGAGAGCGCAGAGACCACAGAGTTTTAAGACGGTTTCAATCTTTGCTCAGGTTTTCTGACACAGATTTACACTGATTTACGCGGACTTATTTAAGTTTAACATTACCGATTTTTATTATCTATCTGTGTTAATTAAGCCCTTTCTGGGCTTGCGGTGATGTGGGCAGAGCCCACAAGCGTTAATCTGTGTCTATAAGTTATTTTCTATTTTATTGTCTAAAATCTGCGAACTCCGCGTTCTCTGCGGTGAATTTTTAAATCTGTGTAATCTCGTGGTTAAAAATAATAAAAAAGGGGATATAAAAAAAACCCTCGAAATTTTGCATTTTTGTTTTTGCTCTTTGCCTTGTTTTTACTCCCTTCTCTTTCTCAGCACTAAGTATGCGATTGCAAACCTTTTCTTATGCGGGGCTCTGCCCCACGACCCCGCATCGTGGGGGCCCCCCCCGGGCCCGCAAACCCTGGAAGGGGTTTCTGGGATGGGGTTTATGAAACCGGTTACAAAAAAACCAAGTTTTGTTTTATTAAAACAAACCTTGGTCGTTGTGCACACTTTGCCTAAACCCCCCTACCCCCAACCCTTTCCGGTGTTGCCGTTGGTTCTGGCACTTCTGTCTGTATCACCGCCGTTACCGTACCCGTATTCCCTTCTCCATCGTCTGCTCTGCTTTCGAAGTATATCATGCTCTTGGTTACTATCTTTTATTTATACAATTTAATAGTTTTTATCCTCTCAAGATGGCTAATATTTCTGGTAAACAATGTGGTGTTATGCGTAAGCGCAATACT
>JAUWNY010000019.1 GCA_030612405.1 Candidatus Methanophagales archaeon | reverse complement strand
AAATTAAATTTAAAATCCTGATTATCTGCGTTCATCTGCGTCCGATTATCAAAAATTATTCTTTCTTGTTCTTTATATCCCACTACTTGGAAAGATTCCCAGCATCTCTTCCTTATCCACCGTAGCAGCGCAAACCACGCTATCTGCCCCACCGTAATATACGTAGTACTTACCCCTTACTTCACACGCACCGCAGGCAAATACAACATTAGGTACCTCTCCGCGTATTTCATAATCCGCCTCTGGTTCGAGAATGGGCTCGGGATGGCGGTATAATATTTCTGATGGGTCGTCCAGGCTGAGCATCGCCGCGCCCAGTCTATATATCATATCCCCGTCAACGCCATGGTACATCAGCAACCACCCCTTCTCCGTCTTTATTGGCGGAGCACCCGCGCCTATCTTCTTTTCCTCCCAATTTTCGCACGGTGCCATAATTTCTCGCTCTCCGTACCACTCGATTAAGTCGTCTGAGTAAGCAATCCAGATACCCATGGGCTCTTTATGCATCGGTCTATGGAGAAGTACATATTTACCTCCAATCTTCTCAGGGAATAGGACGGCATCTTTATCATCCCTCTCCGCCCATTCTATTTCATATCTTTCCCACTGTATAAAGTTCTTTGAGGTGGCTAAACCAATCCGTACTCCCCTCTCTGAATAAGCGGTATAAGTCATATAAAATATGTCTTCAATCGTTACTACCCGTGGGTCCTCACACCCCCGCGGTTCCAATATCCGTTTCGGAGAGATAACAGGTTTGTCAAGACGAAGGAAGTTGAAGCCATCTATACTTACTGCATACCCTATTCTCGAAATACCATCCCGCCCCATACCCCTGTACAGGAGATGAAATAAACCCTTATTATAAACAACCGCAGGATTAAAAACATTTTTCGATTCCCAGTCATTCTCTGGCTTGGGCTTCAATATCGGGTTGCCTTCGTAACGCCTCAGCTTCATCCAATTATAACCCCCTCTCCTTCAATACCTCAGTAAAAACGTCTATGTATATCTCTGCTATCTTCTTCGCAGACCTTATATGTGCGTACACCTCTTCCGCTTCTATAACGCGCTTCGCTATCTCCTCATCTTCACAAAAGGCAATCAATTTACGGCACAGGTCCTCCGTATCGCTATAATAAACCATTTCATCCTCCAATGGCTGGAAGTACTCGGATTGCTGTGGAATAAATATTGGGCAATCAGCACCTATCGCCTGGAAGATTGTAGCGGCGACAAGCCGGGGGTATTTGACATGGTATTTATGGAAGATAACCACATCCGAAGCAAATAGATACTCGTCAAACCGCTCATCCGATAAAGCCCCTTCTGCACGAACAATCATCCATGACGGCGCCAACTCCTTCTCAAGCATCTCGTAGCCTGGATAAATCACAAATAATAAAATCGCTTTAGTCTTCAGCTCTTCACATAAGTATCGCAGGTATGGACGATATTCCCTCTGGCAGAAAGTGAAGATTATTTTCTTATCCATAGGTAAACCAAGCCTTTTTCTGCTTTCATACTTGTCCCCATGCCTTACAGGGAAACAAGGAAATGGAATGTAGTCCGCATCAGGATAAACATCCTTCAGAAAATCTTGCCGCTCATCAAAGTAAACCACTTTATCCCAGGGGAGCTGATAAAACCACGCTCCCTTCGGTAACTTATTTTCGTGAACGATATGAACCGTTCGTGCTCGCTCTTTAATCATCGGGAATATCTTGGCGAGCTGTTCTACGGGAAGAGCCCTTAAGTCCTCCACTACAAAGATGTCAAACTCGGATGTGAGAATGGGTCTTGGGTCCAGGGAGTTTTTCCCAACGCATCTTATCACATAACTCTCATCTTTACCCGTAAATTTGTCTTCCCCGAACTCCTCCCGGAGAAAACTGAATACGGTCACTTTATGCCCCAACTCTATCCATGCGTTCACCAGTGCCTTTGCATGCACCGCAGCACCGGTTTCATCATTCCAGTGTGTCATCACCGCGATCTTCATTCTTATACCCCCTCATCACCGCATATTATTAGCAATGGATTAAAAGCACTATATATAGTTTTCTATATTTGCAGTTTATCCTCTTCTAATCCCATCACTCACACGCCTTTAGATTATATAATTTCAAATGCTTGCGTACCGTCACTGGCCAGGAGGTTGCTTTCCGGTATCTTTCCGTTCTATCAAGTATATATCGCTCAAATTCTTTGTCCTCGAAAATGCGAACGGCAGTTTTTGCAATCCCTGATGCGTTGTTTGGAAGTATGAGCAGTTCGTCACAAATATTTTTAACTGCCTCAAACTTCGGTACCCGATAGGCAATAACAGGCTTCTTTGCCCCTATCGCGAGATGAATAGCACCAGAAACAGACCTGTCTTCGTGATAATGCGTGAACAAAGCAATATCAGATGCTCCAAATACATACGGTATCTCCTCATTTGGAAAGAATTTATTGGGGAATATCACTTTATCGGTAAGGTCGAGTTCTTTTATTTGCTTTCTGAGATTTTTGACGTAATCCATGACTTCTTTTGGTGCGGTAGGTGAAACCCCGCCAGCAATAAATAGATATACATCTTCGACTTCTTTCCTTATCTCCCCGAGCACTTCAAGTGAAACGTCCAGACCTTTAAAGGTATTGACAAAACCAAATGCCGTAATTATCTTGCCCTTTTCTGGTAATTTTAGCCGCTTCCGCGAAATCTTCTTATCCACATTACTGAGCGCTGTGCCATGGGGAATAATATGAATCTTCTTCGCTGGTATTCCAAGCCGCTTCAATATCGCCTTCTGCGAATCGAGATGGACAATAACCTCGTCAGCAAGCTCGGCAATTCTACCGGCGAAATTCTCGTCCATCGTCCCCCTTTCACAGAATTGGCTTGGTCTTATGCAATGGATAGTTATTACTGTCCTTTTTGCAGATGCCCTCAATCGCTCGAGCAGCGTGGGCAATCTGTCATCAAACCCGTAAATGCCGTATTCATGTTGAATATGGACTATATCCGCGTCCTTTACATTGCTGATGATTGGTTCTACATAATTCTCATTCCTATCCCAGCATGGGACTACCTCAAATCTCCCACGCTTGAGTGGTGCCGCACCCTTCTCGGCAACCACCTTAATTCCCAATCCGGGATTCACCTTCCGGAGCCCATGAATGACATAATCCGTATAAGTGGCTATTCCACACTGCTGGGGGAGATAAGTAGATACGTATGCAATTTTCATCTTTTAAAATTATTATAATCCTATGTTTAAATATTTCTAAATTAAGTTCCGCCCGAACAGAGCGGATATTTCGATAACCTCGCTGTTTTCTTTTTTATTCCATTGTCTAAAGATATGTCTAAGGTTTTATAAATGCGATTTTTTATTTTATAAACATGGACTATGCTTATGCTGTTTCGGTGTTCATAGCAATTTTCGCCATTGTAAATCCAATAAGAAATTTAAGCGTGTGAGTTCTAATATTAATTTTAATATGCTCCAACTAAATATAATGGCTATACCCGCAGGAACCTTGAATACCCTCATGACCCTTATTAAAATATCAATTGCGATTGTAGCCACGGTCATAGTTGTACGGCTCATAAACAGAGCTTTGGTAATTTACTTCAAATTCGCAAGCGAGAAGCTCAAAGTTGATGAAACTACTTATACGGTTGTTAGAAGAATAATAATCGTCACTATTTACGTAACAGGCGGTATAGTCGTGATTTCACTCATACCTGGTCTTCCCGACTTAGTGCTCGGCATGGCAGCCGGTGCAGGAATCGCTGCCATCGTTATAGGTTTAGCAGCACAGAGAGCACTTTCTAACGTATTCAGTGGTATTTCTATTGCTATTTTTCGCCCTTTTCGCGTCGGCGATGTTGTGGAAATGGAAAATGAATATGGAACTATAGAAGATATAACACTCAGGCATACCGTGATAAGAACATGGCAGAACAAAAGGCTGATCATCCCTAACTCACGAATAAGTGAAGAAACCATAATAAACTGGACGATTGGGGATCTTACGGTGCTATGGGCAGTTGATTTTGGGATAAGTTACGATTCTGATATAGACCTTGCCAGATCAATAATCCTTGATGAAATAAACAAACATCCAGATGTGATGCATGAAGAAGATAGAGAAGCGAAGGTGCGGGTTACGGAGCTCGGCGATTTTGCAGTTAATCTAAGAGCATTGTTCTGGGTTCGCGACCGACCTACGGCGTGGGGAACCGGTGCGGAAATAAGAGAATCGGTAAAGAAGAGATTTGATAGAGAGGGCGTGGAGATACCTTTCCCATATCGAACTGTGGTGTTCAAAAAAGATATGAAGGCGGAGCGAGCTGGCTAAGTCGACAAAGCTGCGATTGAAAAAGATAAAAGGAAGTGAAAGAAGAGGAAAAAATGATTTAGTATTCCCCACCCATCCCTTCCATTCCAGGATAACCGCCTCCTGGAGGCATACCTCCTGCTGGTGGCTTCGCCGTAGTCGCTGCGATTACATCGTCTATCCTAAGGATCATCGTCGCTGATTCCGTTGCCGAGCTTATGGCCTGTGTCTTTATCCTCAGAGGCTCAATGACGCCCGCTTTCAACATATCTGTTGGTTCTCCTTTGAACACATCCAGACCCGCATTTTTATTCCCTGCTTCATGTGCAGACCGAAGTGCAACGAGCATGTCTATGGGGTCTAAGCCCGCATTCTCGGCAAGCGCTCTTGGAATGACCTCAACTGCGTCGGCGAATGCCTGTATTGCCAGTTGTTCTCTCCCACCTATGCTTGCGGCATAATCACGCAGCCTCATCGCCAGTTCTATCTCTGGGGCTCCTCCTCCTGCTACATACTTACCGTCCTCTACTGCGCAAGCCGTCACTCTTAATGCGTCATACATTCCACGCTCTAACTCGTCCACTACATGCTCCGTCCCTCCTCGCAACAGTATGGACACGGCTTTTGGGTTCTGGCAATTCTCTACAAATATCATCTCCTCACCGCTTATCTTCCTCTCCTCAACCACTCCTGCAGCTCCAAGGTCTTCTGGTCCGATCTCCTCCAGAGTCGTTAATATCTTCCCTCCTGTTGCGCTCGCCAGCTTCTTCATATCGCTTTCTTTTACCCGTCTCACTGCTAATATGCCCTCTTTTGCAAGATAATGCTGTACCAGGTCATCCATCCCTTTCTGACAGAAAAGCACGTTTGCACTACTCTCTTTTATCTTGTCCACCATGCTCTTCAGCATCCTCTCCTCCTCATCCAGGAACGCTTTCATCTGGTCTGGCGATGTAATCTCTATCTTCGCATCCACCTCCGTCTTCTCTATCTCCAACGCCGAATTTACCAACGCTATCTTCGCATTCTCCACGAGCTTTGGCATTCCCGAGTGTACCCTCTCCTTGTCTATCAGCATTCCTTTTATCAACACTGTATCATCCTTGCTTCCCCCTGTTTTCTTCTCTAACTTTATGTGGTCAGTGTCTATTTTCCCTCCTTTCTCTGCTATCGCTCTTACTGCCTCCACTGCAAGGTCGATCAGCAGCTCTCTTGCAACCTCTGCTCCTTTTCCCGTCATAGAAGTCATTGCTATCTTCCTTAGCGTCTTTGCATCATCAGGCGTGACGCCCTTTGCCATTTTCTTTAATACCGTGTACGCTTTCTCTGCTGCTAATCTATATCCCGCTACAATCAATGTTGGGTGCACCCCTTGTTCCAACAGGTCCTCCGCGCGCTTCAGCAACTCACCAGCAATGACTACCGCACTTGTTGTCCCATCTCCAACCTCTTCATCTTGCGTCTTCGCTATCTCCACCATCATCTTCGCTGCTGGGTGCTCGATATCCATCTCCTTTAATATCGTTGCCCCGTCGTTTGTTATAACCACATCGCCCATTGAATCCACTAACATCTTGTCCATCCCTTTCGGGCCGAGCGTGGACTTAATAGCATTTGCAATGGTCTTCGCTGCAAGTATGTTTCTGCTCTGCGCATCTCTACCTCGTGTTTGCTCACTGCCTTCCCTTAATATCAATACCGGTGTTCCACCTAATTGTGCCATTTGTCTCACATCACCTCTATTTTATACACATTTAGATGCTATTAAACTCGTGGTTTTATAATAGAAGGGAGGTATAAAAGGGATGGCGAAAAAGAAGGAAAAGAAGAAGCGGAAGAAGGGAAAAGAGGAAGGAAAAAAGGAAGAAAAGAAAAAGAAGAAATGAAATCTCCTCGAGACAGAATCAGAAGATAAAAAAAAACGTGTCATAGAAGGGAAGGTGGTTCAGAATGAAGGGCGGGATTATTTGTAAGGGAAAAAACATAAACACCCACGAGAACCGGCGTTTTAAAGAAGTGGCTAAGGAAGAAGGCATTGAACTTGAGTTCCATGATCCAAGTGATTTTTCAAGAATTTGTTTCTTCGAGTAAGGGGAAGGATATACGAGTTTTTGTGGTTGGAGGTATGCCCGTTGTAGCAATGCTGAGAAAGGGAAGAGAGGGAAAATTCAAAGCAAATATCGCAGCCGGTGGCTCTGGAGAACCTTATGAATTGAACCCGGAAGTAGAGTGGCTCTCGGCGGAGGCATCACGACTTATTGGTTTGGACATCGCGGGTGTGGACATTCTTTTTGATGGAGAACATTTCAAGGTATGCGAGGTGAACTCTGCACCGGCGTTTAAGGGTTTGGAAAAGGCAACAGGCGTGAATGTGCCACAACAAATTTACCAGTATGTTCGTGTGCGTTTGGGGCTTTTCACATGATGCCAAAACAGCACAGCGCCTAACATTCCTTGGAACTAAATCATAGACCTCATACCTACTTAAAAAGCTTTATTCTTTGTTAATATCAAAATATCTTCGAACAAGCTTATAAAATTTTCTGCAATCTTTCCCGCCGAATTTTTCCTCACGTATTGTTCCGCATGCTTCAAAACTTCTTTCTTGAACTCTTCTTCTTCTATGAGCCGGATAACTTTATCCTTTAAATCGCCCCTATTTTTATATTTTACTATCTCCTTATCCATTTGTTCTACATGTCGCACGTCTGGAGCGACAATAGGCGTGAGCGCACCCAAACACTGGCAAACCGTGCTGGAGACTACAATGCTTTCTGTTTCCCGCTTTGGCAATAGAAAGATATCCGATGTATGCAGATATTTGCATATCTCTTCATATTCTGGTCTACACCGCCGAACATCTAAGAAATCACTTTTTGGAGGTATCTCTCCATAAGACCGAAGGATCAAATATTTCAAGTCATATTTTTTCTTTAATTCATTCGCTAACCACAAATAATCCTCATACTCAAATAGAGGCTGTTTTCCAAAGGAGAATAGAACCGTTTTATCGCCTGGAATGGCAAGTTCATCCCTTGCTCCTTTTTTATCTCCCTCAACTTTAACGACTGGGCGGCAAGGAAAAGGGATTATATGGATTTTCTCATCGGGATATTTTCTCCTGAGCGCGTTCTTATAGCGAGTGTCGAAGCATACAATTGCGTCGAAGTTTAGCTTATAGAAGTCTTCATATACCGGTAGTCTTCCCTCATGCCATACAAGCACTTTCTTTGCTTCCATCTTTGGAAATATATCCAGCAGGGTTGGAATGGGCAGCAGTTCTAATCCCTGGAGAACGAGCACGTCGTAATCTTCTTTCCACAGCCTTTCGTCTATCCATCCTGTTTTTCCGATAGCCTCTGGCTGCTCATAGCCCCTTATTACAAATTCTTCATCCTCGCGCTCTATGGGATTATGATGCCAATCCGTTGCAGATTCTAATGTAGGGGCAAATACGGTGAGGGCATGTTTTTTCACCCATTCCCTTCCCACGAGTTCCGCATGCGCAGATATGCCGCAGGTGGCATTCCATCTGCTCATCATTGCTATTTTCATTTCTTTTGTCTTATCACCTCTGGAACAAACAAAAAAACAAGACTCGCAAATATATCAGGCAGAAGTGTGCATCTATGTTTATATTGGATTTAGTCGTATTAAATTTTATCTTTGAAAAGCTCGATAAAATCGTTTGCGATTATCTTCGGAGAATGACGGATTGCGTATTCTTTTGCGGCTTTCAATGTTTCTCCGATGTCCATCTCTCCTGTTAATATCCCTGCTATCACTCTTTCAAGCTCCGCGGAGTTTGAATATTTTATGACTTCCTTGTCTAAAAACCAGACAAAATCTGTATTAGACGTTACTATTGGAGTGGAAGCACCGATACACATTAAAATAGCGCTTGGCACCACCGCCTCCCCCTCTTTCACTTCCTCCTTTTGTTTATGCATGAGATAGATGTCAGAAGTATGAAGATAGGTAAAAATCTGGTCCATTGGTGGAAGTTCTTGTCGTAGTTCTACGAACTCATAGTTTCTTAATTTTTCTATTTCCTTAGTTGTATATTCCGGGTCTGCTAAAACAAGATAAACAAATGAGAGTTGCTTGCTAAGTTCTTGAAGCGAAGGTAATATGGGAAAGACATGCAACTCCGGCGCCCAGCCGTAGCTGAAAATTATTTTTGCGCTATATGGCAAACTCAATTTTTTCCTCGCTTCTTGTTTATTCCCACGCCTCAAATATCCCGCGGGATAAGGGATGATGTGGATTTTGTCTTCGAAATTCGACCATTGCCTTTTATATCGCTCATCAAAACAAACGATTGCATCCCATTCGAATTCATAGAACATGGGGTTAGTGGGAAGCTTCCTTTCATGCACTACATAAACCGTCTTCGCCTTCCTCCTTATCTCAGGGAATATTTCCCTCAACGGTTCTAATGGCACCCATTCCACCCTCTCTGCAACCAAAATATCATAATCGGTATCCAAAAATGGCTCGGGATGAAAAAATGTCTTCTTATGGTCGCCTTCGTCGCTATAACACCGAATTACATAGTCCTCATCTTCCTTCACAGGTCTTATGTTGTTTGGAGCGAATACGGTGAGGGAATGTCCCATTTTTATCCATTCCCTGCCTATGAGTTCTGCATGCAGTGATACACCGCATGCGGTATTCCATCTGGATAGTAGTGCTATTTTCATCTATATCCGCTCCTCTCGTAACAGATGGTAAACAAACTTGCTCAGGCTTATGCTCGCAGCACAGCACACCTTATCAGCTGCACCATAGAAGACAACGAGTTTGTCGTCCATAACCACAGCTCCTTCAGGGAATACAACATTGGGGACATCGCCTTCTCTTTCATAATCCTCTTCTGGCTCCAGAATAGGCTCGGATGTACGTGCAATTACCCTCCAAGGTTCTTCCAAATCTAAAAGCGCTGCTCCAGCTCGATAGATGTTATCTGAATTAACACCGTGGTAGATGAGAAGCCAGCCCATATCGGTCTCAATAGGTGGAGGTCCAGCACCGATTTTTTTAGCCTCCCACAGCTGTTCCGGCTTCATTATCACCTTGTGACCGTGCATCATTCCTGGAAGGCTATCAAGCCAGGCGAACCAGATGCTGGGGCGGTCGACAGGGAAATTAGGACCAATCCAATTGCTTGGTCTGTGTATAACTGCGTATTTCTCCCCAATCTTCTTTGGGAATAGAACGACATTTCGCTCTTCTGCATTGTAGGGAGTAATAATACCCAATCGTTCAAATTCCCAGAACCGTGGCACTCTGGCAATAGCAGTGCGAGGAGCAGCACATTGTGGTTTTGGAATTCCCAATCGCCTTCGGACAGCGCCAGGAGCGGATGGTGTAGGTGTGATGACATAGGTCATATAAACTCCCCCCTCGATTTCTACCAGCCTTGGGTCCTCGGTAGACATCTCCCAGAACCCTATATCAGGGCTAAAAATGGGTTCCTGAGACCTCTCCAGCAGGTTTAGATTTCTGTCGAAGACAGCGTAGCCCAGGCGAGACGCATAGTGAACATAATCGCCCACAGCCCGATAAAGGACATGAATGCCGTCATCCTTTTGTATGGCGGCGCAGTTGAAGACAGCCACAGATTCCCATTCATCTCCCCTACACCTGAGAATAGGGTTACCTGCATAACGTCTCAGCTTCATTGCACTTTCCCAAATTTTCCCTGTAGCAATTAACAATCATTTCTCCGCCCATCTTCACTTTTTCCCCATTATCACCTCTACACGATGAATCCTGCCATCCGCATAAACAGGAAGGATATTTGACTCATATTTCTCACCATCTATTCTTATTTCTCGCACACCATGCTGCACACCTTTGGGATTATTCACGGTTATGTCATATATTGCATTTCGGAACCTTCTCTTTATTTTATACGAAGCCCACTCGCCTGGTATGCACGGATCTATTTTAAGACCATCGAGCTCAGTGCGAACGCCCAATATGTAATCCACACAGGCACGCCACATCCAGGCAGCGCTGCCAGTAAGCCAGGAGTGTGAACCTTCGCCATAATGCGGTGAGTCCGGACCTGCCACATACTCGGGATACACGTATGGTTCGGTTTTAAATGCGGGGTTAGAAGCAAGATTCCTTGGTAGCGTTTTTTTGTAGTATTCGTATGCTTTATTGCCCCTTCCAAGAAGAGCAGCAGCAATGATGCTCCATGCAGAAGCGTGCATGAACACCGCTCCATTCTCTTTCTCTCCCCTTACGAACCTTGTAACCATCCCTATAGACCTATCTGGGTGAGAATAAGCAGGTGTGAAAAGCGCAGTCCCATAATCGGTTTCCAAATACTGTTCTACAGAGTCCATGCATTTATTAGCCCTATCTTCAGGAGCGATTTTGCCGAAAACCGCCCAACTTTGCGGATTTAAATAAATTTTACCTTCTTCGTTTATTTTAGAACCAATGGCTTCACCATCGTCTTTGAACGCACGCACATACCACTCCCCATCCCAGCAGTGCTCATCAACAGCTTTTTTTAGCTCTTCCCTCTCTTTTCTATACTGCGATGCCACATCCGTGAACTCCAAAAATTCATTCAATTTTATCCATCTATCCAGCGCCAGATACAGTATCTGCGAAGCCATCACACTCTCTCCTCTCCCCTTTTCACCAACGAAATCAAGTGCGTCATTCCAATCGCCGCGCTCTATCAAAACAAGCCCTCTCTCGCTCCTCCTCGATAAAATATAATCCATTGCTCGCTTCATATGCTCATATATCGTCCCTTTCCCTCCATCCATGAAATCCTCCTCCTCATAAAGGAAATCAAAATCCCCCGTCTCTTTTAAATAGCAAAATACAACTATGCAATACCAGAGCGGGACATCTGTGTGGTCTGTTCTGGTACCTCGCATTGAAACTTGTGAGAACGAATGGCAAGTGTTACCATCTTTGAACTGGAACTTTGAGATAAAATTTATTCTCCCTCTCGCAAGTTCCGCATCCATAGGCAAAGTCCCTATAATTGTCTGGGCTACGTCTCTGTATCCAAATGTGTCAAATCCAAACAGATAATAGGATGCTGCAGAACGATACCACCAGAAATTTATCCTGTTTTGGTACTTATTCCAGATGTTCACCGACAAATTGAGATTTTTATCCGGAGTCTCTACAACAACTCCTTCATTTATTATCTCATCCCAATACGCTTTTAATCGAAGGAACGCTTCTTTCGCTACTTCCAATCTTATATCTCTCTCTATTAGTATGTCTTTTAGCACACCCATGCTAACCAGTATCTCTTTTTCCTCTCCTCCTTTCAGGTTTAAAGAATGTTGAAAAGCGAAGATAGAACTCCTGCCTTCGCTTTCTGAATTCCTGCATCTGCCTTCTTCAACTGCTATCGGGTTTGATGCCAGTCTATACTCACCAAAGAACGCTTCCTTTAGGCAGTCAAAACCATTTGCTTTCGGCTCGCTTGCGAAAAATACTTTCGTTGGCCATTCTTCATTCGCACTATGCATACCGCGTAGTCTATCCCAGAAAGTCTTTTCAGCATATAAAATGCCTTCTTCATCGTACACCCGGTTAAATAATTCGTGAAACTCCGTGCTCAACAGGTCACTTCTTATGTTCCCTAAGGATAGTTCGACACCTGTGAACACCTCAAGGTCACGTGTCTCACTGCTTTTATTCTTTATCTGAATAAGCCAATACTCCAAATCCTTGTCTGGAGGAACAAAGTATAAAACGCTACCTTCTATTTTGTTTCTCTCTGATTTTATTATAGTGTAGCCAAGTCCAATTCTGCATTCCCAGGAATCATAATCTCTGCATACTGGCTCCCAGTTTATCGTCCAGTAGTCATCGTCACCTTTTTCCGAAATGTAAACTTCCCTGCCCAGTGTAGCACCCTTGAGCCTTGGTCCCCATCTCGTAATTCCGTTTACAAACGGGTCCTTCCAGAATGTGTAACCACCACCGGTATGCGACATAAAGGTGCAATATCTGCCATTCGTGAGGTAATTAACCCAAGGCTTTGGCGTTCTTGGGTCTGTGATTATATACTCCTTTCCGTCTGCTGAGAATTTACCTCGCATTGTGTATTTTATCTGATTTACTTTTTATTCTATTTATATCTAACCTTCATCCTTTTCTTTCTTTAAGTACCCGCTCTAATTTCTCTGCTGCATGCTTGTGGTCAAATTTCTTTGCCCGTGTTAAGGCATTCATGCCAATCTTCTTCCTTAGCCCAGCGTCTTTTAAAAGCATAATCACACGCTCGGAAAAAACGTCATAATCATCAGCCACGAACATGTCTTGCCCATTTACGGGATTCATTCCAAAGGTAGCCAATCGAGTAGCAACGACGGGCAGCCCGCAAGCCTTAGCTTCTAAGAGCTTCCCCCTAAAACCCGTGCCCAATTCAATCGGCGCCACAAACACGTCGCTATTCCTGTAAAATCGCCGCACACTATCATTATCCCCTCCTTCCTGGACAATTACGTTATCGGTCCTCAAATCCAGGAGTTCCTGAGGTGGATTGAACCCAATGGCATAAAACGTTGCATCTGGAACTTCCTGCAGGATTCTGTCCCAGCAGTAGCGGATAAAATTGTTCACGGCATCCACATTGGGATAATGCTGAAAATTGCCCAGATAAAGGATATTTTTAGTGTTTCTTTCCCAGGACTTCTTCTTTGGCGGCGTGTAAAATGCCGTGTCCACCCCATGTGGCACCACCCTGATTTTGGTTTTCAAGTTTGGTGCGTAATTTATCAGGATATCTGCATCCTCTCTGGTCAAAGTTAAGATTTTATCCGCGGTGTCGTACATCTTAAACTCGTAGTTAAACAGCTCCTTTATTGTATCTTCACTGATATCCTCTCCTTTTTTGGCTCGTAGTTCAAACGCCTTCGTATAACATTCATGCACCGAAATTATAGCCCCTGTATCGGCGGGGATGAGGCTGCGATTTGCCTCTATGTACTGCCCCATCATCGAATATTCAGCAATAATGGAATCAAAATGCCGCTCCTTCAATGTCCTGCTCAAAGCTTCTTCAATTGCTTTATCATACGCCCCATCTCCAGTTAAGAAGGTTCGCGGTCTTTTCAATTTTTTATACAGCGCCTCCACTTCTTCACGTGTTCTCTCCCTGACCGAATCAATCCGGATAATCTCATCGCAGAAAGGTTCAAGACTTTTGTCCTTTCGGTCCGCTTCGGTATAAGCAGGGGCAATTAGCGTTATTCTATGCCCCATCGAGGACAGATTCTTTATCCTATGATAGATGAGGATGGGTCCACCTATGATGTCTGCTCTGGGAAGCAGCTTTGGCAGAAACAGCAGATTCATGTTGTTCTTCATTTTTATTTTTATTTTTATTGCGCCTCTTTACAGAATGGAATAATATCCGTTATCCGTGAACGAATTTTTTCGTGGCTCGTGAACAGTATCAATTCCCGCCACCGTTTTTGCAGTTTACATAACCTTTGAAAAGGGTCGTATTTCGGCACCGCATCGGTTTTGGCAATGAAGATGTTTCTTAACGCCTCTTCACTACCTTCTTTGTCGCCTTCGGCAAGATAGTCTTCAGACAACAGTTTGCACGACTTTTCTATCTTCTCTTCGAGGTCGCTTTTCAAAAAACAGCCCGGAAGAGGGTCAAACTCCTCTGGATATACCCTTGTCATTCCCTTTATCTCTTTTTGACGCTCAATCTTCGCACGTTCATAAATGAAACGATAGATGTCTGCTCGTAACTGCATCCAGATAGGATGTGTCTTTGGTGGCGGGAGGTGTTTGATAGATAGTTGGTTATCTAGGAAGAACGAAAATCCAAACATCTTCGCATTTATTAAAAAGTCTATATCCTCTCCTCTCGGAACATCGGGGTCAAAAGGCACAACGGTAAAAAGATTTCGATGGATTACCATGTTCCCACCAAAAACAAAAGGCGTTTCTTTCAACCTCGGTTCAGTTCCAATAATTTTATCAAATGCTTCATTCATCCGGTCACATTGGTCCCAATATTCCATCCATGGGCGAAACGGTTTTTTAACGTGGTAGTCCCCATCTGGTTGAAGGTAATATCCTGCTACGGCATTGACATTTATTCCTCCAATACTTCTGCCGACAAATTCTTTTGCTTTCGACATAAATTCCGGGTCTTCAAATACCTCGTCATCATCAATAAGCACCGCCGCTTCTGAACCTAAGACATGAGGAATGAACAGGCACAGATTCCGGATGTTGGCATATCCTCGTAATTGCAGAAGGTCATTATACTCCTTTTTGCCCTCGCTAATCAACAATTTATGTATCTGATTTAGATGGTGGTGTCCGAATAACAATACTTCCACTCCCGGATTGGATGACTCGATGATGTTAGCAATCTTCTTTTCAACCTGGTTTTCAATATCTTCCGCCGTGGCGACTGCAAGTATTACCAATTGAAAATCTTTATCCTCCAGCTTTTTTATACTCTGTACAACTCTAAGCAACGTGCCTTCGCTATCCAGAGGAGTGGGGTGGTCATAAATAGCGTCTCCCTCCTTCCAACCAACCTCTCTCGCCCTCGCCCAATACGATGGGATTACCATTGTAACTTTCATAGGTCCATCACCTTCCAATTTTTCCACCTCACGGATTGGAATCGATACTTTTAAATACACGCAGACCGTATATAAACATGTAGAATAAAGGGAGGTGAGAAAATGGTAAAGGTATTCACTCTGGTAAACGCAGAGATGGGCAAAGCACGAGAGGTACTGAGCGAGCTTAAAAAGACGGACTTGGAAGTGTATCCCTTGTTTGGCGAGTACGATTATATGGTAATAGCTGAAACAGGGGATCTAAAAACCGCCACAGCAGCTATACTTGATAAGATTCAGGCTATCAAGGCAGTTACCAGAACGAGAACTTTGGTTGGCGCGGAGATGTAAACGTAAAAATTGAAAACTTGAATAGGGGGTGTTGCTCTTTTATGCCCCCCGTTAATATTTTTTCGAAGCTCTGTGATTATCAAGGTGAATGTTGACGCTTCCGGTAGTTAATACCAAGAGAAGGAGGGGAAATATTGAGCAATAAAATAAAGCGGATGATTGCCTTACTTCATAACTATAATATCTATAAATAAAATAGAAGAGAAAAGAGGAGGAGAAGGAGAAAGGGAAAGATGAAAGTCAAGGAGATAATGAGCTTTCCCGCCATCGCCGAAGACGAAGATGTTCCGGTAGCTAAAATAATAAAGCACATGGAACTGTCGCGAATAGGGAGCGTAGTGATAACAAAAGCCGGTAAACCTGCAGGGATAACCGTTGACCTGGACATAGCGGCAAAAGTCATATTGAAGGATATAAACCCGGACGAGATGAAAGCGAAGGAGATTATGTCTTCACCGGTAATCACCGTGGAAGCGGACGCATCGGTGGAAGATGCAAGCAGGATTATGGCAAGGAAGGGCATAAGAAGGCTGCCTGTGATTGAACATGGTGAGCTTGTAGGCGTTATAAGTATTAGAAATATATTAACAGGTGAGCCCGAGCATGTGAGGAAATATCTGTTTTGAGTACGTACTAAAACTAAAAAGGAAGGAGAACGAAAAAGATGGAGGCGGAATTATTAGAAGTTAGGGATATAATGACCTATCCAGCTATCACCGAAGATGAAGACGTATCAGTTGCCGAAATAGCGAAGTGCATGAAAATGTCGGGAATATCTTGTGTGGTTATAACAAAAGGAGATAACCCCGTGGGAATCGCTACCGACCGGGACGTAGTGACAAAAGTGATAATGAAAGGTAGAGACCCGGGTGAGGTAAAAGCGAAAGAGATAATGTCCTCACCTTTGATGACCATTGAATCCGACGCATCTCTTGGCAGTGCAGGCAAAGTCCTGATAGAAAAGGGGATACGAAGACTGCCTGTGATTGAGAAGGGTGAACTCGTGGGCATTGTGAGTCTTAGAAATATCGTGACCCGAGAACCACTGCATGTACGAAAATATTTGTTTTGAGTTCCTGCAAGTGTATCACACGCTGGGCAGGTATGATGCGATATGGATTTACGAGGCGGAAGACGCAAAAATGATTGAAGATTTCCTTCACGATAGCAGGAGTATCGCAACAACCGAAACCTGGGTCGTGTTTGCGCGGGACATATAGGCGTGGCGCGCTGAGGGAGGGTCTGTCGGCAGATTCGCTTTCTCTATTTCTTGGAATGAACAAATATAAAGAAGATAAGGATAAAATTTATGAAGTGGTTAAAGGAAAGTTATTTGATGGAATGAAAAAAAGAGAACTATATTTTGTTATGGGAACACATTATATATATGGAACTTGGCTAATCATCTCTCTAATCTATCTTAAAAAGCTTCTTGAAAAACCTCTTACAGAATTTTAGCAAAAATGCACAATGTATGTAAAAAATAAGCAAAGGGAAAAAGAGGATACAAAAGGGGGGGGGTTATTATTCCAAAGGATGAGTTTAAGGAGTTTGTGGAATTTCAAAGGAGGTGAGTGGAACGGGGACATGAGTGCACGAAATAAGCTGAGAGATGTGGAAGAAGTAATAACTAACAAAAATGTAGATATAATATTAAAAATAAACTTTAAGTAATAGATACGGAGTATACAGGGTTCCAAAATATAATCTAATCCGGTTAGGGTGGTATAATTTCGAGATGCTATCGAAATCTCTGTTAAAATTAATTATTGGGCCAGGAGTAAGTTCTTATGGGGGTATAAAAGATGAAGGAAGAGATGCCACGTATAAAGGGAAAGCTTCTTTTCCAAGTAAGGATAATCCATGGGGTGGATTTTGGATTTTTCAAGTTAAATCAAAAGAATTAGAAAAATTAGAAACTCAGACGCAAATAAATTCATTTTATAAAGAAGTGGATAAAGAGATTTTAAATATTAAAAAAAGGCATGGAGAATGGCCAGATAATTATATCTTAATTCTAAATTTTGGTATATCTAATAAAACAAAAGACGATTTAAAAAAACATGTACTAAATTTAGGATTTGATGGAAATTTTCAGACTATTGATGGTCAAGAAATTTGTGAATTTTTAGATATTTATCCACAAATCAGAAGAAATTATCCACAATTAATTGGATTAGCTGATCTTGAATATATTATAAATCGGGAGTTATATGAGAGGAGTAAAGCTTTTTTTGAAACATGGCAGGCGAAATTATCATGTTTTGTAGCAGTAAAACCATATTTTACTGCATTAGAAAAAATTAAAAAACACAACTTCATCGTGCTTGACGGACCGCCTGAAGTAGGTAAATCCTTTATCGGTGCCGCTATATCATTGGTTTATTCAACAGAAGGGTACAACGTCTATTTTACTGATAAACCAACTGAAATATTCCGATTAATTGATTCTGAGAAAAAGCAGATATTCTTTGCAGATGATGCGGTTGGTTCAATAAGATTCGATCCTGAGTTAGGCAAATATTGGAGTAAACATCTCTCGGCACTATTTAGAAGATTAGATGAGAACCATAAGCTTATATGGACTACTAGAACTTACATTTTAAAAGACGCTATTGCTGAGACAAAATTAGAAGAAGACATACATAATTTCCCAAGTGTATTCGATGTATTAGTTGAAATACAGGATTATTCATTACAGGAAAAAGCATTAATTCTTTATAATCATGCTAAACAATCTTCTCTACCACGAAATATTAAAGATTTTATAAAAAAGTATGCCGCTGAAATGTGCAATAATAACAATATAACTCCAGAAAGAACAAGACAGTTAATTGACAATGTGATAGTTGAGCTTTTCAATGACGATGAAGTGTATGATGATAAAACTATCTTAAATTCTATTATCACTTTCTTAAATAATCCTGGGGACAGATTTAAACGTGCATATGATTCCTTGGGGGGATCTGAAAAAGAATTGCTTTTAACTCTTTTAGATGCAGGTAACACCGTTGAAAAAAATAAATTGGAGGAAGCCTATGAGGGAAGACTTGCACGGATTTAGTAGGACAATAGATAAATTAAACCATAGCTTCATAAAAGAAGTTGAAGACTATAGTGGTATCTCAATAGACTTTCAGCATCCCAGTATTCGGGATTTGCTTTTAAATTATTTGAATGAAGAACCTATCGCGAGAAAGCAATATATATCAAAACTATCGATTAGAGGAATTACGAGCATCATTGAAGGTATTACAGCTGAGGAAAAAAGAATTGAGGATACCCCACATAATTTAAGAATTAAAACAGAAGATGAATTTGGCCTTTTATGTGAAAGAATAGAAAGTATAATGAATGATACTGTTGAATATTCTGACTTTATAAAACTAATATTTAGTTCAAGAGGGTTAGAACCAAGTGAGATTGATTTAAAGGATTTTATGAAAACAAATAAAGGGAGATTAATTGCAATATTTACGAATGTTATGTCAAAAAAGTCTTTTTATGAAAGTAAGCCCAGTTATACAATATCGGGATGGATTCAAATACTAAAGCAATTTTACAAAATTTGCACTTATGTTAAACCTATTCCGAGATTAGAATACTTATCTGAATTATTAAATCAATTTCAACATATTGATTGGGATAATAAAGTGTATTTCCTTGGAATATTATATGAAAATGAGATATTATATTTTAGGCAGCTTTTTACTAAGGTGGTAGATGAAGACATTTTTATGGAAATTGAAGAACAATTGAAAGAAAAACTGTCTGAGGGAGATCAATATCAAGATGAAGATTATTTCGAATCACCTAATGAAGTAGGGGAATATGATAACTGGGAATCTGATACAGATGATTTGATTAAAATATCAAAAATCTTTTTTAAATTTTCTTCAAAAGAAATACTAGAAGAGTTGAGGGAATTAGAAAATCTAAAAGCGTCCATCAACGCTCCAGGAATGTATGATTTTTATGATGAAGATTCTTATAGAGAAGAACTATATGAGGCGGAATATTGGACAATAGAAAAAATATTTGAGGATTTATAGCGGGGGCGTCGTATTTGATAGAAATGTGGAGCGAAAAGCTCATGGATGAATAAAAAAGATGCTAAAAATTATGGTATCATAAAACAGGAGATACTTTCGGAACTACTGTAAAAGCAAGAGGAAAAAGCAGGATGTTAGATTTATTACATGACCGTGCGGGGGATTCATGTGCGCAAAAAAACGAAAAATATATATAAAACATTGCACAAGATATGTAAGGGATGGAATAGATACGGCAGGCAGACCAAGAGGAGAGATGATTAGCGAGAGAGAAAGAGGAAGAGAGAGCGAGGAGATGAAGAAGGAAGGTGGGTCAGATTGATTTTAGCCGAACATTATCCAGTGCTTATTATTGTAATATCCATGCTTTCTGCATTCACCATCTTGATTGCGGGATGGTTGAATAAGAAAACCTGTTTGCCTATCTCCCTCGCAACCATTTTCGTGCAGCTATTGCTTGCTTTTTCCATTTTACACCATGTCGTTATCACGCGTGAACCGATACATTACTGGCTGGGTGGATGGGCTCCCCCCTGGGGCATAGAATACGTCGTAGATGCGTTTAACGCATACGTGCTGGTTATAGTTCTATTCATCTGCCTGCTAACGGTGATATATGCAAAGAGGAGCATAGAAAAAGAGCTGCCTCGTAAAATCGTGTCGTTCTACGTGGTCTTTCAACTGCTCGTTACCGGTTTATGCGGCATCACTGTAACCGGAGATGTGTTCAACCTGTATGTATTTCTAGAGATAGCTTCTTTAGCGGCGTATGCGTTAATAGCTGCCGCGGGTGGGAGATCGTTAAAAGCAAGCTATAACTATGTGATTATGGGTTCCATAGGCGCTTGTTTCTACCTTCTCGGTGCGGGTTTCCTGTATTCCGTAACCGGCTCGCTTAACATGGCTGACCTTTCGTATTTATTGCCACCGCTATACGAGAATAAAGTAGTGCAAGCGGCGTTTGTCTTCTTCGTCGTTGGGATAAGCATAAAGATGGCGCTTTTTCCTCTTCATGTCTGGCAACCCGATGCATACACGTACGCCCCATCTGCGGTTAGCGTGATAATCGCAGCGGCGATGTCAAAGGTTTCAATTTACGCATTTATACGAATCTTTTTTTCGGTGTTCACCACGGATTTTATCCACATTTACGTGCCCATCACGGATGTTCTTTCCTGGATAGCTGCGATAGCCATCCTTGTGGGCTCGGTTATCGCAATAATGCAGACTAATTTGAAGCGAATGCTTGCTTACTCCAGTGTCTCACAGATAGGCTATATCGTGCTTGGCGTGGCACTATTTTCCACTCATTGGGGACTATATGGTGCGTTAATACACATATTGAATCATGCAATAACAAAGGGATGCCTGTTCATGGTTGCAGGTGCCATTATATACCGGACTGGATTGAGGAGTATAAAAGATTTTGAGGGATTGGGTAAGAAAATGCCTTACACCTGTGCTGCTTTCACGTTAGCGGCGTTATCAATGATCGGCGTCCCACCAACCGTAGGATTTATAACGAAATTGTGTTTAGTGTTAGCCTCTTTAGAAGCGGTAGAATATGTCTATGTAGCCGTTATACTTGCCAGCACGCTGCTCAATCTGGTCTATTTCTGGCGGGTTATAGAGCGCATGTATTTTGTGCGGAAGGAGGGAGCGGGAGAAAACGAACATGCGATAAAAAAGGAGGAAGCACCGGTGAGCATGGTTGTTCCTGCATTAATACTTGGTTTACTCTGCGTCATCGTTGGTATCCTGTGGCTTGCAGGTGCGGAAACACCTTTACTACCGATAGTTGAGCAGGCAGTGAATGGATTGGGGGTGGGAGCAGCGCCATGACCGAGGGATTAATAGTTTCCAGTTACACACCTCTACTTGCAATTCTATGCCCTGCTACTGCTTCGATTCTCATATTGCTGTCCAGCAAGCGACCGAACGTAAGAGAGAGCTGGACGATTATCGCGGGCATATTGCAGTTTTCGCTCATTGCATCCATGATACCGACTGTTTTGGACAAAAAAGTCGTCCAATGCCTGTTATTTCCACAGACGATGCTTGAAGGAATTGCGTTTGGATTCAAAGTGGATGCTTTTGGCCTTATTTTCGCGCTCACCGCATCATTTTTGTGGATTCTCGTTTCGTTTTATTCCATAGGATACATGAGGGCTTTGAAGGAGCATGCGCAGACGAGATACTATTTCTGCTTTGCTATCGCCATATTCGGTGCCATTGGCGTTGCGATGTCCGCGAATTTGCTCTCGATGTTCATATTCTTCGAGATACTAACGGTGTCAACATATCCGTTAGTTATCCACGACCAGACACCAGAAGCCTTGAGTGCGGGTCGTAAATATTTTGCATATCTGCTCACTGCGGGTGTTTTCCTCCTGTTCGCAATAATGATGACTTATTATCTTACCGGAACCACGGACTTTACAGGAGGAGGGATAAAAGCGTTAGCGGAACTCGGTTCCGCACATAAGACGGCACTGATAATTTTGTTCTTCTGTTTCTTGCTGGGGTTCATGAAAGCGGCATGGATGCCTTTTCACTCGTGGCTTCCTACTGCAATGATCGCACCCACGCCGGTAAGTGCACTTTTACACGCAGTAGCGGTGGTAAAGGCAGGGGTATTTGGAATCGTCAGGATTGTATGCTACATCTACGGCGTGGATTTGATGGCGTCGCTCGGGCTCGGATTAGCGCTTGCATGTATAGCGGGCTTTACAATGATTGTCGCTAATTTGTTTGCCATTGCACAGGATAACTTGAAAAGAAGACTGGCATACTCCACGATAAACCAGCTATCGTATATAATCCTGGGCGCAGCGTTGCTAACTTCAAATGGGATAAGGGGGGCGATGATCCACATTCCTTTCCATGGGTTCATGAAGATAACGTTGTTCCTTTGCGCAGGTGCGATAATGGTCGTTACAGGGAAGAAGAACATAAGTGAGATGGGCGGCGTAGGGAAAACGATGCCGGTAACGATGCTTGCATTTACCATAACCGCATTTGGAATGTGCGGCATTCCACCCGCGTGTGGGTTTATAAGCAAATGGTTCCTTTGCCTGGGAACGTTACAAGCGCATGAAATTGTCTTTTTGTTTGTTCTCTTAATAGCTTCTTTGCTGGATGTCGTTTATTTCTTCCCCATCATACATACGGCATTCTTCAAGCAGCCAGAAGGGGAGGTAAAAGAGATGGAAGTAAAAGAAGCGCCTTTGTTCATGCTCATTCCATTATCAATAACCGCGATTTTCTCGGTTTTATTCCTCCTGGATTTTATTCTGGGGCTGAACGTAATCTCTATGTATTTCTATAGGCTTGTAGAAGTAGCACTCGGGAATGTAGTTTAAACATGTGTCCGGGTTACATTCAGGTGTTAGGCTTTAGGTGTCAGGTGTTAGGGCTTTCAAGCAGATTAGAAGAGTAGTTTTTCTTTTTTATCGCTTTGCTTATCCACTTCCCTTGCTTTTTCAACTACGTTCTCTGTGTTTAAAGTGATAAAACAATTTAATTCACTTCTTTCTATTCTCTCGTATATCTCCCACACTAACTCCTTACACGAGACATTTCCGCTTTTTATCCCCTCTACGAGTTCTATTGCCTTTAACTGTTCTTTCATCTCAAAACCCTCAGTACCTCGTTATAAAGTTCCAATTAAAATAATAGAATATAAAATACCCCGCTGGCACGATTACCCGTTGTCCCAGGCTTGTGAAGTGTGTTCAGGAAGGTTGAGATTGTTTTCGATGAAGTCATTCCAGAATATGCAGTTCCCAGAACTGTTATATACCCACCTTTATTCCATAATTACCGTTGTATTTTAGGATATTGTAGTATATCATGCTGTAGTTCCCGAGCACGTATATTCCATATTCCGTGTTGTTCTGGACGGTATTGTGCTTCAAGGTACAGTAGGATCCTATCAGTTCAACGCCGTGGTAGTTGTTTGATACGATATTATTAGATATAGTGCAATGGTC
>JAUWNY010000038.1 GCA_030612405.1 Candidatus Methanophagales archaeon | reverse complement strand
CAGATTCGCACTCGCGTGCGACACCCTGCCACTATTGGCTTCTGCACCGATACGGGTAAACAGCACAGGAGGGATTTTAACCCTCTGGCTGATTTGGCTACGAGGCACAGGTCCCGCAAACCCTGAAAGGGTTTATTTCACGAGAGCAACGTAATAGCTTTTCTGTGCTCCATTAGCGATTTTATCATCCGTTAAAGGCTATCTCTCGTGTTAATCTTGTGAGCTCTCGTGGTTTATTAATTGTAATTTGTTACTGGGATGACTATAAAACAGTTCCTCGTCCTGTTCATAACCTCGATTCAATCGCAGTGCGAGCTCGGCATTTGTCAATTCGATACTCAAATACGATGCATGCTCAAGCATTGAAACCATACCCAAACGTAAGATTGTATCCATTACCTCCTTTGCCGTTTCCCCTATTATTCGCTTCCCAGTAGGTAAATGTTCCGCATATATTTTTCTATCGCTATCGCTAGCGATATCTCCTTCATCTCCTGCTTCAACTTCACAAATACCGATTCTAAAGCATCCTTTTGGGTCAAGTCGCCACTTCGTATCCCCTTTTGCAACCACAAGTTTTGAATCTGTATCTTTACCCTTATCGTGATTTTGAAGTTGGACGACGGGTTTTCTTCGCTTCTCTTTCAACATCAATAGCGTGAGCCCAAGGTCCTTAGGACTGCTTTTACGTGTTTTTGCGAGTGCCATCATCTCTGACGCTATCCTCAACTCCCTTGTACTCCCCCTCGCTTTATCACTGTATTCAGGCGTAAAAAGAATGTCCGCACTCAATTCAGACGCTATCCCTGCTAAGGTTGCATTCACGCCTACCGAATCCGCATCCATCAGCTCCGTGACGTTTCCAACGCCAAAGAAAAGAGGTGTGCCGGTGTTCTTATCGTGCTGCCTGAACAGATAATAGTTGTATAATGATTCTGCAATTCCGTATCCGACAGCATTCAACACGGGGTCTGCGATTATGCGCTTTATGCCGTGTCCCTCCGCCAGTTTCACGTTTGCAACTAAACTCTCGTTTTTGTCCGACGCGTCAAAATCGGGAATTACAACTGCTGCTATGTTATTCCTCCTTATCTCGTCTCCCACTTTCGCAATGTTTCCTTTGTTCACGCTGAGCACCATATCCGCACCGGTTTCTATGCCTGCACGTATTAGTTCTACATCCAGGGTATCAACAGAAATAGGGACGTCGGGTGCAAAAGCCCGAGCCGCTCTCACCGCTTTTTTTACTTCTCCCTGCTTTGCTCCGATGTGAACGCCAATATCAATAATGTCCGCACCGTTCTCCATGAAGTATCTCATTTTTCGCTGTATCTCCTGCTCGTTCAGCTGCGTGGCATCCACGATTTCCGCACACACCTTCATCCTTGCGCCCCCTCCTATCTTCACTCCTTTTATGCTGAATTTCCCTTTTACGCTGCGTTCCAATTCAGATAACTGTTCCCGCGCATTTTCTCTTCGTTTCTCCGTCAGAAACACGTCAGCGGGAACACGCGGAGAGAATTCCAGCTCTTCTACGAATTGTAACGCCTCACCGATGTCGTATGCATGCCGGGGTCCCAACCTGATTGTTGTGCCTATTTCCTTCTCCAGGTAGCTGAAATCCGCTTTGCAAAGTCCAGAAACTAAAATGAGGTCATACTCTTTTTCAGAACTAAAATGCTTTTTAAGCGCTTTTCTTAACGATTCAGGCGTGGAAAAAGCGGCAATACCCAGTCCCTGTGTAAGAACATCGCAGTTCGACGGCGAATTCGCCGAAATTCTTACTGCATCCTTCACCATCGCCTCTGCTTTTCTTCCGGTTGCTAATAGTATTTTCATAAGCGTTTTTTATAACCACAAGATTACACGGATTTTCACGAGAGAACAATAATAAAAAACATTTTTCCGTGGTTCATCGGTAATTTTATCCCCCATTAACCGTTATTTCTTGTGTTAATCTCGTGAAATCTCGTGGTTTATTAATTGCAATTTGTTACTATGTTTACTACTTGCGCTTCATTCCTCCTCTTTTAAACACTCCAGGAGCGGGTCTTCTGATTTATCCTTTATCGTTTGATACACGATAAATGTTTCAGTCCGCTCGACAGCGCCAAAAGACTGCATTGTCCTTAAAAATTCCGTCATCTCATCCTTATCGCGGAAAAGAAGCTCCAGAAAGAAGTCAAACCTGCCGAAGAGGAGTTGAATTTTCCTCACATTTTTACTGTTGCTCAAGAACTCCTCGAGTTCCGTCCTCAGTTGCTCTTCGGGTTTTGCTATGAGCAGGACATAAGCGTTGAATGCGAACCCGAGCTTATCTGCGTCCAAACAGACCGAAAAGCCTTTTGCAACGCCATCCACCAATAGCTTCTTCAATCGCACAAAAGCCACCTGCCGGCTTATCCCGCACCTTCTGCTCAGCTCGGAATAAGATAGCCGCCCGTTCTCAAGCAGCGCATTCAGGATACATTTGTCCTTTTTCTTCAGCTTTGTTTCCCTCATTTGTAAAAATTAAATATCGAAATGTTTATAAAGTGATTATATTTATTTCTTTTTAGTTTATAATTATGGTTATGGACAAGGTTATGGTTAAGGTTGAGGACATAAAAGGGAAAGAGGAAAGCGAAGCAGGAGGGACAAAAGATGGCGGATAAATTAAAAACACGATTAGGCGAGAAGAACTACCAGAAACTTATTAAAATAGATAACCCGGAACTTCATCAATTCATTGCTAAGTACGTAGAGCTTTGCAATCCTGATAAAGTTTTCGTCTGCACCGATTCGCCAGCGGATATCCAGTATGTCAGGCAAGAAGCAATAAGAGCAGGAGAGGAGATGGAACTCGCCATCGCGGGGCATACGGTTCATTTCGACGGCTATTACGACCAGGCAAGGGATAAGAAGAATACTAAGTTCCTTCTACCACCTGGCGTGGATTTGGGTGCTAATCTAAACGCAATGGATAGGGAGGAAGGACTCAAAGAGATTCATAGCATTCTGAAGGATATTATGCGGGGGCACCAGCTGTTTGTGCGATTCTCCTGTTTGGGACCGCTCAAATCGCAATTCTCAATACCCGCTGTTCAGCTTACCGATTCGGGTTATGTAGCGCATTCAGAAGATCTACTGTATAGACCGGGGTATGAGGAATTCGTAAGATTGGGGGGAGCTGCACAGTTCTTCAAGTTTGTACATTCGGCGGGCGAGCTGGACGAGAGGATGACCTCGAAGAACATTGATAAACGACGCGTGTATATTGACCTTGAGGATGAAACCGTGTATAGCGTGAATACGCAGTATGGCGGCAACACTATCGGACTTAAGAAGTTAGCAATGCGTACAGCGATAAATCGAGCATCAAAGGAAGGCTGGCTAAACGAGCACATGTTTATCATGGCTGTGCATGCCCCGTCGGGCAGGAAGACATATTTTACGGGGGCGTTTCCTTCTCTCTGCGGGAAGACCTCTACATCTATGCTGCCGTGGGAGAGCATCATCGGGGACGATATAGCATACATAAGGAGTAAAGAAGGAATACTGCGTGCAGTAAATCCGGAGAAGGGAATATTTGGGATAATACAGGGCGTGAACCCCGAGGACGACCATCTGATCTGGAAGGCGCTACACTCCCCTGGTGAGATTATATTTTCAAACGTGCTGGTTACGGAAGAAGAAAGCGTGTTTTGGATTGGCAAGGCTGGGGAAGAGCCGAAGGGGGGAATCCATCACTCCGGTGAATGGACACCAGGAAAAAGGGATGCAGAAGGTATTGAAATTTCTCTTTCACATCCAAATGCCCGGTTTACGCTTGACCTAAAACTCTTAGAGAACCGTGATTCCGAGCTTGACAATCCTGAAGGAGTCGTAATAGGCGGGATAATATATGGTGGAAGAGATTCGGACACAAAAGTGCCGGTTGAGGAATCCTTTGACTGGATACATGGCGTTATTACGATGGGTGCCGCGCTGGAATCAGAAACGACAGCCGCAACGCTGGGGAAAGAAGGGGTACGAAAAATTAACCCGATGAGTAACTTAGATTTCCTTTCCATACCTATTGGGAAGTATATAGAGAATCACCTGAACGTTGGCATGGGGTTAAAAAACCCGCCACCCATATTCTCGGTGAACTATTTCCTAAAAGATGCGAACGGGGATTTCACGAATGATAAAACAGACAAGGCGGTCTGGCTTAAGTGGATGGAACTGCGTTCTCATCACGAAGTCGAGGTAATAAAAACGCCTACGGGACTCATACCGGAATATGAGGACCTTAAGAGGTTGTTTAAACATGTGCTCGATAAAGACTATGCCGAAAAGGACTATAATGAACAATTCACGGTACGGATTACGGAGAACTTAGCCAAAATCGAGCGAGTAATGGCGTTCTACAGGACAGATGTCCCGGATACACCGGAGATATTATTTACAATATTGGAGGAGCAAAGGCAACGGCTAAAGATTGCAAGAGAAAAATACGGTGGTTATATATTTCCGTTAACAAGAAAATGATGCAGGATACAGGATGCAGGTTTGACTTGCATCTTCTGTCTTCACAATTTCTCGTGAAAATCTGTGTAATCTTGTGGTTATAAAAAGGAGTAACACAAATGGAAAAGAAAGATTGAAATGATAGAGATATGTATATATGGGAGAGGGGGACAAGGAGGAGTTACGTTAGCGGAGTTAGTCGCACATGCAGCCATCTTAGAGGGTAAACATGCGCAATCAATGCCTTCTTTTGGTCCTGAGAGGCGGGGAGCGCCCGTTTTCGCATTCTTACGAGTAGACGAAACAGAACGAATAAAAGTCCGAGCGGAGATAAAAGAGCCCGATGTGCTACTCGTGCTTGACCCGGGTCTGCTAGGGGTTGGCGATGTCGTTTCACGGCTTAAAAAGGATGGAATGGCAATAGTCAACACGATGAAATCGCATGAGGAGATGAAATCAAAAATAGAGGCGAATAAAATGGCAACCGTAGATGCAATGGGCATTGCGAGGGCGGTTTTGGGTTTGCCTATTGTCAATACGACAATGATAGGAGCGCTGGTAAAAGCAACAGGAATAGTTAAGTTGGAGTCTCTGGAGGCACCAATGGAAGAACGTTTTGGAAAGGTTGCGGCGAAGAACATCGCAGCGATGAGAAAAGCGTATGAAGAAACGGTGGTCAGTTAAAAAATGGGTGGAGAAAAATTAGGCTGGAAAGACCTGGAACTCGGCTGTGTGGTTACCGAGCCCGGAAGTGCTGGCGAGTATAAAACGGGTGATTGGCGGTCGGAAAGGCCTGTTCGTGAGAACGAGAAGTGCATAAAATGCGGGATATGCTATATCTACTGTCCGGAGGCGTGCATAAAGGAGGATGAAGAAGGGTACTTCGAAGCCGACTTGTATTATTGCAAGGGATGTGGAATCTGCGCGCATGAATGCCCGAGAGGCGTAATAACGATGGTTGAGGAAGTGGAAGAATAGGGGGAGAAAATCACGAGTCCAAATGTAGTCATTATAATAACAAATTGCAATTAATAAACCACGAGAGTTCACAAGATTAACACACGAGATAGCGTTTTATGGCTGATAAAATCGCTAATGAAATAATCACGGAAAGGCTATTACGTTACTCTCGTGAAATATGGGGCTCTGCCCAATTACCCCGCAAACTCTGGGAGATGCAGAAGTGAACAAAGAGCAACTAAGAGAAAAAATAAGAGAAGAAAGAGAGAGAGAATGGATACGAGACTCTTTGATGCTCAGGGATAAAAAACCAGGAGATACATTGAAAACATTGTTTGACCTCTGTGAATTTGCACAAAAGTTAGGCAGTAGAACTGACAAATGAGGCGAATAGAAGAAGTAATAAGGGATATTACGAAGATATTGGAAGAAGAAAAGGTAGATTACGTGATTGTTGGGGGAATAGCCGTAGTGGCTTGGGGCAATATACGCACAACAAGGGACATAGATATAATTTTGTACATAAATGCAAAAGATGCCGATGGGCTTGAAGCAGCACTGAAGAAGGAGAAGTTCTCAATTCAAGCTGAAGATATAAGAGACGCATTAAAGGAGAGAAGCCACTTCACGATATTTGATGAGTTATCTGAATATTATATAGATACCAAGGGGATTTACAGCGAGAATGACCGGATAACGCTGGGAAGGAGAAGGAGAGTAAGTTTGGCGGATTTTGCGTTTTTTGTTGCTTCGCCTGAGGATACGGTTGCGAATAAGCTGCTATTTGGAAGTGAGCAGGACGTGAAAGATGCCGAAGGCATTTATGCTCGACAGTTTGAAAATCTGGACATGGCGTATTTAGAGAAGAGGTGCAAGAAATTAGGGGTTTACGAGGAGTTTTTGACGATGAAAAAGCGCGTGGAAAGAAGAATGAAGGAGGTTGGTTAGCGGAAAAACCGAAAATTATTTCAATCAAAAGAAAAAGTTTTTCTTTTAGCACAAACCTTTTCTTAGAAAGAAAAGCTTTAGCAAAGAAATGAAGAGAGAAAAAGTAGTGGGTTTGGAAGGTTCTTTTGCCGTTGCCGAGGCGGTTCGACAGGCAAATGCTGATGTTATTGCCGCATATCCGATCACACCGCAGACGCACATCGTGGAACGGCTATCGGAAATGGTGGCAGAGGGCGAGCTGGATGCGGAATTTATCTGCGTTGAGAGCGAGCATAGCGCGATGAGCGCATGCGTAGGTGCGTCGGCGGCAGGAGCACGCGTGTTTACATGCACCGCGGGTCAGGGTTTGGAATTAATGCATGAAGTGCTGTACATACCGTCTTCAATGAGGCTGCCAGTGGTTGCAGTGATAGCGAACCGCGCTTTATCTGCGCCTCTCTCTGTATGGTGCGACCATTCAGATATGATGGCCGTTCGGGACATAGGCTGGATACAGATGTTGGCAGAGAATAACCAGCAGGCATTTGACCTCACACTGTGTGCGTACCGGATAGCAGAGGATAGTGAGGTTCTGTTCCCCGCGATGGTGCATATTGATGGTTTTTATCTGTCACACGTAATTGAAGACATGAGTTTGCCGGAAGACGAAGAAGTAGCCGGGTTCATTCCGGAATACGAGTATCCTTTTACGTTAGACCCGGACAATCCAGTGAGCATGGGCTGTTACGGTCCACCATTCATATACCCGGAGGCAAAGAAGGCGCAGGAAGTCGCGTTTGAGAATACGATGTCGAAAATAATAAAAACGTGGAAAGCGTTTGGCGACCGTTTCGGCAGGTATTACGCACCGGTTGAGAAATACCGGATGGAAGATGCGAAAATTGCGCTATTGACGATGGGCAGTTGCAGTGAGACGGCAATGCTTGCGATAGATGAACTGCGAGCTAAAGGAGAGGACGTAGGACTTATAAGATTGCGATTGTGGCGTCCTTTTCCATTCAAGGAGTTCAGAGAGGCAGTAAAGGACGTGGAGGTGCTTGTGGTGTTAGACCGCTGTGTATCGTTTGGAATGGGCGGTCCTGTATGCTCAGAGGTAAAAGCAGCGTTGTATGACCAGCAAAAGAAACCGCATGTGGTGGGGTTTATCGGTGGGCTTGGAGGACGCGACATACTGATAGAAGGATTTGAGTATATGATACGGAGCGCGTTGGAAAAGGTGAAAGCGATAAAGCGAGGAGAGGAAATCGAAACAGAGATGATAGGGATAAGGGAGTGAGGAGGAAGAGACGAGAAATTATTAACCACAGATTACACAGATTAACACAAACCTTTCTTTCAAAAAGAAAGTTAACTTTACCAAAGAAATTTGTTTTTCTTTTAGCACAGGTTTTCTTTTTTTGAAAAAGAAAAAGTGTTGCGTAAATCAGTGTAAATCTGTGTCTCAAGTGGGAGGGGGCTATGCTTTATATACAATGACAAAAAAGAAAGAAGAAGCGGATTTGTTTGTGCCAAGGGTGGTCACAACCGACGAGATATTCGTTCCCGGGCATCGCGCCTGTATAGGCTGTGGTGAAGCGCTTGCGATTCGGCACGTGTGCAAAGCACTGGGAAGAAACGTGATTATCGTTAATGCTACGGGATGCTCAGAAATTATCGCGTCGCTATTACCACAGACTTCGTGGTGTGTCCCATGGATTCATACACTGTTTGAGAACACGGCATCCGTGATGTCAGGAATAGAAGCGGCGTATAAGGCACGAGTGCGAAAAGGTAAAATAGCGGATAAGAACGTAAAATTTGTGGGGTTTGCTGGTGACGGCGGGACTTTAGATATAGGATTGCAAGCATTGTCCGGTGCAATGGAACGAGGACACGATTTCCTTTATTGCTGTTTCGATAACGAAGCGTATATGAATACGGGCATACAACGGTCTTCTTCCACGCCTTACGGTGCATGGACGACCACCGCACCTGATGGGAAGAGGAGCATTGGACAGGCGACGTGGAAGAAGAACATGCCCGAAATCGCGGTTGCGCATAAGATACCCTACGTGGCGACGGCTTGTCCTTCGTATCCGTTTGACTTGATGGATAAAGTTAAAAGAGGATTAGAAATCGAAGGACCTGCTTACGTGCACATATTTTCTCCCTGTCCTACGGGCTGGAGGTCGCCGCCGGAACTAACGATAGAACTAGGTCGGTTGGCAGTGGAGAGCGGTGTTTTCCCGCTTTACGAGGTAATCAACGGCGAATATCGGCTGAATTTCGATTTCGCGGACTTGAAACCCGTGCGTGAGTACATGAAACCGCAAAGGAGGTTCAAGCATCTTACGGAGGACATCATAGATAAAATACAGGCGCGAGTGGTGGAGGAGTATTTGAGGCTAAGGGAGAAGGCGGGGGTGAAAAAATAAATTATAGACACAGATTAACGCGGATTAACACAGATAGGTGATAAAAATCAGCAATGTTAAACTGAAAAATGGCAAAATTAGGCAGTAAGAAACATCCTGCTATTGCTCGTGTTCGGAGCATGGCAAGAGCGCAAGAAATATTAAAGCTCTGCACCGAGCACGGCTGGCAGGTTATCGTGGGATTGGAACCGGATAAAACAGAAGATATTTCGGATGTGAAGAAACTTCTGAAATCTGTTGGAACGGAGAAGAAAGTGAAGGGTAGAAGAAAAGAGGCGACACGACGATAGCAGAATACAAGATAAAATTAGTCTTGGTGATGAGTATGGGGACACGGGTAATGGCGATATATAATTTAGGAAGGCATTTTAAAGCCCATGGAAAAGTTGGATTTACCTGAAAAAGCGAAAGTGAAGCTAACAATCAGCAGGAACTTTAGCAGATTGCTCGATGAAGTAGGGGAAATAGAAGCGAAGGAGGATATAGACAAGATTTTAGAGGACATGAGGGCACGGGATTACTATGAATAGAGGTGTTTTAGATACTTCGGTCATCGTAAAGAGCATTTTCACGCAAAAGAAGGTGGGGTGGTTTCGATTTTAATCCGTGAGATTGATTTAAAAGGGATTGAGAATAAATTAGAAGGTGACTGTTGAAGGAATACAGGCGCGTGTGGCGGACGAGTATTCAAGGTTGAGGGAGAAAGCGGGGGTGAAAACAGAAGAAAATGGGAACTGAAGCAGAAGTGAGGGGATACGTAAAACCGCCGACTTTTTTAGAGCAGGGTTTTTTGTTTTTGAAGCGAGACGTATTGAATAACCGAACGTGCTGCCTTTGTGGCACATGTGCGGCATTTTGCGATAAGATAAAAATTAAGTTCAGAAGTAAAAGTTTTTATGCGACTGTTATATGTATTAGATAAGGGGAAAAGAAAGATGAATCATGAAATACAAACATTACTGAAAAAAGTATTTAGCGATTTAAATTACGAAAAGCTTATTTTATTCGGGTCCCGAGCAAGGGGTGATTTTTCAGAAAGAAGCGATTACGATATTTTAAAATCAAATGATGAAATAGATTATTATAAAGATAAAATAGGAAGTGTGGTGAGAAGTGCTCTGAAGGAAGGTGTGGCTTTGTGTTAAGAAAGTTAGGAGTTGAGGATTTTTCAAAGGAGTATGAAACAGTGGATAATAAAGGAGAAAAAGCGATAAAATGGGAACTGAAGCAGAAGCGAGCGGGTACGTAAAACTACCGACTTTTTTAGAACAAGGGTTTTCGAGAGCTGATTTTTCAGTGAAAAGTGATTATGACGTTTATGTAAACCTTATTGTAAAATGGCTGAAAAGATTTTTAAAGGAGAATTTGGTCTCGATAGTTCTATTTGGGAGCGTTGCCCGAGGAGAGGCTGGAGAAGGAAGCGATATTGATTTACTGGTGGTCGCAAAAGATTTTGAACCATTTAGAAGCAGGTTTGACGTTTTTAACGAAGTCGAGAAAGAGCTAAGAACTACAAAAGAATATCGAGAGTTAAAAGGGAAGAAACTTGGAACGCTGATTAGTCCTGTCCCTTTAACACCTGAAGAAATAAAAAAGAACCCTCCAATATTGTTGGATATAGTTACCGATGGAATAATTAGGTATGACAAAGATAATTTCATGAGAGATTGCTTAACCACTTTGAAAAAAAGACTTGGGGAGAAGGGAGCGAGGAAAATATTTTTAGGCAAAGGAAAATGGTATTGGGATTTAAAACCCGATTATAAATTGGGGGAGGTCGTGGAGATATGAGAACCGATGAGCTGGCGCTCGATTACCTTCGTAGTGCGGAAATGACACTTGAAGAAGCGAGAAAAGCGATAGATAACGAAGTTTATTCATTGGCAATCAGAAGATCTCAGGAGACCGTTGAGCTATCGCTTAAAGCGGCATTAAGATATCTCGCAATTGAATATCCCCGAGATCACGATGTCAGCGATATTTTGCCCGTAGTTAAAGATACAAGACCGCTTCCAAACTGGTTTGAAGAGAAAATCGAGTTCATGGCCGGTGTGTCAAGCGATTTAGCAAGAAAGAGAGGCCCTGCATTTTATGGTGATGAAAGAACCTTTACACCGGCTTCTCAACTCTTTACCAAAGAAGATGGCTTTAGAGCGCTAAGGGATGCGGAAGAAGTATTTGAAATTTGTATGAGGTTAATAAAAGAATAAAAAAGCGAAAATGCGATGGATATAATAAAGGAGTGAAAGCGAAAAATGGGAACTGAAGCAGAAGTGAGGGGATACGTAAAACTGCCGACTTTTTTAGAGCAGGGTTTTTTGTTTTTGAAGCGAGACGTATTGAATAACCGAACGTGCTGCCTTTGTGGCACATGTGCGGCATTTTGCGATAAGATAGAGATAAAGACAAGCGAAAATGAACTCAAACCCGTGTTAGTCGAAGAATACGACACGATATGCGGGATGTGCTATGCCTTCTGCCCCCGGACGTTCTTGCCGGTGTCAGAAATAGAGGAGCGAATATTTGGGGCGGAGGAAGCGAGGAAAAAGGCGGAAGGAGACGTTCTCGGTATTTATCGAAGCTGTTATGCGGTTCGGTCAAAGAAGGGTGATATAAAAGGGCAGGATGGCGGTGCGGTTACCTCACTGCTTGCTTATGCGCTTGAGGCAGGGATTGTAGATTGTGCCGTTACTACGACCTCAGACGGCCAGTGGAGACCGATACCAAAAGTTGCGAAAAGTTACGAGGATTTGAAGCAGAGCGCAGGCACGAAATATACGATTTATCCCGCTGTGGTAGGTATTAAAGATGCGATGGGTGCAGGCGGTGAACACATCGGATTCGTGGGGCTGCCATGCCAAATACAGGGTTTGAGAAAAGTTCAAACTTCAGAACAGCCGTATGAAATAGGAAAAGAGCGCATAAAATTGTTGATTGGGTTGTTCTGCATGGAGAATTTTAAAGAGGGGTTATTGGATTTCGTGAAGGCTAAGCTGAGTCTGGACTTAGAACGCGTGCGGAAGTTCGACATAAAGGGCAAGGAGTTTCTGGTTTATGACGATAAAGGTAATAGTTATGGTATTGCATTGGACGAGATAAAGCCTTATGAGAGCGAGGGATGCTCGATTTGCGTTGATTACACGGCTGAGCTTGCTGACATTTCTGTGGGGTCGGTGGGCTCAGAGGAAGGATGGTCAACGGTTTTCGCTCGCACGGAACGAGGAGAGGAGATAGTTGAGGGTGCAGTGGAAAAGGGGTACATTGAGGTAAAAGAGATAGAACCAAAAGGGTTGGGATTGATACGGAGATTGGGAGAGAGTAAGAGGAAGAAAGCTTCTACGAGGTAAAACTTAAAAGTAACCACAAGATTACACAGATTTTCTATAAGCTTCTTTGTGATGAACAAATCTATCGAAGATGACAACATCTTTTTCTATCCTGAACAGCAAGACGAAGTGACCGATGTGAACTCGTTTGTAATCGCTCATACCTCTCCGGAGATTTTTGAAATGGTGGAGGGTAGTTTCGCCACAATCGGAAATCTGGTTAATCTTCTTTTGAACTCTTCTGAACAAGGCAATATCCTTCTTCTTGAGCTTTGTCATCGTTTGGTTGAGTTCGTCAGAGATGGTAATCTTCATAATTCATCGCACCATACATTGAACTCCTCTAAGGTCATCGGTTTTCTTTTACCAGATTTGAGCTCATTTAATACCCTTTCAGTAGAAGAGACAACCTCCTCAGCCAGAGACGCTTTGACCTCTCTATCGTCATCCTCAGGTATCTCAGATATTTCAGCAACCTTCCTCCTTATTTCGAGCTCTTCTATGTCTTCCAGTCTTTCTGAGATGGCTTTTTTTGCTACTGAAGCCCAGTCAATCCACGATAGTTTAGACATCCGTTCTTTCAATTTTTCCGGTATCTTAACCACTACTTCCCCCATTTCTATCACCTCTAATAATATTGGCAATGCGTATATAAAACACTTTCTTTCTAAAAAAAAACTTTTTTGCTTCGCAAAAACCTTTACTAAAAATACGCTTCGCAGAAAGAACCTGTGCTAAGAATTGAAACTTTTTAGAAAAAAAATTATAAAAGATGGAGATAGGTAATCTAACCCCATCTCCATCATAATGCTTGATTTTTTCACAGCACTACTTCCTTTTCCTTCTTGACATAAATACGAACAGATACACCACCAACAATACTGTTATCACAAATATCGCCTCGAACCCTGGCACGGCTGACGAAGGAGAACGCAAAGGCACCAGAAAAGAGAAAACCCGGGCAATGATTGAAACAGTCATAAAAAAAACTCTGCGTTAATCTGTGTCAACGATTTATTTTCTTAATCTTTGGCGAGCCATCGTAACTGCGTAAAAATTATATTAATATAACATCTTCAGATTTATTAAAAATTTTTTAACTTAAAAAATTATAAGATATGTTTTTTGGATATACTATGAAAATATCGAAAAGCTTATATAGGGTATCAAGTATCATTTAAAAAAAGAAAAATAATAAAACTAAGGGGGTAAGATGGGGATAAGTATGTGCGATGGGGAAGAGAAGGGGGGAAGAAGAGATAGCTAAGCCAATAGCCAGGTAGGCAATAGGCAAAGGGGAAGGCAAATCCCTATTTCTCTATTTGGCTATTCCCTATTCGCTATTCCCTAATAAAAAAATTAGGAGGTGAAAAAGAAAAAAATGAATACAAAAAGGAATAAGAATAAGAACGGGAATAATACTGGTTTCTCTGGAACGACAACGCTGTTCGCACTCGTATTGATACTTTCGGTTGGAATTGGAATAGTATTTGCCAATGGTCCAGTATGGACGAGAGAATCCGGTTGGGATGCCACCGACGATGTGGGCGTGGCTGCAAAACCCGCCTTTGCTGATCTTGACGACGATGGAGACTATGATATGATGGTCGGTGATTCTAATGGTTCTTTGCGTGCCTATAATAACACGGGTAGCACAAGCAGTCCAACATGGACATATAAGCCCAGTTGGAATGGTCCAAATGTGGGGAATGGTTCAAAACCCGCCTTTGCTGATCTGGACGACGATGGAGACTATGATATGATGGTCGGTGAAAAGGAGGGTGTTTGTTTTGCTTATAATAACACGGGTAACGCAAGCAGTCCGGCATGGACATATAAGCCCAGTTGGAATGCTCCTGATGTGGGAATGGGCTCAAAACCAACCTTTGCTGACCTGGACAATGATGGGGACTATGATATGCTGATCGGTGAAGGTCCTAATGGTATTAAATATGCATTCAATAACACGGGTAGCGCAAGCAGTCCGACATGGACATATAAGCCCAGTTGGAATCCTCCAAATGTGCAACGTGGTGCATCACCAGTTCTTGAAAAATTAGACGATGATGACGACTATGATCTGCTGATCGGTGAAGGTCCTACTGGTAATACATTAGCATACAATAACACGGGTACCATATACAGTCCAACATGGACAAGGCAATCCAGTTGGGATCCCCCCACTGTGTACCTGGCTGCAGGACCAGCCCTTGCTGATTTAGACGGTGATGGAGACTGTGATCTGCTGATTGGTAACTTTAGTGGTGTTTCATATGCCTACAATAACACTGGTTAGCATTGTGATAGGAAAAGGACAGTAAAAAGCAAAGGTAAAAAAAATAAAAATTGGGAACCGTTCTTTTTTTCGGTTCCTTAACATTTTTTTTTCGATAAAAAGAAGAAAGAAGATGAGAAGAAGAGAAAGAGGAAATCAAAGGTGAAAAGAAAAAAAATGAAGAAAACAAATGCAATATACATTATCGGGCTCATTGCGCTGATAGGTGCAATGATGATGGTAACGCCGGTAGTGGCGCAAGAAGAACAGTGGAACGCGACATTAGGTGGAACGAGCGGCGATCAAGGCAAATCAGTCCAGCAAACTTCCGATGGCGGATATATTATAGCAGGAAATACATGGTCTTACGGCACTGGCACTGAGGATGTCTGGCTGGTAAAGACGGATTCAAATGGAATTGAACAGTGGAACAAGACATTCGATGGACTTGGAACGCACACTGATAGAGGTGAATCAGTCCTACAAGCTTCAGATGGCGGATATGTTATAGCAGGATATACATACGGCCCTGGCACATCTTATGATGTCTTGCTGATAAAGACGGATTCAAATGGAAATGAACAGTGGAACAAGACATTCCACGGACCAGTTTATTTAGGTGATGATAAGGGCTATTCAGTCAACCAAACTTCAGATGGCGGATATATCATAACAGGATCTTCATGGAATGCTCCGTTCAATGCTGTCTGGCTGATAAAGACGGATTCAAATGGAAATGAACAGTGGAACACTAGATTCACCGGACCAGCGGGGTATGATGGTGAGAGCAGATCAGTCCGGCAAACTTCAGATGGAGGATATATCATAGCAGGGCGTACAAGAGATTCTATATTCCTTGTTGGCTTTTTTGATAACGTTTGGCTGATAAAGACGGATTCAAATGGAAATGAAGAGTGGAACAAGGTATTCGTAGTAACAGAAACTGTTGTGAAGGCGGATGGAGGCGAATCAGTCCAGCAAACATCAGATGGCGGATATATCATAGCAGGATATACAGTGGTTTAGGGGGCTGGGGGTTGGGTTGGCTGGCTGATAAAGACGGATTCAAATGGAAATGAACAGTGGAACAAGACATTCGGCGGAACGGGCAACGATATAGGCTATTCAGTCCAGCAAGCTTCAGATGGCGGATATCTCATAGCAGGAACTACAGGGTCTTACGGCGCTGGCAGTTCTGACGTCTGGCTGATAAAGACGGCTTCAAATGGAATTGAACAGTGGAATGAGACATTCGGCGGAACGGGCAGCGAGAGTGGCTATTCACTCCAGCTAACTTCAGGTGGCGGATGTATCATAGCAGGATCTACCGGGTCTTACGGCGCTGGCGGTTCTGATGCCTGGCTGGTAAAAATAGCTGGTGGTCCAATATGGACAAGAAAACCCGGTTGGGATGTCCCGGATGTAGGAATGGGTTCACACCCCGCCCTTGTAGATATAGACGCAGATGACGACTATGACCTGTTTATCGGAGAACAATTTGGTGTTTCTTTTGCTTACGAGAACACGGGCAGCGCAAGCAGTCCGAACTGGACGGCGAAACCCAGTTGGAATCTCCCGGATCTGGACATGGGTTCAAAACCAGCCTTTGCAGACCTGGACAACGATGGCGACTATGACATGCTTATCGGCGAAGGTCCCAGTGGAGCTACTTATGCATACGAGAACACGGGCAGCGCAAGCAGTCCGAACTGGACGGAGAAACCCGGTTGGAACCCTCCAACTGAGGGATTGATGGGTGCAAAACCAGCGCTTGCTGATTTAGACGCAGATGGCGACTATGACCTGCTGATCTACAAAGCTAATACTGGTAATCCATATGCTTATGAGAACACGGGCAGTATAATCAGTCCAAGTTGGACAAGGAAATCCAGTTGGGACCCCCAAAACGCGGGTCAGGGTGCAACACCAGACCTGGCAGATTTGGATGGCGATGGCGACTATGACCTGCTGGTCGGAAACGCGGGTGGTGCTACATCTGCTTATGAGAACACAGGTGGTGCAAGCAGTCCGGTATGGACAGCGAAATCCAGTTGGAACCCCCCGAACGTTGCGGAGCTGGCTGCGAAACCTGCTCTTGCAGATCTGGACAACGATGGCGACTATGACCTGCTGATTGGTACAATGGATGGTGTTTCACTTGGCTTTGAGAACACAGGGGAAACACCAATGCCAACGCCAACGCCACAGCCGGACCTGAACGTGACGGAGAAGTACGAGACGCTTGAGGATAGCACCTTCACGGTAACCTACACCGTAGCGAACATCGGAGATGCAGAAGCGGGTGCGAGCAACACGACCATTTACGTTGATGGCACTCCGGTAGGCGAAGACCCAGTGCCGACACTAACAGCAGGCGAGAGCTACACGAACACCGTTGGTTCGTTCAATTGCCCATGCGGCACGACTGTTACGGTCAAGGTTTGCGCGGACAACGACAATGTAGTTTCAGAGAGCGATAAGACGAACAACTGCATGGAGAACGAGCTGGTATGCACACCGTGCCCGACAACCGGGTACACCGTAAAAATTGACGACTACACCCTCAATCTATACACTGGCAATGTAGTGACCGTTCCCGTGAAGATACTGAATGCAACCGATGTCGCAGGCGGTTCGGTTAACGTATCCTTCGATCCCTCCATCGTGGAGGTTCAAACCGTAACACCTGGGCACTTCGGCACGCCTTCATTCAACAAAGACAA
>JAUWNY010000016.1 GCA_030612405.1 Candidatus Methanophagales archaeon | reverse complement strand
CCTGCGTAGTCCAGCCCGATTTCACATCCCTTGTAGCAGAAGTCCTCCAGGATGTTGTCCGTGTATGTCGCACTCGCATACTGCGTGAATCCTACACCACCCGACATGTACGTTCCGAACCACAACTGGTCGTAAACCAGCGCGGCAACCCCGATGCTCTCTAATTCGTTCCGTATCGGGTCGTTCGGGAACAACGCCGGCGACCTCACGCTGTCTGCGTTTATTCCTAATGGCATTCCACCTGGCTCGTTATGCGACCTTGCTCTCTTCACCGGCATAAAGTTCGACAGCTTGACCACAGCCGCGTGCTTCGCGTAGTATGCAAACTCCCCGGTTACTGACTCCCCTGCACACAATTTGTATGCGTTTATCATCGTCATCCCGACCTGCATGCCTACCCATCTGAACATCGTTCCACCGTCTGACGTCCTGGCTACGACGGTTGGCATCCACAGAACCTGCCAGATCTTCTTGCCTATTGCCTCTTTCAACTGCTCTGCCTGTTCTCCAGGATGGTCCCAACCTGCTGCGAACTCCTTGTTTATGTCCAACAGGAATCGCCTGTCCACCGCATCTGCAAGGTCATCGTCGCCGGTAAATATCTTCGCATAGCTGTCATTCACGAGCATCGGCTTCGTCTCCACCATGTGCTCCTGGATAACCGCACCACCAGGCAGCGCATGGTTCAGCACTTCCATGTAGTGGCTGATTGTATCAGGCGTGACTTCCTTACCCAATCTCGCCTCTAACAGACCGTGCGCATCGTCCAGTCCCAGGACAATTCCTCGCTTCATGTCGTCCCAGCACTGCTGCATCGCGGCATTGTTTATCCAGTGCAGGTCGTCCATGTTCACCATGATGTCCGTGTGGTTCATCATGTACGGCATCAGGTATCGCTGCCCTTGCGGCATCCCCACGTCCGGATTGTATCCCGGTGTTCGTGAATGTCTTGCGAAAGCTAACTTCTTCGACTCCTCCACGAACTCTACCTTCCTCTTGTCCTGTTTCCATCCTCCATACACGTAGAACTTCGTACTTGTGTCTTCTGGCTTCTCTGCGAATTTATCTGACATCGCTTTCAGGAAATTATGCTGTATGTCTCCATATGGCATTTTACTCCACACCTCCTCTTGGTGTAAACATTTTCAGGTTCTTTACCCCTATGTCCTTCTTTCCACCTTTCACGTCTTCTATCTTCTTCCATGGCTGGAATCCGTAAACCGTCCGCTTCCAGTGTATCTCCGACTGCACGTCCATTGACTCCGGGTCGTCTATTTCCTGCCAGACGCCGCCCTGGGCGTTCCTGTACATCGTCGTTCTCTTCCTCAACTCGTCCTCCGGCAGTGGCTTTCCTAACACTACTTCCTTGTCCATCGCGCCGCCAATCATGTCCTTCACGTAAATGACGTCCCCGGTGCTTTCGTCTATTGACCATCTCCGCAGTGCATCGAACATCATCCCGTGTTCATCCAATCGAACCGCGTGCCCGTGCACCGTTCTTCCTCTCAATCCCGTCCTTGCGGTATCCATCAGCTCGGAATCAATAAGCTCCTTCGCTATCTTCTCTACGTCCCGCTCTCGTGCCTCGATGATTACCCTGCCCGATAACACGCCGGGGTCTATGCCCCTGTACCTGTTAAGTGCCGATAATGCACGCTGGTAAGGCGTTATCGGTGCGAACTGCATCGAATCGGTGAACTGCACGTATCGTATTCTGTCGCCTGCTTTTGCTCCCTCTGTCGGCTCGACCATCTCACGAACAGCGCATTCCGGCTCTTCCATCTCCTCTAACGGTGGATGAATGCTCTTGTACTCTTCTCCCGGTGCGCGGTGTGCAAGCAGTCGCACAACGTCCTCTTCTGCTATGTCTCTCAACTTCTCAAACGTATAGCTGGGGTCCATGTATTTCCTTCTGTTATCCGCTATATGGCTGCCCCCAGCCCAATATTGTGGCATTTCTTTTTTCCTCCTTTTACATTAGCTCCTTAGCTCCCTCTGCAACCGCCTTCATTGGCTCTGCAAACTCCGGTATCGCGCCCAGCACCTCACCGTACAGCGCTGACGTCCTCGCGGGTGAGAAGTACATCGTGTCCGCATCTATGCACATTGATGCGCAGAAGCACGGTATGAACTGCCCCTTCGGATGCCTCGTAACGATGTGGTTCCCGTAGAATACACCCGGTCCGCCGCCTCCGTAAATACTGTGCGAGAAGAACGAACTCGACACCGACGCTGCCTGCGCCATTCCACCGTCCACGCCTGGCATTCCCGTCTCATGCTCCAGCAGAACATTGAAATACATGATGTTCCCCGGCACTGCCTGCCCTGCACGCATCGCGGCACAATTCACGCATATCGCGGCAAGCATTCCCGCAGATGCATACGCGTTCCACAACTGCATGTCGTCCGAGTCATAGACCACGTAGCCCGAAGGCATCTTCTTCTTCTCTTTCAGCAATCCGTCCGCTTTTGATTTGTCCACTAAGTCGTACACGACGTCGGCTAACACGCCCTTTCCGTTATCCTTTATCAAGTTGTACAGCAGGTTGTTCGCATTCAGTCCCTCGTAGGCAAGGTCTAACAGATGCCCTCGCTCAAACTGTCCCATTGCATTCCCCATCTCGAACTGCGCTGCCTCTTCCAGTATCATTGTCAATGCCGCTCCTTGCATCGCTCGCTTACGAACCGTAGCTGCAAGGTGGTTCACCGGTATGTTCCTCAGCGTGAATCCAGGTCCTTCGTTCTTCATTGGTATGTCCACCAGCATCTTCACCGCTCCGTCTGCTGGGTCCGGGTCTTGCGGGTACATACCCCATACTGCCGCATGCACGTACGGTGCATCCCACATGCTCACGTCGCAAACGTCTATTACCGCATGCGTCAGCGCAGCCATCGCCGCCGTGACACCAACCGAGTAGTCGGATAGAATCCTCGCAGTCGGCACCTGCGTCAGCATCCGCTTTCCACCGGACATCAGTACCACACTCGTATCGTCGCCTTCTTCCACGCGCAGCATGTCTTCCACTTGTTCCGCTATCGCTTCCGCGTTGGCAAGTACATTGATGTCCCTGCCTACGCCGCGGATTACCATTCCTTTGCCACCGATTTCCCCGGTCTTCAACTTCTTGTCCAGTTTCGCTAAGTCAGTCGCACCTGTCCGAATGGTCAGGCTGATTATCTTCTTTATCGCTGGGTTTCTCAGTGGGCTGATCGCCTGTAACGGCACGTCACTCGCCAGTACGTTGCCTCTATCGTCGTACAAGTCTACCTTATCTTCTATCTTCTTGGCCATATCTTTTTTTTCCTCCTTTCTTTTTATTTTCCCCTAATTTTTGTAGGGTAACCATGTCTATATCCCAACTCAGCTTAAAAGGCTTTCGGTTTTGCTGCGCCTTCCAAAAATGAGATGCCGCTTTCTGCGTCCTTGTTTCATATTAATCTTGTATGGGTCATACAAGTTGTGAGGATTGCATAAAAAGTGTGAAATGAGAGAAGAAATAGGGAACAGGGAACAGGGAATCTGTTCAATATAGTGCGAGAAAACGGAAAATAAATTAGGGACGCAGATTAACGCAGATGATAAGAATCAACACGGTTAAACTAAAATAAATCTGCGTAAATCCATGTAAATCTGCGTCCTAAATAGAAGGGAGCTATACATTATATACGCATGAGGTAAACATTTATTCATCATGGAAAAAATACCTGGTTGGATAGAAAGGATGCTCCTGCCGAAGCTGAATGAAATAAGTGGAGAAATAAAAGCCCTGGAAGCAAAAATCGAAAGCGTAGACAATAAAGTGGATGTTCGCATAGACAGTCTGAGAAAAGAGATGCTGTCGAAGTTCGAGTCGGTGGATGTCAAGCTCGAGTCGGCTGGTGGTAAGGTTGAGAGCTTGAGAAATGAGATAATTTCCAAGTTCGATGCCCTGGATTTCAGATTTGACTCGCTCGAAGCGAAGCTTCCAGTGATGGAGAAGATGGCGGAGTTTGAAGTCCGGCTTGCGGAAATCGAGAAGAAGTTAAGCGTGCATGCCTGAATGCAAACTGAGTGAATAACTTCTACCTATTTAGGACGCAGATTTACGCAGAAAACTATTTCCTCAAATTATCAAATGCCTTACGTTTAACTTCCGGTTTAGTGCCAAAATTATATTTGAAATCCTGATTATCTGCGTTCATCTGCGTCCGATTATCAAAAATTATTTTTTCTTTATTTTCTGCCACAGAGTACACAGAGAGCACTGAGTATTTACCCTCTGTGTCCTCTGTGGTCTCTGTGGCTATCATTTTTGAATATTTTTTATGCCTCTGCGTGCTCTGCGGTGAATTTTAGGGATATTGCAATTTCACTATAAAATTCGACAGTGCCGTTAATACTTTATATACAATTAAACACTAATAAAGTCAACAATAGAAGAGATGGCAGAAGAAGAGAAGGAAAAGAGTTGGATGGAGAAGGCAGCAGAAAAGGCTGATAAAGAAGAAGGCGGCAGAAAAGCACGGATAACTGCGCATGCAACGTGTTCAAAGTGCGGGAAAGAAGTGGAAGAAGGGGACTACATCGAAATGCGTGGTAAAATCCTTTGCGCCGAATGTTACGAAGCGGAACTGGAAACCGAGATAGACATGGGTGCCGCAGAAGGTACGGGAGCAGGATAAGGAAGATGGAAGAAGAGAAGAAAAAATATGCACTCCCTATTCCCCGGGCGATAGCAACCGGCATAATATTTGAAGCAGCAGAGAAATTCGGGTTGGAAGTAGACCATGAGAAGCCACCTGATGATGCCTTTGATCCAAGAACCGATTTACCGGTCAAGGATTACGTGCCCCGGATAATACTGTGGGGTGAATCGCCGGAACAGTTGATGGAGGCAAAAGAATACATATACAAGAAGCACGAGAAATGGATAACCAATATAGATGCAGGGCGTAAGAGCAGAATGGAACAAATCCAGCGAAAATTCCGTAAATAAAAATATTTAGGACGCAGATTTACACGGATTTACGCAGAAAACCAACTATTTCCTCAAATTATCAAATGCCTTGCGTTTAACTTCCGGTTTAGTGCCAAAATTAAATTAAATTTAAAATCCGGATTATCCGCGTTCATCTGCGTCCGATTATCAAAAATTATTCTTTCTCGTGAAATAAACCCTTTCAGGGTTTGCGGGGACGTGGGCAGAGCCCACGATGTGTAATCTTGTGGTTAGCCAATCTCCCTGAGGCACATTTTCACTTTGCTCACGATTTCGTTCAGTTTCGACTGCGGCACGTCCGCATTTCTTACTATTCCTGTAACGATGTCCATGACTTTACCCGGCGTCTCTCCTTCCTTATTCCGCGTGCTTACGCCTATCTCCTCGAAATCCTCGAACTCCACCGGGCACTGGCAGAGAACAATAGCGGGTACCGCTACCTTTCTCAACTCAAACCGCACTTTGTAAATGAAATGCGCCTTTACGTTGCCATGATTCAATAGGGCAAGCTTATGCATTCCTATTATCTCCATCTCATTTGCCTGCAATCCGAATGCCACGCCATGACCCCCACTCGATGGCGAATCCGCCGGTGTCCCATCCCCCGCGTTCAATACGATTTCTCCTACGTTTATTCCTCTGCCCCTTAATTCGGTGGTTATCTGACACACCGGCTTTGGCACGTGCCTGTATCCCGGTGACATCGCAAGCGCTATTACGTCATTCTGCCGTGCTTTCGCGAATGTCCCGCGCTGCGCGATACCGCCGCCTAAACCTAATGCCTGCCCTTTCCTACACGCCACCAACTGTGTCTTTCTCCCTACTACCATCTTATCTTAATAATAAAACCACAGATTACACATAAGCCCTTACAGGGCTTGCGGGGTCATGGGGCAGAGCCCCATATTACACAGATTTTTTTGTCTGTGTTAATTAAGCCCTTTCAGGGCTTGCGGGAATGTGGGCAGAGCCCACAAGCGTTAATCTGCGTCCATAAAAGATTTATTCTTCTCGTTGTAAATATTATTTTCTCATCTGTGCTAATCTTGTGAAATCTCGTGGTTTTTTGGGGTTTGTATTCTCCTTTAAGCTGCTTTCAATTCCTCTACTTTCGTTATTTTTCCGTCCTTCATGTGCGCTACGCGGTCGCAAACCATATCGACAAAATCAATGTCATGAGAAACGACTAAGAACGTTATCCCTAAGTTCTCGCGTGCCGCCCTTATGGCTTCAGCCACGAATTTCTTCGTTATCGGGTCCATCGTTCCCGTGGGCTCGTCAAGTATCGCTATCGCAGGTTCCTTCATCAATACCTGAGCCAAAACTATCCGCTGCCGTTCCCCCGCACTCAGTTGTGTATGGTCCTTCGGGAGTATTTCCACCGCTTCTTCTTCACTAAATCCTATTCCCTCCAGGATAAAGAGTACCTTCATCCTCGCAAGCTCCTCCGGGACCTTCAAGCCTATGCAGCTCGTTAGATTCTCTAATATCGTCTTCTCAGGATACAACGAATACTCCTGGTGTAACATAGTTACGTGCGTTGCCGCTTGCTCGCCTACTCCCGGCGTAGTTGCGCCCCACGCAATCCATACGCCTGTTTCTGCTACTCTTCCTACTTCTATCCATCTCTCACCTGCCCTTATCTTGATCGAACCATCCGTCAGCGCATCTATCTGCGTTATAATTCGCGCTAAACTCGTTTTCCCTGACCCACTCCTACCCAATAATCCAAATATCTCATTCTCATAAATTGTTAGCGAAACGTCATCCACCGCCTTTACCATCCCGCGCCACACGGAGTAATAGTACTTCTTACAATGGTCTATTTTTATCTTCGGCTCTCCAAGCTTCACGTATTCTCCACGCTCTATCTCACCCACTTGCTTCTTAAACTCGTCTACCACGGTTTTCGAATCGCCGTATTTGACGATCTCGCCGTGGTCAAGCCATAACGTCTTTTCCGTCAGTTCTTCAATGACATAAGGCCAGTGAGAAGTAACAATCATTGTCATCCCCGCCTTTGTGCTTTCTTTCAGCGCTTTATGAACCAGCTTTGCCGTCTCAAAGTCCAACGTTCCCGTGGGCTCGTCAGCTAAAAGCAACATTGGGTCCAGTGCTAATTGCCTCGCAAGCACTACTCTCTGTTTCTCGCCTCCACTGAGGTCGCTTGCCGGGAAAGTAATACGGTGAATCATTTTCACTGCTTTCAGCAGCCCATAAGCTCTTCTAAACCTCTTATCTGCCGGATACTTCCTGCTCTCTAATGCCTGTAACACGTTATACATAACCGTGTCGTCCCCGTATAACCCGAAAGTACGCTGCAGCATGATAGCAACCGCCCTTTTTACTTTCTTCCTCGCTTCTTCGTCCTTCCAGTAGTTCACTTCCTCTAACTCCAATTTCGCCCCGCACTTACTGCATGTCTCTCCAGCTTTGCTTGGCGGTTCCACCCAATCGCATGAAGGGCACATCGCTACCCTGAAAATTATCTCCCCTGAAGTAGGTGCGTATTCCTCGGTGCCCCGCAGCATGTGAAGCAAAACGGATTTCCCCGAACCACTCCGTCCAAGCAGCCCCAACGGCTCTCCTTCTCTTATATCCACGCTCACGTTTTTCAATACTTCTTTCCCTTCGAACTCCATGCATATATCACGGATTTTTACAAACGGCTCATTTTCGCCCATTTCCATCACTCTCTTCCTATTTATTAAAGATACTTTTGCTTTTATGGTTAAACGCTCCTGAAATCATCTATCTTCTCTATTTTTCCCGCACTCATGTGCGCTACCCTGTCACAGACCTTCTCGGCAAAGTCGAGGTCATGCGTGACAATCACGAAAGTTATGCCCAAATTCTGCCTCGCTTTTATTATCGTCTCCGCCACGTATTTCTTCGTTACCGGGTCCATTGTTCCCGTTGGTTCGTCAAGCACGGCAATATTGGGCTCTTTCATCAATAGTTGTGCGATAAGTATTCGCTGTTTCTCGCCCACGCTCAGTTCCTGATGCGTCTTTGGTAGTATCTCTTCTATTTCATCATCCGAGAATCCCACGCCTTCGAGCACGAACTTCACCTTCATCTTTGCGAGGTCCTCCGGCATGTTCAGACCTATGCCATGCGTGAGGTTCTCCCAGATCGTGAGTTTTGGAATCAGTGAATATTCCTGATGCAGCACACCGACAAAATGCGCTTTCCACTCGGTCATGCCGCCTATAATTACGCCATCCTTTACGAAGGTCCCCGCGTCTGCTTTTGATGCCTCGTACCAGCTATCTCCCGCTCGTATCCACGCAGAACCGCCTGACCCCGCGTCTAAATGACTCACAATTCGCATCAAACTCGTCTTTCCCGCACCGCTATGCCCCACAACGCCAAATATCTCATTCTCATTTATTGTAAACGAAATGTCATCCACGGCCTTTACCACGCCTCTTGATGCCGAGAGGTAATACTTCTTGAGTCTTTCTATTCTTATCACCGGGTCACCGAACTTTTTATAATCCTCTCGCTCTATTTCGCCTACTTCTCGCTCAAAATCTGCCACTATCTTTGCCGTATCTCCATATTCGACTATCTCGCCCTTATCAAACCATACCGCTTTCTCGGTCAGGTCGCGAATCACATACGGCCAGTGCGAAGTAACGAGGAAAGTCGTCCCGCCTCTTGTGGTGTCTATCAGTGCGCGGTGCACCACCTTCGCCGTTTCGTGGTCCAGCGTCCCCGTGGGCTCATCGGCTAAAAGCAGAACGGGCAGCAGCGCTAACTGCCTTGCAAGCACCATTCGCTGTTTCTCGCCTCCGCTGAGGTCCCTCGTATCCGGCATGTTTACACGATGCAGCATTTTCACCGATTCCAGTATCTCATATACCTTCTTCATCCGCTTGCTCTTCGGATATTTTGACCGCTCCAAAGCCTCTAATATATTCCAGATGACCGACTCGTCACTATATAAAGCGAAGCTGCGCTGCAGCATAATCGCAATCGCACCTTTTAATAACCGCCTCATCGGCTTATCCTGCCAGAAATTCACCTCCCTGAACTCTAATTCCGTCCCGCACTTACTACACCGCTTGCCCACCCTGCTTGGCCCCTCTAACCACGTACACTTGGGGCAATATGCGAGCCTGAAAATTATCTCGCCTGTATCGGGTGCGTATTCATCCGTGCCACGGAGCATGCGAAGCAGAACCGATTTCCCTGAACCACTCTTCCCGAGCAGCCCTAACGGCTCCAACTCCTTTATGTCCAGGTTAATGTCCTTCAGCACCGTTTTGTCCTCGAACTTCTTGCTTATCCCGCGAATTTTTATGAACGTCTCAGCTTCTTCTCCCATCGCTCTCTCCCCTTTGTTACCTTTGTATATATGATTCTTTCATATATAAAACTGAAATTTTTCCAGTCATCCTTAAACGCTTTTTCACCATTTAAAAGTTTTTCTATATTTTGTTTTGTTTTTGTCCTTGTATATAAAGTATAGCTTCTTTCTATTTAAGACACAGATTTACATGGATTAAGCGAGTTTAGAGGTTTAGCTCGTTAGCAGCTCAGTCACATGACCAAACCGCTAAACCGCCAAACCGCTATATTATCTGTCCGTGTTAATCTGCGCTAATCTGCGTCCATAATTTATTTTCTGTTTTCCTAGCTTTTCTTCCTTCCTTCTGCCAGCATCAATTCGCCTTCTCTGTTGAGTTCAACCCGCGTATTAACAAAGCCCGATTCGGAAAGCATTTGCTCTAACCCTGCCGGTGTGAAATACTTTGGCGCATGTGCATGCGTACTTGTTTTAGCCGTACCGCCTACCCAGTCAATAATCAGTATTCTCCCGCGGCGGGCGTTCAACACACGGTTTGATTCCTTTAACGCCTCCCCGGGGTCGGGTATTTCGTGTAATGCCTTTAGCGATACAACGACATCGAAGACATCGTTTCTAAAACCCATCTTCTCTGCGGATTGCATCTCAAACTCAACGTTCCCTGAACTTGAACACCTCGTTTTAGCTTTTTCTATCTTCTTCTGCAGCATGTCAATTCCGGTCACGTCACATCCCACTTTTTCATTCAGATACATGCTCAATCTCCCGGTACCGCACCCGACGTCCAGCACGTTTAGTTTTCCTTTTCCCTGTTCTTTTCCGGACTCAATTCGTTCAAGCAGTTTTCCCACCAGCTCTACTTCGTTATCTAATAAATTTTCTTGTTTCAACAGTTTTTCCACTACCTCCGCCCAGCCCTCCGGTCCCTCGCCCTTCGCTTTATACAGCCCGGGCAGCGAAATGTCAAGCCATGCACCTTTTTTGTTCTTTACCACCGCCGGATGTTCCACCGCGTTCAGCATCGAAATGTCATTCATGCTGTCTCCAACACCGAATGTCTTCACTTCTCCATATTCGCGCTTGAAGAGTTCTGTAAGCGCCCTCACCGCTTTGCCTTTGTCCGCATTCTTACCGTGAATGTTGTAGTATCTCCCTCCGTGAGTGACAGCGAAACCTTTCTCCTTGACTTTTTCAAACAAAACCGCCGCCTCAGATTCGGGTTCGTCAAAAATGAAACTCTCATTGTATTCTTTCTGTTTTGCAAGCTTCGCCAGCTCCACGCTTAAATTCGCATCGGCGGCGACCTCCTCCGCGGTCATATCGCCAAAACCGGTGATTTTAAATCCCGTTTCCTCCCTGATTGCCCTTAATGCGCCTCTTAACTCACCATACAACGCGCCAAATTCAACAACACAGTAATCGCCCCTCTTTTTACATTCAAAACTGAATGAGAAGTAATTCTCAGGAACGAAAATCGCGCCGCCATTCTCTATAATAAACGGGTCATCTATCCCCAGCTCTTTCCGGTAATATTCGTTCTCAACTAAGGTCTTCGCCGTGCAGAACACAACGGGAATCTTTCTCGTCTTCAACGCTTCCAGAGCAGGAAGAGCGGCATCATACGAATAGTCATAGAGGTCTAGCATGGTTCCATCAAGGTCGGTAAAGAGAACTTGTTTCATATCTATCCTATCCCCTCTTATCCTGTCACTTAGACTTAGCGTCTCGTTTCTTCATACCTTACTAATGTTTCGGATTTTCCTTCCAGCACGTTCATAAATCTGTCTGCGTCAATCCCACCAATAGGAGGCATTACCGTAACCTCCGGTGGTTTTTCCCACGTATCCAGAATATCCCCCAGCTCCTCAAGCACCTTTGACCTCACGTAATCATTGCAGAGCTTACTGTTGTAAATCGTGCCGAGAGAGCCAAGCAGCATCTTCTTAATGTGTTCCCGTCCTTTTTCCTCGTGTATGTGCGGGTTTAAGGTCTCTATCTGAAATATCTCTATTCCCGCAGCTTCGGCATCGGGATACGCTATTTTCTTCGCCTTATGCCCAAACACATCAAACAAATAAACGAAGTGGTATGGTTCAATGGAGTAGCCAGGTGAATAACACATTATATCTGCAAGCTTTGTCGTCATCGCATGCTCACCCGCATTTCCCGTTACTACAACGCCCGTCTCAAATCCTGAGTTGGTTGAGAGCAGGAGATTGAGATGCTTGTTTGTCGCCTCGCTTACCCTGCCCCATTTTTTGAAATACAGTTTGTCTTCCACCACCTTCGGCTTGTATCGCCAGTGAAGTCGTACCATGCTGTAGGGCGATTCAGACATACAGAATCCCGCTGCATAGTCCAGCACATACTCACGCACAGAACCAGGAATATAGTTGTCGGCATCCGCAAACCCGATAAAATCTTTGCCCATTGATTTTGCAAGCAGCATGCCTATAATCATTCCTTCCGCCTTACCATTCCTGACTAATCCATTCTTAGTGAGCAGACAATCATAGCCCGCATCATAAAAAGCAAGTCCCAATTCGGGGTCTTTCTGGTGTATGACAATGATCTCCTGCTGTGTCAGCTCGTGAAGACTCGCTATCGCCTCCGTTTCCATCTTGTACAAGTCGTGTTTTTTTCGCGTGCTGTTTGACACTACAATTACAGTACAGTCAAAGGGGATAGCTCTTAAAACGCCATCCAGCAAATGTATTTTCTCGTCTCTTGTGGGTATGATGACTGCGAAACGCTTCAGAACATCTTTAAGTTCGTCAAATGGGATGTCCTTTGCCATTGGATTTTCAAAGCCGCCGGAATCGAGTTTCAATATACGCTGCAGCTCGTGGATTTTTACTGAACCAAATACTTCCGTTTGCCTTGGCAATTCAATAAGCATTTTTACATCCGTTCTCCCTATTAATTATTTAATTTTCTTTATATAAGAAGATATTTATACTCTATTAAGTTTTATACTTGATAAATCTGAGTGGAGGTAGAACAAACAAATGGCACGTTCACACGGGGAGCGAAAAAGAACAAGGAAAAAGTTGAGTAAGCCAAAAAGAGCACGTGGGCTATCACCCATAAGCAAAGCAATCCAGCAGTTTGAACCCGGCGAAAGCGTACACATTCGCATTGACCCGAGCGTTCATAAGGGCATGCCGCATCAACGATTTCACGGTATGACCGGCAAGGTAATAGGAGAGCGAGGAAGAGCATTCATCGTGGAAATATCCGATGGAAAAAGGAAAAGGAAGAAAGTAAAGGAGTTATTCATTCGCGCTGAACATCTGAGCCCACAAATCCAATCACCACCAATAATAGCCAGTAGCCAACAGCCAATAGGCAGATAGGGGTTGTTGTGTTGGCGGTCAGCAATCAATTACAAATCAAATTATAGTCATTCCGATAAAAAATTGCAAAACCACGAGATTTCACAAGAAACCCTTTCTTAGAACGAAAAGATTTACCAAAAGAACTTATTTGTCTTCCTTTTAGCACAGGTTTTCTTTTTGCAAAAAAGAAAAAGTGTTGTGTAATCTTGTGGTTAATAATTTTCGGAATGACTATATTTTATTGAAGAGAGATTATTTCGTAAAAGGAAGAGGGAAAAAATGTTGAACATACTCGCCATAGACATTGGAGCTGGAACACAGGATATAATGGTGTATAACGAAGATACAGGATTCGATAACGCTTACAAGCTCGTTCTACCTTCCCCCACACGCTTCTTCGCTTCCGAAATAAGAAAATCCAATGAGGATTTGGTAATCTTTGGCGATACAATGGGCGGCGGACCGTTCACACGTGCCGTGCTCGAACATCTCAGGAAACACAGGGTTTACATGACAGAAAGAGCCGCAAGGACTCTTAGAGACGATTTGGGAATCGTTAGAAGCCACGGCATCGAGATTATATCCGAGGATGAAGTCGAGAACATGAGTGAAATAGCGAGACCCATAAGGATTGCTGACTTTAATCTCGGGCTTCTGCCTCTTTTTTCCTCGTTTGGTCTGGATACATCGTTTGACGTTATTGCAATAGCGGTTCAGGATCATGGCGTAGCACCACCCGGCGTTACCGATAGAGAGAACAGGTTTCAGTTAATCGAGGAGCACATGGGAAAAGAGATAGAATCGTTTGCATATTTCGATCGTGTGCCGGAAAATCTTAGCCGGATGAACGCGATTTTTGAATCGGTGAAACGGTGGCACAAGGGGCATATACTTTTGATGGACACCGGACCTGCGGCGGTATTGGGCTCGCTTGAAGATGAACGGGTAAAAGCGAAGAAGAAACGAATGTGCATAAATGTTGGCAATGCGCATACTATTGCGATGTCGCTGGACGAGACGCGAATAATAGGTGTTTTTGAACATCACACAAAGTACATTGACAAGCAAAAACTCGGTTACTATATGGATAAACTTTCGCAGGGAACGATAACATTTAAAGAGGTTTTTGATGACGGCGGGCACGGAGCATCCGTAACAGGCGAAAACAAACCCGGGATAATTTCGGTAACAGGACCAAAACGAGGGAGAATGAAAGGACTCGGGATTTTCTCCGCTCCCGGAGGCGATATGATGATGACGGGACCCGTCGGGTTGATAAGAGCTGTGTTGAGTCGTTTAGGGTAGGCGGTTAGTTTTTTTGCTCACTTCACTACCCCTATTATTTGCATTTGAATACGTCACCAGAGCTCGTATACCGTTTGCATCCAGGAACGCCTTTGTCATCGCTGCGAGTTCCTTTGCTCTTTTCTCGCCTTCTACTATCGCATACGTTGTGGGACCAAAAGATGACATTCCGTGACCTAACGCATGAGCATCGAAGAAGCTGAACAACTCCCTTACTATGTCGTGCTGAAGTCTCACCTCTATTCTCTTGAACCCTACCTGCTGCAGCGCGGTTAAACTCGCAGCAAAGGTATCTATATCCTTCTCAAGCACGGCAGGCAGAATCTGCATAAGCACTATCCTGCTGATTTCGCCTACCTCTTCGCTTTTTACGGGACAATATCGCGTGAAAATGTCTACCTCTTCAGGTCCGTGTGCGCCCCGCTTCACATCGGGTATCGCGAGGACAAAGAACCAGTTTTCAGGGAGAGGATGCTGGAACAGCACAGGAGCAGGAGAAACCGTTGATGCCGAAGAAGGCAGGAAACTCGTTTTTAGCTCGCCGTTTTTCTGTTTCTTCATGCTTTTATCCGCAGCCTTCTGGAAGGCATGCCCCCCATCTAAGATGAACCCACCCTTAGCGAAAGCAGCAGTGCCTATCCCCGAAGTGCCGCCTCTACCCACCAGTTTTGCTAATTCCACTGTGCCATAGCTTCTGTTTTCCAGCACGGATATTGCTTTTGCTATGCATAACGACAATTGTGTCTGCGAGCCCAAACCCACGTGCGATGGCAGGGGCTTTAGAATCTTTACACGGTAGTGTCCCCTTAGCTCTGGCTCTATTCGACTTCGTATCCGTTCCAATACAGGAACGACTGCTTCTGGGTTCTCTTCACGCTCAACCGCCTTATCAACTGCGGAGACCTCTATTGTCAACGAAGGCTCGTTTAATGCCACTCCTATTCCACCGTCCACTCTGCCGAGCTCGGCGTTCAGGTCTATAAGTGCGAAATGGAGTCTGCTCGGTGAAGTTATAAGAATTGCGGTCATTTTGACAGCCAGATTTTTATGTGTGTGTGATTTTACGGTATTCGAATAAAAAGCAACGATAATGTTTAAACTTTTGATGAGCGAAATATTTAAATACTTCGAGAGCGAAATAAAAATCATGTCCGCTGTAAAGAGGGAATTAGTGCCTATCATAATTGTAAAGGAGATAATTGACCAAAAAAGGGAACTTGAAAGGATACTTTCTAAGCACAAAGTGAAAGAGCCCGAAGAGATAGAAAAAAAGGTAGCCGAGGGGAAACTGCCGGAACACCCTTCTTACGAGGATTTCTTATCTGCTTTAGCATTGAGAAGCAATATAGAAGAGATGAAAAAGCTGGCAAGTGATTTAATCGGGGAGATTTAATGTTCCGCAGGTATTTAGCGTTTTTAAAGATATTCACTTCGGCTCAGAAGAGAATGTCATTGAGGATCATGTGTTAGAGGAAAATGTTTCACCCGAGGAAAATTTCAAGAAGTTTATGCAATGGGTGAGCAGACTTATCAGGAGAACTTGAACCTACATACAAAATGCAAAACGATATAAACGACATAGAAGACCAAATAAAAACCGCTACAGCAATAATAAAAAACGGCGGCATGGTGGTTTACCCAACAGAGACAGTCTATGGATTGGGTGCTGATGCATTCTCTGAAGCAGCAGTGCGGAACGTATATAAAATAAAAAGACGAGATTTATCACGGCCGATTTCCATCGCTGTTTCTTCCTTCGAGATGCTGCACGAAGTTGCGGATATTGATTCTGAATGCTTTGAAATCATAGCCGAACTGCTGCCCGGGCCTGTCACGATATTGCTCAGGAAAAAGGACGTTGTGCCTGCCATTTTAACCGCGGCATCGGAGGTCATCGGCGTGAGGTTCCCGGATAATGAAATCGCGACCCGCATAATAAAAGAAACGGGACCTATAACTGCGACCAGTGCGAATGTGTCGGGTAGAAATCCACCGACCTGTATAGAAGAAGTGGAAGTAGAACTAAAACTAAAAGTAGATTTATTGGGTATTATTATAAATGGAGGTAAGTGTAAATATAGTATGCCGTCCACCGTGGTGGATATGTCGAAGGCGGGGGCAACGGCGAATGAAAAAGGGGAAATCAAAATAAAAAGAAAAGGAGCATGTTATGACAGAGTATTGCACGTCCTGCGGAGTAAAGCTGTTGGAGAAGGGCTTCACCGTTTTTCCGTGCCCTAATTGCGGAAAGGTGGAGATAGGAAGATGCGCAAAGTGTAGAAAGCAAAGTAATTTATATAGGTGTGAGAAATGTGGTTTTATAGGACCGTGAACTAAAAAATGAGATGGCAAGGTAGGTCAAGGCGGAAATGCACAGGGGGAAGGCTACACGCTCATCGTAGGAAGAAGGAGCATGAAGCCGGTAGACCCGCGGCAGATACTACTGTTGGTGCTGTACGACGGAAAAAAATACGAACGCAAGGAGGCAACGAGAAAATGCGGCTGTACAGATGCGAATTTGCAAACGTCGCGGACGCGAAAAGCGGAACCACGAAAAGAGTTAAGATAATGGCTGTGAAAAGCAATCCTGCAAATCCCTTCTTCGCAAGGCGGAATATAACCACGAAGGGCGCGGTGATAGAGACGGAAATTGGCGATGCCGTCGTTACAAGCAGACCGGGTCAGGATGGGTTGGTAAATGCGAAATTAATTTAAAAGGGGGAGTTGAGAGTGTCTGCGATAGCACAAGAGAAGCATATTCAAGATATTGGAGAGATAGGGGGAATCGTAGGAAAAGTGATAGAACTCAGGGTTATTCCTGAAAGTGAAGCAAAGAAGGTTATTAAAAAGTATATAAGGGAACATCCGGGCTGCATCACCAGTGAAATAATAGAAAATTTGGAGTTAGACCCTGCTCTTGCTGTAGAAGCGTTAAATCTTCTCGAAGAAGAAGGTAAAGTGAGGGGAGAAGAAGTTGAATACACAGTTTAACCTTTCTGTTGATTTAGCCAAAATCATCTTACAAATTTAAATATTCACCAAAAGAACTGCTTAAAGTGGTATACAATAATAGAAGCGATTGGGGTGTTTTGTAGGAGGTAAAATAATTAGATGATATAGTCAATCACATTCGTTTCACCTGAAAATAAAGATGATTCTGTTATCAGTGTTAATCTGCGTTAATCAGTGTCTTTTTAACTTTCAGACACAGACTTACACGGATTCTCACTGATTTTTTGGCACAATAAATTCGGGTTAATTTGTGATGACTGACTATATGGGTTCTACCCAAGAAACCGAATAAATTTAGAATATTACGTTTATACTAATTTTGTTAGGGAATGTTATTTATATACCTAATTTCTTAATAATAAGATAAGTAAGTTGCATCTCTGAAGAAAGGGATGTAAAGATAAAGGGGATTTAAGCATGGGAAAGGAAGGAAAAAGCGAGAAAATAGAAAATATGCCCCTTGCTTGGTGCGAATCCATGAAAGGGCGAGAAGGTGAAGAAGGAAGGCGCCGAGGAGGGGCGCTAAAAAGGGAAGTGAGGTAAAAAATGGAAGGAAGGGGAAAGAAAGGTTTAAAAAATTAGGAGGTGAAAAATGAAAAAAGAATCTCTAACAATATCAATTGCAGTGTTAGTGATATTAGTAGCACTTTGTTCTCTTTTCAGCATTGCTAGCGCAGCTACATCCCTATCGTGCACAGGTGACCCATCGCATAGTTGCAGTAGTTATGACAGTGTTTCAAGTATTGACACGGTTTCAACAGTCTCTCAAGCAAATCCCGGAGATACAATAACCGTTACAGTAGATTGGACAGGTTGGCATTGGGGTGATTCTAACCATTTCGCTTTCTTCATGAAGCCAACAAGTGGTGGATCATGGGAATTCATAGATTCGTGCAGCACATTTAGATCGGATTCAAACATAGGCAACCATTACACGATGGATTGTCCTATAACTGTTCCAAGTGGCTATTCTGGTGATTACTATATCAGAGTTACAGCAAACGACTATGGAGGCTACTGCAATCCCGGAGAATCTGGGGTGGATGCTGAAGGAAGTACAACAATAACGATTACTGGTAACAGCGAAACCGCAGAAGTGACTTCAAGCAACATGCCCTGGTCAGGCTATTATTGGCCGTTTTTAGAGGGAGCAGGTGGACATATTAATTTATATAGCAGCAATGGCCCAATGGAAAACTATGATTCATATGTCCTGAGTAATGGTGTATATGCATACGTGTATGCTCCTTTTGTTTTCGAATCTGATCATCCATACTCAAACAACTATGACTATCTATACATGGCCAGTCACATGGTCGGGTGCAACAAAGATAAGGCTGCATTTTACAAGATACGATATTGAAGGGCACTATGATCATCTAAGAATTTTAGATGGATCAGGAAATGAAAAATGGGATTACAGTAACGGCTATGGTAGACAGATTAATGACCGTGTTTGGACGCCATGGGTTGATGGAGATAAAATAAAAGTACGATTGGCAACCGACGGTTCAGTTACTTACTGGGGATTCAAAGTAGATAAAGTAGAGGGTGTATTTAGTGGCTCATCAGGTGCCAAGAACTGGGAATACCAACTTCTTGAATTCACTACATATCCACACTCAGGAATGAGCGGCCACAGAACAACAGACCCTGAGACGGATTGGTGGGGACACTGTGATGCTTGGTCTGCGGCGTCAATATGGGAAGACGAACCAACTACTACAAGGATACTAAATGGTGTCGAGTTTGATCTTAACGATCAGAAGGGACTTTTAACAGCGACATATATGGACGAACAAGGTAATCTCTGGGATATTGATCAATCTAAGGCAGAGTTGTTCAATGATAAACTAAGAGAATACATAAAGACGAATGGTAAGCCCATAGTAATGGATGTTTACACAGGACCAGCAGAAGTTTGGAACCATCCCGCCTATAAATACGAGATGACATGGTATACCGACCCTGGTGACCCTTCGAAGACGATTTATACCACCAAGGTTTGGTTTAAAACCGATTGGTGGAGTGATGATGGCACGGGATCACCTGATATGTACAAGACATACAAATACTATATTAAGACAGATGGAACAAGCAGATTTACAGACGATTCACCAGACGAATACCCTGATTTCATGTGGTATCCAATCGGGCGACAGGAACCAGTTCTACGTGCAAATCCGTGCGTAAACTATAATACAGTTCAGACAATTGTTGGAGGGTAATAAAAAATAGGAGGATAACAAAATGAAAAAAAATAGATACATAATTGCACTACTATTAATGGTAGTGGTTATAAGCGGGATAACGTATATCGGTGAAGCACACAATGCCATAGATAAAGAAACACTTAAACCAGCAACCACGCCCACTGTTGCATTTGAAAGGGGCACTCCCATCGAGTACATAGAAATGCCTACCGAACTTCCAGCGAGCTATACACCAGATTGGGGATTTGGAGATTGGTGGGTTGTGCGAACAGAATTTCACCCACCTGGGTGGCCTGATGGATATGGAATGTCCAGGTACAAATACGTGGTAGTCAAGTGTGAAGAAGTAGTTTCAAAGGAGGGTAATCAAAAGACATTCTACAAGGTCAAGAGAACTTCCGCTGACAAGTGTTGCGACGATTCAAAATATTGGACCGATTTGTACTTTGTGAAAGATAACACACTGAACACCCTGTCCCTTTACAGAGCAGAAACACACAGTTATCATAGAGGCAATATGACGAGGGATGTTAAAGAATATGGCACAATTGATAACCCAGCTCCAGTGATGTCCACATTTACGGGAGAGTCAGGCAGCCTTCCCGTATTCCCACTTACAACTGAGAAAAGAGTGCAGAGTTTTGATTTTGTCAATGGGCCTACACCCATTATTGCACCAACACCACCAGAAACCACTAACATATATAAGATAAAACAAGAAGTCTCGGTATACAATAAATCGGTGTATAAAGACAAAAAACTTTACCATGTGGTTGGCAAAAGAATCTTCGCTACAACCTATAAAGTCAAACTGACCGATGAGTATGGAGACAGTCTAACGCAATACTGGCATCCGTCTGCTCCATGGGCAATATACGAGGATTCCGCTACATGGACATCTACGTTAGTAAGTTGCTCAGAATGGGAGAGCGGTGAACTACCGAAGAAAAGTAGTGAACTACTGAAGGAGTAAAGTACCGAAAAAGTAAAAAGATATAAAAGGGGTTCTCCCCTTTTTCTTTTTTTTAGGATTTATGAATATTCAGAAAACCATAAGAAATCATCTAATTGATTTTGATTTATAGAAACTTTTATTTTTATTGATATATAATAAGTTGCTAATAGCCTCTATTGATAGAGAAAAAGAACCAATGTACAAATTAATAGGCACCATTTCCGGTGATGTAGAACTGCATGAATTTGATTTTACCGTTACCGACGCGGTAAGAAGGAATGAGTATCTAAAAGTATGGAACGACGAATTAGAAGGATGGGTGCTGGGTAGAGTAGTATCAATAGTAGATGCGGCGAAAAAGATCGCTACTGCGGAGATTATCGGCTATAAAGACGAAAGAGGGTTTTTAATGCAGCCGAAGAGCACATTCTCACGTGACGGGAAGGTGTTCAAGGCAGACCAGACATTCATCACCGACATCCTGGGACTCAAATCAGGCGGTATCTATTTAGGTATGCTTGATGGACGCAATATACCGGTGTATCTGAAGAAGGAAGAACTTATCCAGAAACATTGCAGCATATTAGCGAAAACGGGCAGCGGGAAATCATATACCGCCGGCGTGCTAATCGAGGAATTGCTCGATAAGAATGTCCCGTTACTTATAATTGACCCACATGGTGAATACCCCTCACTGAAATACGAAAATAGGAATAAAGAAGAGCGGAAACAAATGGATAAATTTGGCATCGCACCAAAAGGGTATGCATCTAAAGTTGTCGTCTTCACGCCCTCGAATTTCTCTATAAATCCCGCTGCTGATAAACTGTTCCGGATAGATGGGATAAACCTGAGTGTGAACGAATTATATGACTTGTTCCCGCTGTCTGATGCGCAATTGGGCGTTTTATACCAGTGTATAAACGGAATAAAGGCGAAGAAAGAGTTTTACACGATTGAGGACATCATCAAAGGTGTATCCGAGAGCAAAAGCAGCGCAAAGTGGAGAATTGTTCATTACTTAGAGAGAATCCGCGAGACCGGTATATTATCCGACAGCCCCACACGCATAGAAGAGCTCGTGAAGGCAGGAAAGACAGCAATAATAGATATGAAAGGCGCGGAACCGCAATTACAGCAGATGATTGTTTATCGAGTATGCAAAGAGGTATTTGAAGGCAGGAAGATGGGGAAAATACCGCCTTTTATGCTCGTTATCGAGGAGGCGCACAACTTCTGCCCTGAGCGGGGGTTTGGAAAAGCGATCAGCTCCAATATTTTGAGGACTATCGCTTCGGAAGGCAGGAAATTCGGGCTCGGTCTGCTGGTCATTTCACAACGACCTGCTCGTGTGGATAAAAACGTTATTTCGCAGTGTAATACACAAATAATCCTGCGTGTAACAAATCCAAACGACATAAAAGCGTTGAGCCGCGGTCTGGAGTTCATGAGTGCGGAAATGGAGGAGGAAATCAAACGAATACCGCAGGGTGTTGCTCTTCTTTCGAGCACGAGCATAGAAATGCCCGTATTGGTTGATATACGTGTGAGGCAGAGTGAACATGGCGGTAGAGCAGTAGAAATGGAAGCGATAGCGAAAAACGAATCGAAGAGAGGAGAAGGAGAAGGAGCAGGAAATGGAAGGAGAAAAGAGGGAAGGAAAAGCAGGATTGTGAGGTTGCTGGGGGAATGAGAAACTTTTATAAAGAGAAAAATATCATTTAAAAACAAAATGAAAATCGAAGCGTTCACTATAAAAAACTATCGAAGTATCAAAGAACTTAAAATTGAGAATTTGAACCCAGTTAACGTATTTTTTGGTAAAAATAATGTGGGCAAGTCAAATATACTCCGGGGTTTACATCTGGCTTTTTTCTGCCTTAAAAATAATGAAATATTTTTGTCGGATACTATGTTTTATAACAGGAATATATACAAACCCATTGAAATCACGGTTTACTTGACTTTAGAACGGGATTTTTACGACACTGAAAAGTTCAATAAAGATTTAAGGGAAGGAATAGAGCAAATTCAGTCTGCGCTTGCCTACGCTCCAAAAACGTTCAAAGATAGCGAAAAGGAAGTAGAGCAGTTTATAGGCGAATCGGAGTCATTTAAACTTTTGAAAAAGCTGGGTTTAAAAATACATCTTGATTACAACGAAGAAACAACCGATATTGACGTTTCGATTGAAGATTTAGAATCTGATTACAGGTTTGATTATAAAAAATACCAAATTCTGTATGAAAGGTTAAAGCGCACTATCCAGGAAAGAATAAATGACAAAATGGAAAGATTAGGTGAATCTGTTTTATCACGATTACCTTCTTCTTTGGTTGCGAGGGAATTCTTTCCTGTCTTGAAATATCGCGTTAGTGCAGAAGACGTAGAATTTAGACATTACATGGATCGTCTAAAGAGATATGTAAAAGATATGCAAGATACCAACAAAAAAGGAGAAATTTTTTCTCTAATAGAGCAATATGAAGAAACATTTCATGACTTAAATCTACTGACAGGAACTTTTTCCAAGACTTTCAATATAGTGAAAGGATACTTCGGTAAAATATCCGACAATTTCATATTGATTCCAAATAAGGAATATTTTTCGAAGGGTCCTTTCGTTGAAAAGGGTGGAAAACAAATAGAAATCTTTGATATCAATAGATTTTATGATAAATTAGCTTCGCTTATTGAATCGCCAGGTAAAAAAGAACGAGAACTTATCAAAAAATTTAATGGTATTTGGAGCAGGTCATACCGAGATTTTGGAGAACTTGAGATTAGAAAATTCCAAAAAAGGGTGTTTGCAATTTTTGATACAGGCTTTAATGCTCTTCCTATTGAAAATCAAGGTCTGGGTATTCAAGACCTGTTTCTTTATCTGGCATACACGATTCTATTCGATCCTGCTGTAATCGCCATTGAAGAACCAGAGGGAGGATTGTCCACAGAAAACCAAATAACTTTGCATAATATCATCGAAGATGTTTACTCAGGAAGCGATAAGCAAATTTTCATCTCTTCGCACTCTAAAGAGTTTGAAACGCCAAGCAGTTATATCATTGAGATGAGCAAAGGAGGAACAACAGAAATCAGTAGAAGGGAAAAGGAAAAAGAATATGAAGAGAAGATAGAGGGGATATTAATTAATAGGAGACTGGCGAAGGAAAAAGAGCAGTATGAAGCTCTACTCAGAGAAATTACCGAAAGGGAAATAACACTCGACATACTGAATTATATCAGCAAACTTGGAGATGAAGAGAAAGTGGATGCACAGAAAATATCCGATGAATTGGGCTATAAAAAAGAAAAGGTCGAAGAGGTCTTGAGTAACATCCTCATGAAAAAAACAAAATGAATGAATTTATTGGTAAGAAGGATAGACAGTATTTAGATGAAAAATTTCAGGAGTTATTAATTGAACAACGAAGAACCATAAGTGAGATTAGCGAAAAGATAAATGGAAGTACTACGAAGATTATTGCCGTAATATTTTCAGAAAATAGAAACATAAGGCAAGAAATAGGGTATCAAACTATGATGCTAAAGATATTAGAGGATAATCTGAGCGAAATTCTATTTGATGAAGAAACAGGGATTTCTTCCAAGATCGAAGTAAGTGTTGGAGCTGAGATTTTAGGAACGGGGGCAAAGTGGATCTTGGATATTGATGTTGCAAAAGCGAGTTATTCTAATTTGCTTCGAGCTGTACAACAAGCTCCTGTATCAGAGAAAATAAAAGAAAAAGTAATGTCAAAATTGAGTAAAGTCACATAGGTGAAATGGTAAGCATGCTTTTGCCAATCAGGAACAGGAAATACGCAACTGAGATAAGTTCGGATAATGACGGCGAAACCGTGTGCATAGCGGGCTGGGTGCACGAGAAGCGGGACTTAGGCGGCGTCTTTTTCCTTATCGTGCGAGACTTCGGCGGTTTTGCTCAGGTTACACTGAACCGTAAAAAGACAGAAAAGGAACTGTTTGCACGTGTGAAAAAAGTGCCTCGCGAATCGGTAGTAGCAATAGAAGGCAAAGTAAAAAGCGAGTCCAAGGCGCCGAATGGATATGAGATAATACCCGACCAAATGGAAGTGTTAAGTGAGGCATCGCTGGTTTTACCGCTGGACACCACTGAAAAAGTTGGTGCGGAACTGGATACGAGGTTAGATGCCCGATTCATGGACCTGCGAATCGAGAGAACAAAGCAGATATTTATCATTCGCAGCCGTGTTCTCA
>JAUWNY010000149.1 GCA_030612405.1 Candidatus Methanophagales archaeon | reverse complement strand
TCGTGTTCCTTGCAAAACCATTTACCGGTACGCCCAAAACCCGTTTGTATTTCATCCAAAATCAGCAAGACGCCCTTCTCACTGCATATTTCCCGTACCTCTTTCAAATATCCCGCAGAAGGAACTACTATTCCTGTTTCTCCCTGGATGGGTTCTAATATAACCGCAGCAGTGTTGGTGTCTATTGCAGCTCTGACCGCATCGGCATTGTTGTATGGCACAAATTCCACGCCGTCCCGCAGTAAAGGCTCAAATACACCTCTTAATTTGGTTCCAAACGTTATGCTTAACGACCCGAGTGTTCTACCGTGAAAACTGCCTTCCGCAGCTATGAACTTACGCTTCCCAAATGTCGCTTTACATGCCAGCTTCAATGCCGCTTCTATACTCTCCGTACCGGAATTACAGAAAAAGACCTTGTCCATACCGGTTATCCCGGATAACTTCTCTGCAAGCTGCACCTGCGGTTCCGTGTAATATAAGTTCGAGGTGTGCATGAGCTTCCCCGCTTGCTCTTTTATTGCATTCACCACTGCAGGATGGCAGTATCCAACCGCGTTTACGGCAATGCCTCCGACACAATCTATGAACTCACGACCAAAAAAATCTTTTACCGTCGCGCCTTTTCCCTCTTTTAGCACTATTCGTGGTCGTTTGTATGTCTGCATCATAAATCTCTTTTCTTTCTCAAAAACCTCTTCTGGGGACGAAAACATTTTATTTTTACCTTCCCCGGGATTTCTCTCGCATCTCTTTTATAGCCTTTGCAATCTTCTTCACAATCTCTCCTTTCCTTCCTACTTTGTTCACACGCACTCTTCGAGTATGATGCCAGGTCGTTTTTGGATATGCTTTTTCTTTCTCCACCTCCGGCTCCATGTTGAGCATTCTAGCAACCTTTTCTATCTCTTCTATATTCGTTGATTTCACAGCATTCCTTCTCGACACGATTCGACCTTCGCCTTTTGTCTTCCCCGCTGTTAAATACGCAGGCCAGATGACTATTTTTTCGCCTTTTTCGGTCACTTTTACCTCCTTCAAAAAAATGCTTTCAAACCCACACATATATCCTGTATATTTATACCTAACTCATGCCCCACAACACCAATCCCGATAAACGTTCCCACAATGCTTCCTATATTTGCCAACGCCGCTACAAGAATAACTTTAAACAGCTTGTTTCTCATTAATTCCCGCAACGATTCCACATCCAGCATACGCTTCGCATCTTCTACTTTAGGTTTTCGAAAATGGGCTTCTGCCAAGCCCGCAAACCAACCCGCGGCTAAAAGCGGATTCAAAGAAGTAAGCCATGCCACAGAAAAAGCGGTAAGTGCAGAAAGAGGATGCCCTCTTGCGATGACAACGCCTGCCGCAGACAAAACACCATTTATTATAAACCACAAAAAAAACGCTTTAAGTAGAATATCAAAAGATATGCCCGAGAAAATGACCGCTAAAAGGATAATCAATAGAGCTGCGCCCAATCCGACACCCAACAGATTTTTTATACCAAATCTTCTCTTCTTAGGAATCGAGCATAGCTCGTCCTTTGGTGGGATTGACTCCGGATGCTCAAGGAGATTCTTTATCCCTGCAACGTGCCCAGCGCCAACTACCGCAACTATTTTCCTCCCCTCTTCCTCTTCCTTGGCATCAGCACCCGCACTGGTTCCTTCTTTAGAAATCGCGTGGAGCTCCAGTTCCCTCATATTCCCTGCGATATAGGCATCTCGTTCATCCAACAGCGCTGTCGCAGCACCCGGTGAAAACTCCCTTAGTTCTTCCATCAACTGTGTAACTACATCGTCATCCGTTATTCTATCCAGCTCTATGTAATTCTTCCCATCCCCTTTCTCTATCCCTATTCTTACTCCTTCCTCTCCCGCATCTTTTATGCCTTTCATGCTGCCAATCGCGAAAATAATCGAAAAAATCATCTTGATCTTTTCCGAAAATTTCATTGCACTCCAGAACCGCTGCAGCGTTACTTGAATAGGCCTATCAATCAATGCGATTTCGCAACCTCTCTCCTCGGCTTTCTTTATCGCCGCCATCATATCTGCACCGGGCTCAATGCCTAATTCCGCACCCATTTTACGCTGCACGTATGCAAGCAGCCAATGCGTGAGCAATAAAAATGGGCTGCCACCGCTTATCACGTCTTTTATCGAAAACTCCTCCATATCCCCTTTCAATGCCCTGAATCTGCCTTCGCATAGCTCAACAGCAACCACGTCGGGCTCTTCTCTGTCTATTACCTCCTCCACCTCTTTTACGCTCTTTTCTAATATGTGCCCCGTGCCCACCAAGATTATATTATTTTGCATTTTTCAATTTCCACTTTGCACTTTACATTTGCCATTGTATATAAAATGTAACTCCCATCTATTTAAGACACGGATTTACACTGATTTACGCGGACTTATTTAGGCTTAACATTACTGATTTTTACGATCCATCTGTGTCAATCTGTGTCAATATCTTATTTTTTAGTTTGCCCTGTACCGCAACAAAGCGGCGACACCACCGAACGCACGCATCAACTGCGCTCCTTCCTCAAATTCCGTTGATATGACTTCTACATCTGCACCGGTCTCCTCCGCTTTTTCCACCAAATCGTGCATGAGTTCCGCATCGAGCTCTTCGGAAAACAAAAGCGTACCCACGGCACCAATTTCCAATTTCCTCCTCACTTCTTTCTCCCCGTATGCTACCCTGTACTCATCACTTACTAATAGCTTCATGAACCGCTCCATGAGCTTCTTCTCGCTCATCAAATCCAATCCCGCGAGGGCGTCTTCCGCCTTATCAACGAGCTCAAAAAGACCTGATTCATCCGTATAGGCTACATCAAAAGCGCCAAGAATTTTGTTCTGTAGTTCGTAATGCAAGTAAGACCCTTTTATGAAATCGTCCTTCGTTGGGCTTGGCCCGCCTATCAAGATGCTTTGTATATCCTCCTGAAGTAATATTCTTGTTGCATGCTCGCCTATTCGCTTATAAAAATCATCTATTGCAATCTCTCGCAACCGCTGGAATCTCAGTGCCGACTGCCCTCCTTTTCTTATCTTTCCCGGAACCGCAGAAGTCAAGTGTTTCCGTGCCTCCACCACCTTTCCTGTTAAGGTGCCTATCGTCGCTTCTCTTCTGTCAAGCACGATTAGACCGTATTTTTCCTTCTCCTCCACCATCTCTTCCAGCGGTTCGAGGAAGAAAGAGGAATCACAATGGTAGATATAAGACTGTAGTTTTTCCGGCGGTTCCACGATGAAAGTTTCTATATCTGTCTTGTCTCCACCCTTCTCCACGGCACCACAGAATATAACCACGCCGTTTTCACCTACATGCACATACTTCAGCTTGGATAAAATAGAATCCAGCGAGCTTTGAACATTGGTACGAGTAGATTTGCTTTTTATATTCATCGCTTGCCCGTATTCATCACGTAGATGAGAAGTAACATCCGATACTTGTTTATCTCTCGGAATGTAAACTGACACGAGCTCTGTCCCTCTACCCGCCTTTTTCCTCAGTTCTTCCAAAACCTTCCTGAATTCATATTTCTTTATCCGATCCATATTTCATATCCTCATTCCTGTTCTATTCCGTATTTAGCTACTCTTAAAATTTTTTTCTTTTCCGAAAACGCTTTTCTTTTTCTGCGAAGCGTTTTTGGTCAAACTTTTTTAAAAAGTTTGATGCGGCAACCGGGGCTCGAACCCGGGTTACAGGCTATTTCCCATCCTTGTAGGTGTCAGGTTTGAGGGTTGATGGTTGAAGTGTGTAACTTATGGGCTACTCACACCAGACAACTAACACCCTGCACGGCACCCCGCTCATGTTGGGAAGCCCGTGTCCTACCGCTAGACTATTGCCGCTTTATATTTCGACGAGAACTCCTCAAATTCTGATGCAAGTGAAGTAGCAGCGGACTTCACCGCCTCTATCGGGTCTCCCTCCCGCATCTTCACGTACAAAACAGGATTGCTCATCAGTGTATACTTGATGCTGTAGGTTGCAATGTCCACCTTTTCATTCTCCAGCAGTTTTGATGATAGCGGAGCTAAAAGCGTGTGGTCTTCACCTTCTATCTCTATCTTTACCTCTTTTTTCTTCTTCTCAAGTATCTTTAAGCGCTTATTTTCCTTTCCTTTATCCATCCTCTAACATCCCCTAAACCACGCCCTTACCATAATCTTCTGACATTTTTCTCGGTTCCACCCTTTTGCATTTCTCGCATGTCAGTACATCTCCTTTCCTCTCCAGGCGGCCTTTGCATTTTGTACACACCGCTTTAATAACGCCCAAATCCCGGTCCTCTGTGCTAAGTCGTAATGCCTTTGCGTCCAACACTTTTGCCTTTACCACGTCAAGATAACCGAACTCCTGCTGCAAATCATTTACAAATCCTTTTCGCACATTTGATATGCGGATAACTGCTTGAGTAGATGCAGCAATTTCCCGTTTCTCCTTCCCTTCCACACACGCTATACTCACGAGGGCAACATTATCTCGTAAATCCTCTATTCTGCCTATAACCACACCCCCCTCTTTGAGCACTGGCGGTGTCTCTACCGCGGGCAGAACCTCTATAGCTCTCTTATCGGTTATGTTAATTGTACCTATCTGCGAGGCGTATAAATTTCCCTCTTCACCGTATACGCCTTTTCCCAACGTAAATTCCTCTGAAGTACCCAGGAAATCCCCAGGAACTACAACTCCTCCACCTTTTTCCATTTGATTTTACGCTCCTTTCTCTTCTTTTCTTTTCACTTCCCTTCTAAATTATTATTGATTTGGTTCTTCTTATTTATTAGGTACATACGTGATTATAAATTATAATATGCGTGTGATTGGAATAGACCCGGGAACTGCTCGCACAGGATGGGGCGTCATTGAGTTCAATCACGGAACATTAAAACCTATTGATTTTGGTTATATAAAGACAACACCCGAGCAGTCAAACGAGGATAGATTGAGAAAGGTATATGAAGACTTACTCGCGGTGATAAAAGACATGACGCCTGACGTGATGGCGATCGAGAAGCTATTTTTCAATATTAACGTGAAAACAGCGTTAAGCGTTGGTCAAGCACGAGGGGTATGTCTCTTAGCCGCTTCTGTCTCGGGACTCCCTACATACGAATACAATACCTCTGAGGTGAAAAACGTTATAACTGGATACGGCAGAGCGACAAAAAGCGAAGTAGCGAGTAAAATAACGGAGCTGCTTCGCCTGGCGGAGACACCAAAACCTGACGATGTTACCGATGCCCTCGCTATCGCAGCCACGCATATTTTTCAAACCGGTACAGGCTGTCCCCCAATTAATCATCAACACTGACACCTAAAGTTAACTATTGCGTGAACACGTAAAAAGTTCCCCACTTTAGATACCAAATTACCCATGCCGTCAAGATAGGCTTGGATTTTTTCAACATAAGCAAACCGCCTCCATATCCGCCTCTACACCTAAAATGGATTGTAATGTATAGACCAATTCATTGGATGATCCAGTCGTCTCTAAAGTTTGTATAAAATCT
>JAUWNY010000073.1 GCA_030612405.1 Candidatus Methanophagales archaeon | reverse complement strand
GAACCAAAAGCAAAACATGGGCTCTTGTCAATGCTCTTGCGCTTTTCTGACCTTTCTTTGTAAATTCTCCGAGATACTTTACCACCTCTTCCGCGAGTTCTATCCTTTTCATAAAATATAGGATAAACTCACAGTATTTATGGTTGTCTAAAAACTAACTTGTTGAGACACTAGCGTGTTTTAGGAAAAACTACGGCAACAACAAATTTTCGGCGTTTTTTCAAACTCTTCGCCAATTTTTGCTCCACGTCGTTCCGCAAAAACCGTTGCGCTTTGGCTCGGTCTCCGCTTCGCTCCGACGCACATAACACGGGCTAAACGTTTTCGTTCGGTTGCACCTTACTCCACCCAAATCCCTCCGCTTCACTACGGCACTTCGTTTAGCCCAATACGTTAGGCAAATTTCACAACCGTACAAACCCTACGAAAAAATAATTAAAGGGAAGGATTTGACCTCACCCCCTCTCCCCCCACTCCAGAGTCGCATTCGTAATCCTATCCGTAAGATACACACCACCGTGATACCCCATAACACCCTACCTGTGGTATCCAACCCTATCGTATACCGGGAATCCGCATCTCACGAATGCAACGTCCTCATCCTTAGCAATCGGCTTGCATTTTGTATTTCCAAACAGAATATCCACCTCATTGTCTTTCATTGCGCGATGCAACTCGTACAAATCGCGCCCGTTCAATATCTCAGCGTCAGTTACCGATTTCGCCTTCTGTAAAAACTTCCTGCTCGCTGTGCTGCACGAAACGGCCATTCCAAAATCCGTCAATATTATGACTCAGTGCCGCGGGGGCGCACCCGGTTGCGTTGGAAGATTTAAATATTAAAAGTCCATTGGATATGATCGAGGAGGTAAAGGTTCGGGCTGACAGAAATGGTTCAGATATACTGTCAAAACAGAGGGATAAATGAAGATTGACGGAATAATATGGTTCAGAGACGTTGTGGACAAGCTTGCTCTTAAACACCACGTAAAAAAGAGAGTAAAAGTGTTTATATACGGACTATTTAATTTTTTATTATGGTGGAAATAAACTCATCGGTTTATGGATCAATTACAATAAATGGTGTGACTTATAACCATGATGTTTATATATTTCCTTCTGGTAAAATTGTGGAAAGAGAATATGGTCATACTTTTACAAAAGAGCAAGTTGAACGTGTGCTAAAAGAAAACCCAGACGTAGTAGTTATTGGAAAAGGCACAAGCGGGATGGCAAGTTTAAGCGATGATGCAAGAGCAGAGTTAGAAAAGAAAGGGATAGAACTAGTAGAAGGCGATACACAAGATATAAGAGATAAATTTAATCAGCTTACTAAAACAAAAAAAGTTGCTGCTATAATTCACGTCACTTGTTCCTAAAAAGATTAAAAAGCATAACGAAAAACATGCAATTAGAGGGGAGGAATTATAGCTATCACCTCCTTACCTCTCCCCCCATTCTAGAATCGCATTTGTAATCCTATCCGTGAGATATATCCCTCCATGATACCCCATGATACCATACCTGTGGTATCCAACCCTATCGTAGACCGGGAATCCGCATCTCACGAATGCAACGTCCTCATCCTTAGCAATCGGCGCGCATTTCGTATTCCCAAACAGAATATCTACCTCATTGTCTTTCACTGCGCGCTGCAACTCGTACAAGTCGCGCCCGTTCAATATCTCGCCACCGTCAGTTACCGATTTCGCCTTCTGCAAAAACTTCCTGCTCGCTGTGCTGCTCGAAATGATGACCGGCTCCATACCCAGTTCCGTCACGAACTCTGCAAGTGCAAGTGCGACATCCGGGTCGGCGAATATAGCCGCTCTCTTGCCGCATGTCTTCATATGCACGTCTACCATCGCATCAATGAGCCTGCCTCGCCCCTGCTCAAGCGAATAGGGTATCTCGACACCAGTCATATCGCCGACGGCATCCAGGAATCGGTCTGTATTCGCAACTCCAATCGGGCAAATCGTATCTGCTGCCATCCCATATTTACCCTTCAGGAACGTTGCAGCAGAACCACCTGCATGCTCGCATAATGCAATAACGCCTTGTGCTTTTGCACAATCTTCTATTTCATCCACAGATGTTCCACCGCTGGGAAAAGGCGGCTTTGGCAGCATAAGCGGGGCATTGAGCGTCTCCGAAATGTCGCTCAGAATCGTGTGTGATACGTCCATTGAATCAAGCATCTGCTTTATCTCCAGGACATCTCCCGGGTTCACCATCCCGGGGAGGATATTCAACTTTGCGTTATCTGAGTCCGGTTCTACGGAAAGACTGGTTACAAGCGCTTTCAGTGCGTTGTCGTATCCCGTGACGTGCGACCCCACATAGCTCGGCGTGTGGATTGGAACCACCTTCGAGTCTTCGAAATTACCTTCTCTGATGATACCGTCAATGTCATCGCCTATAGTCTCCGAGAGGCAGGTAGTAATCACGCCTATGAGCTCCGGATGCCGCCTCGCAATTATGTTCTCTATTGACGCCATTAGGTTCTTCTTCCCTCCAAATACAGAGGCATCCTCACCGAGCGAACTCACCGCCACCTGCACGAGCTCACCGAAATGACGGTTAAACATCCGCATCGGATACGCCGTGCAGCCCTGAGAACCGTGAACGAGCGGAACCGCGGCGTGAACGCCAAAGAGCGCGTACATTGCACCAATTGGCTGGCACATCTTTGCTGGATTAATCGTTACGCTGCGCATTTTTCCTCCTCCTTATCAAACCCCACACAGGAGCGAACAGTGTCTTCTCGACGTCTCTTGCGAAGTTCAAGAATCCTGAATAGACCGCATAAGGTCCCTTCTCATAAGAATGCCCGTTTATGAATGGCACGCCGAGCTTGTAAGAGAGATATTTCTCCTTGAGCCCTGAAATGAACAGGTCAGGCTTCCAGTCGGTCAGAATCTCTTCCAGTTCGAGTGAGTTCGGATTGTCAAGCACCAGTACACCTTCATTCACACGCTCACAAATCTTCACATAATCATCCTCATGTCCGAAGGTCGTGGCAGCAGCAATCGTTTCTACTCCTAGCTCCCGGAACATATTGACCCAATGCCATGCTCGCGGCGCACCCTGATAAATGAAAACGCGTTTACCTTCGAATTTTGTTTTATATTCCTCAATTTTCGGCGCTACTTTTGACACTTCTTCCTCAATTATCTCTTCTGCTTTGTCTTCCAATCCAAAGAATGCTGCAACGTCTCTCAATGCTTTTGAAGTCTGTTCTACTCCAAATAGTGACGCCTTCAAGACGGGAATTCCGTATTTTTCCTCCATTCGTTTGCAGATATACGGCGTGGACCGCTGACAGTGCATCAGATTGAGCTTTGCTCGGTGTGCCTGTGCAATATCATCAACCGAAGCGTTTCCCGTGAATGTGGAAAGGATTCTAATCCCCATGCGCTCAAATAGCGGCATTATCTCCCATAGGTCGCCCTGGATATTGTAGTCCCCGATGATGTTCATGTCGTAATCAGTCAGGTATTCGGGCTCCTTTGTGCCCACCACTTTCTCAAAGAGCGTATCATTTGCTATGTGATGCCCAAGCGATTGGCTGCAGCCTCTAAATCCCTCGCAGTTGAAGGAAACAACCCTGATTCCTATTTCCTCCTCTGCACGTTTGCATACACCCTTAAGGTCATCTCCAATAAGTCCGATTGCGCAGGTTGCATACACGAATACGCCCTTCGCCTCCGGGAATTCCTTGTGCGCCTCTAATATGGATTCATAGAGCTTATCTTCACCGCCGAAGATGATGTTATCCTCCTGCATGTCCGTGGAGAAGCAATATTTGCGGTGGAAGCCTGGATTGTCCGACAGGTTCTGCCTCGTGCCCCCGCCCCAGGTCCAGTAAGCGCAGCCGATTGGTCCATGCACCAGATGAATCACATCCTTTATCGGACCGCACACAACACCCAAGCAACCTGCATACGTGCAACCACGCTCTGTGAAATCCCCCGGTGTCGTCTGAACATTCGACAGCGGCAGAATATTCTCTGATGCAGCTTTGATATATGTGTGCTTTTCTCGTTCTGGTATGGCTTTATCCGACTTTAAAAGAGTTAATGGCATGGATCAAATCGCCTCCTCGCCGCGTTCTCCGGTCCTTATCCTGATAGCTTCCTTCACTGGGCATACAAATATCCGACCATCGCCTATCATCCCTGTCCTGTTCGTTTCCATGATTGTCTCGATGACCTGTCCAACTTTATCGTCTGGCACGACCATGGTAAGCATTCTTTTGGGGACATATCTCATCCCACCTCCTTTACTATCCTCTGGATTGATACTGGCAGGGGGAAAGAGATGCAGCCCCTTTTGTTTCCCCCTCCCAAATACCCCCTCTACCGTGACTGAGGGAAAGTCGACATCTGCAAGTGCCCTCTTCGTCTTCTGTATTGCATTCATCCTGATTATCGCTATCACTTCTTTCATCCTTCTCAAATCCCCTTCTTGCCTGTTCTTATCGTGTACGCTTCCTCGACTTCAGTCATGAATATCTTACCATCTCCGAAACTGCCGGTCCGTGCACTCCCCTGAATCGTATCTACCACCGTATCCACATCGTCATCCGCGACCACTAACATCAGCATCACCTTTGGAAGCTCATCATACCTTGTCGGACCTATCTGAATCCCTTTTTGCTTTCCCCGTCCGAACACATCGAGCTTCGTGAGTGCAACAAAACCTTCCTTCTCCAGACTGTCCACCACTTCTTCCACCTTTTCCGGTCTCACAATCGCCCTTATCATTTTCATGCTAACACACCGGACTCCATCATCAGCTCCTCAAGTTCTTCGTATTCGAGCGGACTGGGAATCACAAAATTGTCGTTTTCTATGACGTTCTTAGCCAATTGAAGATACTCGCCCGCCTGATTTGATTCCGGGGCATATTCTATCACGGTCTTCTTATTGATCTCTGCTCGTTGCACAATGTTGTCCCTCGGTACAAAATAAACCAGACGACTTCCAATGCGCTCTGAAAACGCAGTTACAAGCTCAAGTTCATTGTCCACCTTTCGGCTGTTGCAGATTATACCCCCAAGTCGAATACCGCTCTGCTTTGCAAATCTGACTATAGCTTTACAGATGTTGTTTGCCGCGTAAAGCGCCATCATCTCGCCAGAAGCCACAATGTATATCTCGCGTGCCTTGCCTTCCCGCATCGGCATCGCAAAGCCACCGCAGACCACGTCTCCCAGCACGTCATAGAACACGAAGTCCAGGTCGTCCGTGTATGCTCCAAGCTCTTCCAACAGATTTATCGCTGTTATTACTCCTCGTCCCGCGCAGCCAACGCCTGGCTCGGGACCTCCCGCTTCCACGCATTTTATACCGCCAAATCCTGTGTGCACGACTTCTTCAAGTGTCACGTTCTCTGTACCCACTTCCCGCAGGGTATCAAGCACTGTCGGCTGCCTCTTACCGCCCACAAGCATCCTTGTAGAATCCGCCTTTGGGTCGCACCCAATCTGCAGGATACGCTTGTCCATCGTTGAAAGTGCCGCGGTCAGGTTCTGCGTTGTCGTGGACTTGCCAATGCCTCCTTTGCCATAGATTGCTATTTGTCTCATTTCGTCTATCTACCTCCTGCACTAACATTGCTTAAATACCCCTATTAGACTATTTGAGAACTCAGCACAAAAATTCACAAAAAATATGAAAAACAAACTCACACAGATTTTCATGATAAAGTTTTTCTTTTAGTACAGGTTTTCTTTTTTCTAAAAAGAAAAAGTGTTATGAAAGCGCCGGAAAGAATCACAGTCGCTATGGATGAAGACACCTTCGCGGTGTTCAAAAAGATGCGGGATGATTTGGGAATATCGCAAAGCGAACTGATGCGAGAAGCGTTAAAGTTTTACAGCAAACATAAAACGCTGTTTGAGTTCATCGAGGATAAAAAGGTTTATACGCATGCTGAGATGCTTTCGGCTGGTGAACACCTCATATTGGATATAGACCACTGGCTTTTGTTCCTGAACTTTATTGAAACGCATCCCGATAAGGAACGGTTCTGGGACTTGCATCGTGAAGTGTGCCAGGCGCATGCAGAGCAGTTCAAACACAAATTTTATCGTGTGGAATATATTCTAAAACGACTCGAAACTTGCAACTTCTTCAAATTGAGCAAAACGTCTAAAAACGAGTTCACGCTGGTTTTGGGTTCTGATGTGCCAAAGCAATTCGTTAAGACTGAGCTTGAGGAGATATTCGCCGGGATGGGCTTTCAGGTGGAGATAAAAGAGGATTTCTCAAAGCTGCGGGTGAAGGTCTTGCAAGATTTATAGTCATTCCAGTAACAAATTGCAATTAATAAACCACGAGAATTCACAAGATTAACACAAGAAAACAGAAAATAAATTATTAACGCAGATTGACACGGATAAAAGGAGCAATGCCGTTAAAAATAAAAAGCACAAAAATAATTTAGGGGGTGTTTTTACACCCCTATTTTGCAAACTTTTAAAAAAACCTTTACGACGTCAATATCTCCTCGAACAAATCCGCTTCCAGTTCATGCAGCATTGGTATCCCAGTGACTTCGGCTGCAAGCTTGCTCAGTGACGCAATATCGCCCCGGTCTATCAAATCCAGTTTGAACTTACGCGAGCCTGCGAGCATTTGCTTCAAGCCAATCCCTAACCGCTCATAGAGGTATGTGTAGACACCAACTGCAGACCAGGGTATCTCATTGCCCACTTTACTACCGTATTCCGTTTTTAACTCCTCAGCAGCGATAAAGAACTTTTTCGGTTTATTCCCATATTTATTTGCGAAATCTCTTGGTAATCTGCCCTTTTCTGCGAGTTCCGTGAAATAGAGCGACTTCATCGCTGCCGTTAACGGCGCCCTCGCCATCGTGATTGATTTTATAAACGGACCACTACCGAAGTTACTCATTGCTATCGCCTTGTACATCTGCGTCTCATTCACGAACCCACCAGCCATGCTCATGTCGGGCACGTATTTACCTTCTCGCTCCAGTATCCGCGCACACTTCAATATCTGTGCTTCTAAATACACGGTAGGCGTGCTCATCTCATTCATCATCGGCACAGGACTCATTCCTGTCCCGCCACCGGCACCATCAAACGTTATGTAATCCACTTTTGCTTCCGATGCCACTTTCATCGTCCATGCAACGTCCACAGGTCGGTAAGCACCTGTTTTTATCGTTACATATCTTGCACCGATATCACGCAGCCATTCAACATCCTCTACAAAACCGCGCTCTTCCGGGAAACCCACGCGGCTGTGCCGCTCGAAGGTCTTGAACAAGCCATCTTTGAACGCTTCCTGAACCGCGAGGTCTTCAGGGTCAGGCTGCACGATATATCCCCTCTTCTTCAGCTCTAATGCGCGTTCAAGCGAAGATACACGTATTTCACCGCCTATTGCCTTCGCGCCCTGTCCCCATTTCCGCTCTACTATATTCACATCCAGTTTTGAGATTACATACTCATCTACCCCGAACCTCTGGTCTTCTACGTTCGTTTGCACCGCGATATCGCCGTAGCTGCCGTCCCAGTACTCTTTGAACAGTTTTACTCGGCGCTCCATCTCCGGCGATTTCGTTACTTTACCGTTCGTGAACACCGATTCTTTGTCAACGCCGCAGACGTTCTCGCCGATGATAAGTACGATTCCCGTGAGTGCGGCGCCAATTGCAAGTCCATCCCAGTTGTTCCTCCCTACGTCCGTGGACCCGTAAGCGCCACTTGCCAGTGGTACCTTTAACGGAATACCGCCTATCTTCGATTCTATATTCGCGTTCGGAAACACAGCCAAATCGGGGCTCGGCTCTATCCCTTCTGCACCTCGCAACCGCGAAAGGATATTAAAATCCGACCAATCGAGTCCATAATCCTTGTTCGACGCGGCAGTACTCCAGCCAAACTGCTCCGGCTCTGGATACAATACCTCGCGTCCCCTGAACGTACTCTTTCCTATTTCGCATAGCACTGTACACTCTTTCACGCATATCGAACACATTCCACTCAGCGTACTCACATCTCTCCTTCTCACGGACGTTCCCGTGGTAGACCTCGCATTTGCATATATATCTGTCATTTTAATCACCTCTTTCTCGCTGCAACGTAAACGAATACGGATTCGTTAAACACGCAGAGCAAATCTCCATCTGATCCAGTATCATGCCATAATTCCTCATTTTCTTATTAAAAGCGAATCTTTCTATCTTTTTTATTCCTTCTTCGTTCAGCTTCCTCGTTTGTATCGCATCTTTTGAAATATTTACGAGTTCTTCTCCCACTTTTGTCCTGATTATCAGTGACGTGCATCCATCCGGCGAGCCCGAAGAGCCTGCTGAAACATCCGCAAGCTGTGAGGTGAAATCTTCACATATCTTGCATGTATCTCGCGCACAATGGTCCAGGTCTTTAGTCGGAATACCGAACTCCTTGTCCTTTGTAACCACCATAAATTTCCCCTTTGTAACATAAAACCTCTCCACCTCTCTGATGTCTATTCCCTCCCGTTCAGCGAGGAATTCGACCAAATCACGGTGCCAGAAAGCCTCGGTCCCAAAAAGCCCGATTAAGACTTTCACTCGGTTCAGTTCTAAAGAAGAGTCATGCAGAGCCTGAAGCCTTCTCACTGCTTCTATATTACAGCCAACGCCGACCATTGCGATATTTTCATAGCCGCGGTCTATCGCTTCCCATACACCCAGGACAGAAGGACAAGCGGTGTATTTTGGACCTATGGCAAGCAAAACTTCTTCGGGTGTCGTGGCAACAAAAGGTTCGGCTTTCCAATCTTCTGTCCTCGTAGCGACAACGGCAGCATCTATAAATCCACTTCTTAACGCTTCGCATAGCATTGCCGTTATAATACTGCCATCCTGCCCCGCCTCTCTTATGCCTCTCTCCGTTGCTCTTGCACTTAATATTTCATTGTAGTATCCCAGAATCCGCCCTTCGGGACTGGAAGGGCAGGGGCTGAAATCACATACGCCGTATTCCATCCTCGGGCATTCCCCCTCACATAAACGACAAGCTGCGAACGTGCGAGGACAGAAACTGAAACAGAAGCCTTTTGACACTGTTCCGCCGCAGCCCTTGTCCCACACCACTTCTTCCTCGCTATACTTCTTAAAATCCGGTATGAACGCCGCGCACGCACCACAATAGCAGCATACCGGGAAGCTTCTTTCGTTTGACATAGTCTACGTTTCCTTCCTTTGTTTTTTATCTGTAATAGTTACTTATTATCTACCTTTTACTGAGGTGTACAAAAGACTATTTGAGAACTTTTCATAAAAGTTATGAAAAACAAGCTCACACAGATTTTCATGATAAAAGTTTTCTTTTCATAAAGTTTTTCTTTTAGCACAGGTTTTCTTTTTTCTAAAAAGAAAAAGTGTTATGAAAGCACCGGAAAGAATCACAGTCGCTATGGATGAAGACACCTTCAAGGTGTTCAAAAAGATGAGGGATGACTTGGGAATATCGCAAAGCGAGTTAATGCGTGAAGCATTGAAATTCTACAGCAAACACAAAACGCTGTTTGAATCCATTGAAGATAAGAAGGTTTATACGCATGCTGAGATGCTTTCGGCTGGCGAGCACATCATTTTGGATATAGACCACTGGCTTCTATTCTTGAGTTTTATCGAATCACATCCCGACAAAGATAAGTTCTGGGACTTGCATCGAGAAGTGTGCCAGGCGCATGCAGAGCAGTTCAAACACAAGTTTTATCGTGTGGAATATATACTAAAACGACTCGAAACTTGCAACTTCTTTAAATTGAGCAAAACATCCAAAAACGAGTTCACGCTCGTTTTAGGTTCTGATGTGCCAAAGAAATTCGTTAAAATGGAGCTTGAGGAAATCTTCGCCGGGATGGACTTCCAGGTAGAGATAAAAGAGGATTTCGCAAAACTGAGGTTGAAGGTGTTGCATGAATGAGGATAAATGTTAATCGGAACTGCGAACATGACTTAACTTAACTATTCCTTGAACTCATGCTCTTCCACATCATTCCGTATCACAATTATGCCTATCTTCGTTGTCATTATAGTGACACCAGTCTTTTTTCTTTTAGCACAGGTTTTCTTTTTTTTTCTAAAAAAAGAAAAAGTGTCAGAGCACCGATAAATACTCCTTCAACTCCCATTCCGTTACGTTCACGCGATACCGGTCCCACTCCACGAGTTTTGAAGTGATAAAATTCCTGAAAATATGCTCTCCAAGGGCTTCTCTCATCAGTTCGCTGCGCTTTGTCAGTGCTATTGCCTCAATCAAACTCCCGGGCAGCGTTTTTATTCCTTCCTTTGCCCTTTCCTCATCACTCATCAGGTAAACGTCCTTTTCCGTGGGTGGCGGCAACTCATACTTGTTCTTTATTCCTGCTAATCCCGCAGCGAGCATCACCGAAAACGCTAAGTAAGGATTGCATGCAGGGTCCGGGCTGCGGTATTCCACTCGTGTCGCTTCCTCTTTCCCCGGCTTATACATCGGCACCCTTACAAGCGTAGACCTGTTCCTTCGTGCCCATGTAATGTACGCAGGTGCTTCATATCCCGGGACTAACCGCTTATACGAATTTATCCACTGATTGGTAACCGAAGTTATCTCCGGTGCGTGTCGTAACAATCCCGCGATATACCTCTTTGCAAGCTCAGACAGTTGATATTCGTCATCCTGGTCGAAGAACGCATTCCTATCTCCTTTAAATAACGATTGATGCACGTGCATTCCTGAGCCGTTCACACCGAAGATGGGTTTTGGCATGAACGTGGCATAGCATCCTTGTTGCTGTGCTATCTCCTTTACCACGATTCGATATGTCATCACCTGGTCTGCCATCGTCAGCGCATCTTTATAACGAAGGTCTATCTCGTGCTGCGAAGGTGCAACTTCGTGGTGGCTGGCTTCCACTTTTATTCCCATTCCCTCCAGCGTTAAGACGGCGTCCCTTCGTAAGTCGCTTCCCGCATCCAGTGTCATCAAATCGAAATATCCACCCTCATCCAGCACCTCGGGATTTTTATCATCTCTGAAATAGAAGTATTCCGGTTCGGGACCGACGTAAAAGATGTAGTTATATTCTTCCCTCAGCCGCTCCAGGTTCCTTTTCAATATATACCTCGGGTCGCCTTCATAATGACTGCCATCAGGATTCAAAATGTCACAGAACATCCTCGCAATCACATCCTCCTTCGGTCGCCACGGAATAATCCGGAACGTAGCAGGGTCAGGTTTCGCGAGCATGTCGCTCTCGTCAATCCTTGCAAATCCCTTTATCGAGGAGCCGTCAAAACCCATGCCCTCGTCAAAGGCAGTTTCTAATTCGCTAACTGAAATAGTAACGCTCTTTAATCTTCCCAAGATGTCGGTGAACCAGAGTCCGATGAAGTTCACGTCTTGCTTTTCTATCGCTTCAAATACTTCTTCCTTCGTCTTTGCATTTGCCTCTTTTTCCATTTGTCTTTCCTCTCTTGATTTAATGTCTGCTATCCTATTTAAAAATTAAAAAAGAAAATTTTATAGAGAAAAATAAATTTAAGTAGATAATTGAAGAGTAATGTAATGCGCCTCACTTTAATGCCGCAGGAAGAAGCTGGTGCTGGCAACCAGAAGCAGGTATTTATTATCGGGCACAAAAACCCCGATTGCGACTCCGTATGCTCTGCTATTGGCTATGCATACTTCAAAAATATTGTTGACAAGGGATACTTGTATATCCCTGCAAGGGCGGGAGAATTAAATAGCGAAACACAATTTGTCCTTGAAAAATTTGATTTCGAGCCCCCGATAGAAATAGAAAATCTCGCACCCACAGCCAGCGATATGGAATTGAAAAAACCCATTGTCGCTTCACCCTACGATTCCCTGAAGGATGTAGCTTCTTTGATGAAAGAAAGCAATATCCACACTGTCCCCATCGTAGACTCCACCAGAAAGCTATCAGGAATTATTGGTCTGAAAGACATCGCTGAACACTATATTGATACTATGGGCTTTGGT
>JAUWNY010000096.1 GCA_030612405.1 Candidatus Methanophagales archaeon | reverse complement strand
AAAGGAGAAGGTCATTGAGTTTTATCACAAGGAAGATCAAAGCTAAGGAGATTAAAAGTCGTATGCAGCTCACAGGAAATATTTGTAAAGACTTGGTAGAGAGTATAAATCATGAGGATATTTATGACAAGAAGGGTGAATAGGATGTCGAAAACAAAAATATAAGATAAATGAAATTACCAATGTTCAAGTCTGCTGAAGAAGAAGTGGATTTTTGGGATGGTTTTGACACTGCGGGGATTTTAGAAGAGGGAGAAGAAATTGAACTGGAGTATGAACCTGAGGCAGTAGCAGAGGATATTTGCATTCAATGTGGTAAAAAGATGATTGGGAGAAAGCGAGATATTGATGTGCCGGGCGAGGAGATAACAATTCACATCAAAGAGTATTACTGCCCGGTATGTAAGGAATCAAGGTTAGGGTCTGCAGAGGCTAAAAGATTGTCGGGGGTTCTGGTAGGACTACTGGGGGTGAGAAGCGGGGGAGTAATCGAAAGAGACACTGAGGTGTATAAAGATAAAGGAATGTATCTTGTGAAAATCCTTGGTGAAATTGCGCAAACTTTAGACATTCACGAGAAGAAAAGGACAAAGATGTGGTGCAGGGGTAATAGGCTAATCCTGGAGATAGAATGAAGAATACAAGTGAGAAAATAGATACCAAAATCCTAATTGATAAGTTCTCTGATTCTCGGTGTCTCCGTGGTGAACAACGTGATTTAACCAGAAAGCCTAAGCGATGATTAAACAGGCTTAAAACTCTGCGTACTCGGCGCTCTCGGCGGTGATAAGGAACGTTATAGAACGTTTAGAGAAGGTAGCACCAAAAAACGGCGAGTGCAGACTGTTTTTCACGGTTTTCTGAACGATTCGTTCGGTATGCCCTTTTTATATCGTTCACAGCGAACTAAAAACCGAGCGTGAAAATGAAAAATAAATTATGGACACAGATTAACGCTTGTGGGCTCTGCCCACATCACCGCAAGCCCTGAAAGGGCTTAATTAACGCAGATGATGAAAATCAATACTGTTAAACTAAAATAAATCTGCGTAAATCCGTGTCTCAAATAGAAGGAGAAGGGGGTTATACTGTATACAATGGAACATACAAACACAGGGAGGGTTTTGCGCATAGGCATGGTAATGCTAGCAATTTTAGGAGCAGCGCTATTGCTCTGTTCTACCCTTGTAACAGGTGTCGGAGCCGGTATCGCCGTGGCGCAAGAGCAAGAGTACCAGCAGCAGCAACAGCCATCGGCGGAATACCGCGAAGGGGAAATGGACGCGCAAGGTGAAGGGGAAGCTGAAGCGGAACCGGCGATGGATGACGATGACGATGACGTGCCAGTAAAGGTAGTTTATCGTGGGTATGGTTTCGCATTAAATGCTGATGGAACGGGAACAGGAACAGAATTCCATGCGCTCCCGCTCAGAGTGAATATCATCAGGGTACGGCAGCTTGAGCCGATACGAATTAGAGAACTTATGGTGCAGAACAAGAGCATTGACGTGATACGAAGGGAGATAATGGAAAAAGCATGCGCACCTACTTACCAGGGATATATGCAGTTTGCGGGGACACATTATAGGCTTGTTAATATTACTGTTAACGTTAATACCAGCCACGCGAAGGCGATTACAGTGAATAAGCTGGCTATTGATGCAGATGTTATTCAGGTCCCCGCGCCTACGCCCATTCCTATGCCTACGCCCACGCAGGATGCGACGGAGGCGGAACTCGAACCGACGGGAAACGGGAATGAGAACGCGAGTGCCGAGAAGCCGTACCAGAGCCAGGACCAAGACCAGAGCGCGGGTAATATCTCGTTAAACGTTCTGAATTTAGGACATGTAAATTTCATCACGATAGGCGAGGGCAAACTGACAATACGGGAACGTGGAGAAGCTTTTCAATTTCTGTACCACGTGTTGCTAAGGAGCGAAAGACAATTTTAATATATATTAAACAATGAAAAAAGCGGAAGCAAGAAAACAGAAAATAAATTAGGGACGCAGATTAACGCAGATGATAAGAATCAACACGGTAAAACTAAAATAAATCTGCGTAAATCCATGTAAATCTGCGTCCTAAATAGGTAGACGTCATACTTTATATACAGCGAGAAAAGGGGAGATGAAAGCGACGGAACAAACAGGGGATAGGGAAGGGGCAAAGGCGAAAGAGAGCGGGAAAAAGTGCTCTGATGACACTCAACCACCCCGAGAACCGAAAGCTTTATATACCCCCTCTTTCTATTGGAGAAAAAAGAGAAATGTATAAATCGCGGAAGTTTTAACAATCCGGGATAGAATCATTAAGGGGAAAAAAGAGAAAGAAGAAAAGCGGAAGTGAAAATGAAATGAACGGCAACGTGAAAGAATGGAAACGAAAAATAGGAATTGCAACGGCTGCGGCTGCTACTGCTAAGATTATGATTGTGGTAGCCACTATTCTAGCGTTCATTGAAATATATAATCTTAATAAAGGAGCAAAATAAAAGAAGGTTTAAAGGAGGCGAAAGAAAAGATGGAACTGGGGCAGATATTGTTGGGAATAGCATTTTTGCTTGCGGTTTTAACTTTTGCTTATCTTTTGATTGGCAGGCTGAGAAGAAGAGAGAAAGTGATAAAGATACTAAAAGAAGCAAAAGCAATGAAAAAGGAAATAGAAAAGGAGGGGTTAACAACAGCTTCAGAAGTCGTTTTAGCGCAAATTGTTTGTGGGATAAACGACGTAACGGCATTGATATTGTTTTGTGTGGGGGTATTAGTAGCCCTTAATCTTACGGTAATATCAATGCTATAACCTTAATATAATTTATATATCACACTCATCTTATCACAAGCAGATGGGAGCGCCGGGGGCGACATGGGCGCTATAACACTTTCTTTCTACGAGAAAGAACCTGTGCTAAGAAAGAAACAAAAAGGAAAAAAATAAGAAGATGAAGAAAGAAAATTCCTATAGCATCACGCTCATCGTATCACAGATGAGAGCGCTGCGGTGTGAAGCGCTATATAAATGCATGCCAACAAAAAACATAAAGGTATAAGTAGTAGGTATAGCATATAGTAAGGTATAGTATAGAACAGAGAAGGAAGGGAGTAAAAGAAAGATAAAGGTGACGGCGAAAGGGGGGCAATAGGGACGTAGGCACGTAGGCAATAGCCACCAGGGACCAGGCAATAGGGGTATAATGCCCTGTCCCCCAGTGGCTAGTGGCTAGTCCCTATTCCCTAAAAATTGCCATGAACCGAAAATCTTATATACTTCCTTGCTAAATAAAAAAACTTAGGAGGTGAAAAAGAAAAAAAATGAAAACAAAAATGAAAGGAAAAGGTAAAGCGATTATAGGCATTGCGATGGCGGCGATTATGTTAGCTTCGGTCTTTGCGGCGATGGTGCCGATGGGAATGGCGAGAGATAATCAAGGTGGCATCGTAGGTGGTGATACTCTCTTTTGCGGTGAAACCGGACTAAGCCTCAATTCTACTGTAGCGGTGGCAGGTGATACTGTTCGGTTAGAAGGGCAAGATAATGGTGCAGAAGGCGAAACAATCAGTATAGATCCCACTGATTTTTATATATCCGAAAATGCCGAGGAAGGTGTTTACGACATTTATGTCAATGATGACATAACTAGTAGCACGTTAACAATCAAAGAACCTGAAATAACTGGCAATGTGTATCTCAAGGAATCTACTGATTCTATTGTTGACGAAAGCATACCTATCGGTCAGTTAATCAAGATACGAGCATCGCCAAATTTCGGTGGTTTTCTAAAGGACGCTATCACGGGCAACTATGGTAATATCAAAATAAAATTATATGACCCTGATGGACTGCAAGTGGAAACGGTTCGGGCTGATGGTAATGTGATCGACTTAACTCAAAGACTGGCTAACAAAACACGAATAGACCTTGACAATATAGAGACTACATATCCAGACGATTGGAGTACAGGAACATGGAAAGTGAAGATATCGTCGGATAAAGGTACCTGTAATGAAGTTGATATCTCATCGGATGAATATGAGTTCACAATCCGCAGTGAAGATCTTGTAATAGAGGCTACTGAAGACGAGGTAGGCAAAGGAGAGGACATCCTATTAAGGATTAGCGGTAATCCAAGTAGAACTTACTACTTTGCAATCGAAAATGTTAAGGCTGACAAGGAGCCGGTAATACTAGATAGAGGTGATATTAAGGACAGTAAAATAGGACCAGGAGAAGGAACTAATTGTTCAGCATGGATAAAAACCGGAACTGATGGTGTTGCGGAGATCAAGATTGGCACGAGTGACGCAGATGAGAGAACCTATACAATGCACGTATATGATAATCCCATGAAAACAGACGGAACTTCATTTGCCGAAACAGACTATCCCAAGCCTGACGAGGTTAAGGACGAGGATGACGAGGCGGACACAGACGTAGAGGTTACAGAGGCAGAGGTAACTTTTGATATGCCGAATAAAGTGGTGATCGGAGAAGAGGTTGATATAAAAGGATCCGTTAACGCAGGAGATAAGATAGACATACTTATAGACGACGAATATGACGAAAACGTAAAGGACGACGGTGATAACATAGATATAGACGAGAACAACGAATTTGAAGCGAAATGGAAGACAGAGGGATACATGACCGGCTCGTACACGATAAAGGTTTACATAGATTATAAAAAGGACAAAGATGTAGACCCTGACACGGATGACGACGATGGCTCAATAACGATAAGGTTAATTGAGCAGGGAGTTACCGCAGAGCAGCCGAGGAATGTAATTGCAGAAAAGGACGATTACCAAATAACAGGAACAGCAACCGGTGTGGAGGATGTGGACTACGTTCTTATAGGTCCCAAGGGGTCCAGAACTGGAGATGTTGATGATATTACCGGGGGACTTCTGATAGACTCAACATCGGTAAAGGATGATGAATTCGACGAAGATGATATAACGATGACGGATGGTTTAGACACCGGTCAATGGGTAGCACTGGTTCTTTCACCAGGACGTGATGCAGGATACGGAGACTATGGCGAGGATTATGGGGCAGGCAATCTGGTAGATCTTTTTGATGTTGATGGTCCCGTGTCTCTCAAAGGTAAGGACCAGTCTCAGATCATAGCAATAATCGAGGACAACACTCTTGGCAGAGCGGGAAGCGATGATAAAATTGTGGCATTTTCATTCAAGGTTGAGTCGGGATATGTAGACTTGAACCCCGTTGAGGCAGTAGGAATTGGAGATCCATTGAATGTAAGTGGAACGACAAACAGAGAGCCGGAAACATCAATTACCATCTCGACATTCTCAAAACCTGCAGGAGCCATAGACTTGCCTGCGGTTATAACAGAAGTAGAATGGGAAACTGCGGATGAAGGTACGTTTACCGCAACTATTGACACCGAGGATGCAGTTGAAGGGACTTATACCTTAGAGGCAGACGATGGTGATGGGAATACGGATACCATAACAGTGGTAATTGGAGAAGCAGCACCGGAACCAACGCCAACAGCAGAACCAACGGCAGAACCAACGGCAGCACCAACGGCAATACCAACGGCAGCACCAACAGCAGAACCAACAGCAGAACCAACGGCAACACCGGAACCACCAGGATTTGAAGCGGTATTCGCCATTGCAGGCATGTTATCAATCGCATACTTAGTGCTGAGGAAGAGAAGGGAGTAAATAGAAACAATACAACACAAAGCAAAACTAAAACTACAAAATTTTGAGGGGGAGTTTTTTTTTATCCCCTTTTTGTTATTTTTTAATTAACCACGAGATTACACAGATTTCCACAAGAAGTCGGAGGGAGAGGGAGGATAGAGTGCAAGGAAATTTTATTCGCAGATTTTAGATGAAATACCTCATAAGTAAATAAGTGAAAGAAGATAGGAAAGGTGGCAATCATGGGGGATTATGTTAAGGTATCAAAAGAGGCATTTGCGCCAATAGCGGAATTAGTCAGGATTGGGTTATTTAGAGATGAAAAGGATGCTCTTGTAGGAATAGTACGGGAGCAAGCAAAAAACAAAATTTGGTATTATGGGGAAAAAATAAGCGAACTGAAGAGAAAGTATAGGGTGGACTTTCAGGGATTTAAAAGGATTATCGAGGGGAGGAAAGAAGAAGAAGTATTTGAGGAATGGGATGACTTCATACAATGGGAGAGTTATGAAGAGGCATTGAGATATTGGACTGAGGTTGAGGAGCGGGTAAAAGGTAAATGACTGTATCTCATATTTTGGCAGTGCTATCATCCAGCGACCTTGTCATAGACATAGAGATTATTGAGATGAACGTAGAGCCAAAAACGCAATCGCTACGAGCAAAGGCGATATTAAAAAAGGGTTACGTGCTATATGTGAATGAAGGAATAGGAGAAAATTACCGGAGATATTCTTACCATCTGCAAAAAGATGATAAAATGATACGTAGATGGGATAATGCACCGCATTGGAGCGGCATTAGAACGTTTCCATTTTATTTGCATATTCCAGACAAAGATAAGCCAATAGAATGCGGTGAGGTATTTGTAAGTGATGTACTTTTAGAGATCAAGGATATTTTTAGATAAATGGCAGAAGTATCCAATTTCATAGTAAAGGAGTAGAAGAATGAAAACAATAGTCATTCCGAAAAGTGACCACAAGATTACACATAAGCCCTTACAGAGCTTGCGAAGTCATGGGGCAGAGTTCCATATTTCAAAACAAATCTGTGTAAATCAGTGTCTTAAATAGAAGAAAGGTTATACGTTATATACAACAAGAAGTCGGAGGGAGAGGGAGGAATGGAAAATAATGGAGGATAGAGTTGGAGAAATAGAGGGGTTTTATCTTTATGACAACAAAAACGATACACATTACAGAGGATATATATATAAGAGGCTTTTCAAAGTGGCTGATCAACTCCAGACAGAGCGGAAGCATTCTGTCTCTGTTGATGAAGCGATAAAAATACAGGTGGATGATTTTGGGTTGGAAAATAAGATTAGCGATTTAGCTGGCACATGGGATATAAGCGAAGAAGAAGTGGAAACAATAAAGAAATCTATCAAAGAAGGATGGAGGAGATTCTCCAAATGACTGAAGTGGCGTCGAAATTAGCAGGTGAGATTTTAGCGGATTTGGAGAGAAAAGGGGAAATTATTGAGTTCCGAGATGCATTTATCGCCAGTATTGCGATTACGCATAACACCACATTGTTTACCAGAAATATTAGCCATTTTGAGAGGATAAAAACTATTAAATTGTATAAATAAAAGATAGTAACCAAGAGCATGATATACTTCGAAAGCAGCAGACGATGGAGAAGGGAATGCGGGTACGGTAACGGCGGTGATACAGACAGAAGTGCCAGAACCAACGGCAACACCGGAACCACCAGGTTTTGAAGCGGTATTCGCAAACTTTTCTTTTTGAAAAAGAAAAGTTTATTAAAGAAAACATGGTTCTTTTGGTAAAGCTTTTCTATAAGCCCTTACAGTAAACCCTTTCAGGGTTTTCGGGGACGTGGGCGGAGCCCACGATGCGGGGTCGTTGGGGGGGCCCCCCCCAAAGGTAAAAAAGTTGTTTGGTAAGCTTTCTTTTGGTATGAAAATACTTTATTATTTTCATGCTCATGGGTGTCCCAATGTTCACCTTTGCTTCATCGCTTTCAAGTGCTCTAAATGACTTTTTACCAAATTCAAAATATCTTCTGCCGTTCTTAAAGCTTGTTGCGCTCTCTCTTCTTCATAGTATTCCTCGGGAGCGGTAACTTCACCTTTGAAAATGAAAGGATACCGTGTTCTCGACCAGTCCAATTTAAAGAACTCTAACGCAGTTAATATCTTGCGTGTAAGGTTCTCACCAAATTTCTCTTTCTTTGCCAGAAGTGCGAATTCATTACTTATTTCATGTTCTTTTATGAAGATGCCGTGCAATTCCAACACTGACTTGACACTTTTCTCAACGCACTGCTGAGCATAGAATATCGCTGCTTCATAATCATCAAACTCTAAATTCCTCTTTGCCCTTTCAAAATCCTTTTCTGCAATCTTTAGATACTTTATAGCGAAATCTCTGAACTTTTCCATTCTTTATGCCTCCCTACAAAAGTAAACTCCGGAATATCTTTCTTTTTTATTCCCCTTATTTTATTCCTGAAATAGTTACTCCTGTCATATACTATTTTGTACCCCAAGAGTAACGTCAAAAACAATGGTGATTTATACTTTATATTTGCATTCAAATCCTCTACATCCCAGATGATTGGTGCAATAGAAACTCCATAATCCATGACAATTCCAACACAAATATCTATTAATAGCGGTTCAATTTCGTCATATTCTTCTACGATAATCAGCAAATCTAAGTCGCTACTTTCATCCCAATCGTCTCTTGCACAGCTACCGAATAAGACAACCGATACAAGATGAGTTCCAAGTTTATCCCTCAATTTTTCAATAAATTTGTTCAATGCCTTCTCCATTCGTATTTGTTTATTCTTTGTCATCACAAAAAATTACTGCGGTTATCTTTATATTCTTTGCCATAATAAATAATATGACTTCGTGGACAGGACACAGGATTTTTGGCCAATGTCCCACTGATGTCATATCTCACGGTTATCGGAATTTCCACCAATTTCAAATTGTGTTCCTTCGCCTGCGCTAATATCTCCGAACCCGCACCCATATCCGGATTAGTTACTCTAATCTTCTCTATCGCTCTTCTGCTATAAGCTCGGTAGCCACTTTGATAATCCGTAGTTTTTACCTTTCCAACAAGTCGTGTAAACAAATTCAACACTTTCATTCCCACAATCCTGTATTTTGGTATGGGGGAAAGCTTATTTTTCGCCAGAAACCGAGAACCAATTATAACGTCTGCTTCACTCGTTTTCAGTACCTTGATAAAATCCGGGATGCACGATGGGTTATGCTGCCCGTCACCATCCAGAGTAATCAGGACGTCAAAATTGTTCTCCTTTGCATAATTAAAACAGGTTCGAATCGCTGCACCATATCCCTTATTCACACCATGCGAGACGACCGCAGCGCCCGCTGCTGTTGCCACTTCTACGGTACCGTCAGTAGACCCGTCATCCACCACCAGAACCTCATCCACGTACTTTCGTGCTAATTTTAATTTTAGTACGACTGACCCGATTGCCAGTGCTTCGTTATAGCATGGGATTGCGGCGATTGTTCTCATAACACTTTTTCTTTTTTAGGAAAAAAGAAAACCTGTGCTAAAAGAAAAAACACAGAGTTCTTTTGGTAAAGCTTTTCTTTCTAAGAAAAGGTTTGTATGCGATTCCCATATTTTGCTCCAACTCTTATTGTTTATATGCTTCATCATGATGCGTAAAGTCTAAAAATATTACTCTGCGCTCTTTCTCGTCTATCCCATAAATGAGTACAAAATGTCCAATCTGAACTCTTCTTTTACCCTTTAGTTTCCCATGAAGTGGCTTGCTAAGGTATGGATTGTCTGCGATTTGCAGAATCTTTTTCATAATTGCTTTATATAGAACACGGTCTTTTTTCGATACCTTTTGGAGTTTTTTAGATAGTCTATCCTTTATCTCATATTCATACATCTTCTTCTGCTAAGCTCTCTAAATATTCCTTGAGCCCTTCTCTGTCTTTAAATATCCTGCCGCTCTCCTTCTCAGCCTCTTCCACACTCTTCACAAACTCCTCTCTGAACATCTCTTCCGGCGGATAAAATTGCTCCTCAAGCGCATCAATGATGCTCCTCACTATTTTATATCTTATCCTCTCCTCTATTCTTGGAGCAAGTCGCTCCACAAGTTGTCCTTCCTCTACCATTTCTCTCACCCCTATTATTAATCTATTTCATACATGTTTAAAAACTTACTCAGCCACAATCGAAATCATCCCTCTCCGC
>JAUWNY010000123.1 GCA_030612405.1 Candidatus Methanophagales archaeon | reverse complement strand
TTTCTTTCCGCGAAGCTTGCGCAGCATTTTTAGTCAAACTTTTCCTAAAAGCATTAGTTTGGATTAAACCTTTTTTAAAGGTTTGATGATTAAACTTTTTGAAAGTTTGAAAGAAAAGTTTTGTTAGAACTCCGCACTTCTTTTTATATTCTCTGTGTTATCTAAGAACCATTCATGCACCATTTTCAATCCTTCCTCGAACTCCATCTGCGGTTCATAGCCCAGTAGCTTCTTCGCCTTCCCGATAGAGGATAAAAGTTGGTGTTTAACATCCCAGTCCCTTCTCTCTACGTACAATACGCCTGCTTCTGCGAAGCGTTTTTGATCCAACTTTCTTAAAGTTTGACCTGTAAGCTCGTTCACCATATTCGCTAAATCTATAACCCTGTGCTCCTTACCAGAACCAAGGTTGATGGCTTCTCCAACTGCTTCTTTTTTTATGCCCATCGCTAACAGACCGTTTATGATATCATCCACATACGTCCAGTCCCTTGTTTCCGTTCCATCACCAGTTATCGGCAATGCTCGCTTATTCATCGCCCAGTAAAGGAAGTTTGGGATGACATTTCTATACCTCCCTGGTACTTCCCCGGGACCGTAAACATTAAAGAACCTTGCATTGACGATCGGCAGCTCGTACAGGTTGTAAAAATAATTTGTGTATAATTCTCCAAGCAGCTTCGTTACCTGATATGGGGTATGCAAACTAATCGAAATGTCATGCTCTTCAAACGGCATCTTCGAGTCCAGTCCATAAACGCCGCAGCCCGAAGACGAGTAGACAAATCGTTCAACATTTGCAAGATGTGCATACTGCAATACTTTTAAAGTTCCCATACCATTGACCAGTAAATCCGTCTCTGGATTGTCAACCGAGTTCTGGTTTGCGAAATGCGCTGCTAAATGGAAGACATACTCCGGCCGCTCTTTGAACACCCGCTTCAGCATCTCATCGTCCAAAACGCTACCCTTTACAAATTTTATAACCTTCGCTTTCGGGATGTTCCATTCGTATGCACTCGATAAGTCGTCCAATATTATCACTTTCTCTGCACCTAGCTCAGCCAGCTTCCTACACAAATTGCTGCCAATCGCTCCTGCACCGCCAGTGACTAATACAACTTTCCCTTCATATTCTCTTTCTATACCTATTTTTATCCCCTCCTTTTTTATTTTATTTCTTTAGCACAGGTTTCTTTTATAAAGAAAAGTGTTTTTATAACCACTGATTACACAGATTACCACAAGATTATTTATTAATTTACTAAATAAAACTTTTTTTGTTTTTTTCTTTTAGCACAGGTTTTCTTTTTTCTAAAAAAAAGAAAAAGTGTTGTGAAACCTCGTGGTTTTTAATTCCACCAACTTCATGTATCTCGCTTCTTCTTTTTCCAAATCTTCTAATACATGTTCCCACTTTCTGGTATCCGAAACAGCTTCTAAGATTGAGGCCCCTTTTATCTCTTTCTCTTCGTATCTCTCCTCATTCTCCATTTCATCCACCACTTTGCACAAATCTTCTAAACTCATACCGTATTTCTTATTTAGCATATCATTCTCAAGCCAGAGTTTCCCGATTCTTTTCTCGCAATTTGATATCTCACCTTCAACAAAATTAGATATGCTCTTCGCTATCAGCCTACTCCTATCTATTCCAAATATCTCCGCGACACGGGCTATTTCATCACTCATTCTTTATTTACCTTCCCTCATTATTTTCATTATCTTTTCCTTTATCTCGTCCCAACATATTCCCTCCTCTCTATACTCTCTCTTTTCATCTTCATTAAAATGTATATGTGGACGGTCTTCATATAAATTATACTTTAAACGTTTCCCACTCTTTTACCACTTTCAAGATGTCTTCCAATTCCCTCTCTATTCTTTCCAAGTGAACCTTCCTTTTCTCTTTATAAATTATTCACCTCTACTTTGAATTTTCCTCAATTCTTTCTATTTCAGAAATTTTGAACCATTTAACGATAGCAGAAGTGTCCACCGTAACCGTTGGCTTATAAGATTTCATCTTCCTCTTCTCTCGCTTTTAAGACTGTCTCGGATACACTCTCCGGGTGTTTCTTGGCAATCCGCTCAGCGAATTTATCCATCTTCGTGTTTAACTCCAGAATTTCCCATCTTCGCACCATATCTTCCACAGCACTTTTTAAAAACTCGTCTTCGCTTTTAAATGCGCCCCTCTTGACTATATCTCCTATCTTATGAGCTAAAAACTCATCCACTTTGACTTTTAGCACTGTTTCCATCATGTTTATTATCCCTCCTTATGATAAATACTTTTCATCCATTCCACCGTCCTTCTAATTCCCTCTTCTGGTGTGACCTTCGGCTCATGCCCTAAATCTCTAACCGCTTTAGAGAAGTCCATTGTCTTTATCTTTGTCGTAAACGGCTCCGCTTCTTTATACGTAACGAGCGAATCATCCATTCCAACTGCTTTCAACACTAAATCTGAATAATCCTTGATCTCCATCTCCCATTCTGGTCTCCCACCGACGTTATAAACTTCTCCCGGAATGAAGTTGCCCACAATGTTTGCCCATGTTCTGCACGAGTCTTCCACATAATCTATTATCCGCTTATGCCCTTTATAAACAACATACGGCTTATTGAAAAGCGCATGATAGATGAATTTCGGGATGAACCCCCGGTATGGTGTATAATGCTCGCCAGGCCCGTAACAGTTAACCGGTCTCACTCTCACCGTTTCTGTTCCGAACATCTTAGCTGAATTCATACACATTAACTCACCTGCCCATTTGGTTATTGCGTAATCGTTCATCTGATATGTGTCTCTTATCAGATTCTTCTCCATTACATCTTCGGTCATTACGCCTTCATAATCGCCGTAAACTTCTGCACTGCTGAAGAAAACCATTTTGAATTTTAGCTTCTCCTGTAATCGAATTATATGCTTCGTTCCAATAGCATTGGTCTGCCATAAGTTCTCATAAAAGTCCTCGCCGTTCCACCGCCCGTATTCTGCCGCTAAATGATACACATAATTGAAATTATGCTCCTCAAAAATGCGCTCTACGTGTCGGTACTTGCTCACGTCGCATCTGATGTAATGCTCGTTGCTGGAGTTCATTAAATCGCACGCCCAGACCTCATGACCTCTTCTTTCTAATTCTTGAACAAGGTTCGAACCTATGAACCCCGTTCCACCCGTTACGAGTATTCTTTCGGTTTCTATAATTACCGCTCCATTACTTCATTCACATTTATTTTGCTACATTTAAAGATTACCGTTCCCCCTTCAGTATATGGCTCTCCGGGATCAACACACTGCATATACGCATGATCAGGATCTTTCTCCGTGGTTAATCCCAATTTCACCGGACACCAATCATGCTCCAGTATCAAAGCATAGTGAAGTAGCGTAGATAACGCGTGTGTGCAGAGCGCATCTGTTTCCCCCAAAACAATCTCCGGATCATCTATCACTATTTTATCCCCTTCCTTGTAAACAGGGCATTTCCCCCTTATTTCATGCACAATTATCTCCAGCATATTAACTTAACTCCTCTTAGCCCATCAATATATCCACAATCCTCTTTCCTGCTCTACCATCACCAAACGGATTTTCCCAGTTCAGCGAAGCATTTTGATCCAACTTTCTTAAAGTTTGAAGCATCTGATTTGTGCATTCTAATATCTTTTCTGGGCTCGTTCCAGCCAATACATTGGAACCAACCGCCAACGTTTCCGGTCTTTCCGTATTATCTCTCAGCGTAACGCACGGTACTTTAAGAACGCATGTCTCCTCCTGCACACCACCCGAATCCGTTAGCACCAATTTAGCCTTAGCTTCCAATTGAAGAAAAGAGAGATAATCAAGTGGTTCAATAAACTCAATACCATTTGCTTTTAACCCAAAATGATGCTTCATCTTTCTCGCCCTTGGATGAATTGGATAAATCACCGGTAAACCAAAATCTTCTGAAACAAGTTCTAAACCCTTCAAAATGCTTTTAAATCTCCCCTTAACATCGACATTCTCTTGCCTATGTGCAGTAACAAGAAAATATCCCTTCGGAACAAGCTCGAGGTCGTTTAAAGGATTAACTCTCTTTTCACCAATGTTTAAGTTTTGATATACTGCATCAACAATTGTGTTTCCAGTAACAAATATTTTGTCATCGGGAATGCCTTCACCAAGCAAGATTTCCCTCGCTTTTTCTGTCGGGGCAAAAAGATAATCTGAGCAATGGTCAGTTAAAACCCGGTTTATCTCTTCGGGCATTCTCCTGTCATAGCTTCTCAAACCTGCCTCCACGTGTCCCACTTTGATGTGCAATTTAGCCGCAGCTAAAGCTCCCGCTAAAACCGTGTTCGTGTCTCCTTCTACCAAAGCAATGTCTGGTTCTTCTCTCATCAAAATCTTCTCTATGCCGACAAGCAACTTTGCTGTCTGTTCGGCATGACTTCCAGAGCCAACATCCAGATTATATTTCGCTTCTGGTAATTCTAATTGTTCGAAGAAGACTTTGTCCATATTATAAGAATAATGCTGACCAGTATGTAAAATGAAATAATCCAAACATAAACGCTCGCATTCTCTTATCACCGGACTCATCTTTATTATTTCCGGTCTTGTGCCAAGGATTATTGCAATTCTTCGCATCTTATTCCTTTTCCTTCCCTTTTGCAATCTCATTCAATATTAATCCCGTGAACACACTAAACACACCGATAACGATAAACAGCACGGATACAAGCGCAGAGCCAACTGCAACCCCACCTCCTGCATTAGCCACATACAGCACGTTTGCACCCAATATCAACCCGATAATCGTGAACGCCGCCCCTGCGATACCGAAGAAGAATAAAGGTCTCTTCTCCGAAATCCATGCGATGATTGTTCCTAAATTACCAAATCCATGCCTCCATGGATTCAGCGTTGAGCCATCCTCAACATAAATCTCTGTTATTGGCACTTCTATCGTCCTCAAACCGTGCTTCTCCGCTAAATATATCATCTCTGCCTCTACTGAAAACCCCTTACCTCTGAAATCCATTACCTCCATTGCACGTCTCGAAAGCGCCCTGAATTCCCCTTTCCGGGTCGCTATGCCACTTTCTGGTTAGCGTGCCTAAAACCTACCTTCAGCACAAACTGACCCAGAGGACGAATAAAAGGTCTCTTTCCCTTACTTTTTGATTCTTTTAACTTTCTTGACCCTGTCGCTAAATCATAGCCATCTTCTATGACGGGTTTTATAAGCGCGGGAATCTCATCAGGGTCGTGCTGCCCGTCTCGCCCTTCGGGCGGTAATCTGTAACATGTTACTCATCACCCGTTACTCATTACTGACGGCGCAGCCGTCATCCACGACGATTATCTCGTCTACGTAATCCTCGGCTGCGTGTATCACACCGCAGACAGGATATTGTTTGTTATAAGCTGATATTCCTGCAATGATCTTCATTTGTACAACTCCAGTTTGTCATCTATATTTTTAATTATATCTCTTTTCTCATCCTCCATTCTCTAAAATCTCCTCTATCCTTCCTATAAAGTCATAAAAATCTCGAATGTCTTCCTTTAAAATTTCAAATGCGAGTTTGTCGTCTATTTTTCCATATTTGTGCACAACTATGTTTCTAAAGCCTTTCATCAAGCTGAGCTTCTCTTTCATTTCTTCACTCAAAATCTCATTTTTAACCAGATTCTCTACGATTTCCTCATCATCACCTGGAATTCCAAGTTCAAAGTCGCTGTTGATGATAGCGCAGATGTCGAAGACATCTTCAATTGCAAATTCTGTCCTTTTGTAGATTCCGTCTTTAATTAGACCCATGCTGGAGAATTCCTCAAATATATCAGGTAGATGCTCCTCTACCAATCTGATACTCTCCTCTATCTCCTTTATCTTTGTTCTGATTATCTCCTTCCTCATGTAATCGCCCTCTCTCCGATATAATCATAAAATCGAGGTTTAAACGCCTCAAAGTCCCTTATCGTCTCAATAGCCACCTCATATAAAAACCTCTTATCTTTGCAGTAAATCATCTTTCCCTTTAAAACATCTGCCCTTACATAGAGAGGGAGTTGCTGATAAATCTGAACGTCATATACATCGTTAAAGAGTTCTGAAAGAACTTTAAACCTGAATTTTGACGCTTCCTCTGGACTACCATCATAATACACACAGAAATCCATGTCCGAATCCTTATTCATTCCTCCCTCTGCCGCCGAACCATACAAAACGATAAATTTTACCTTTTCAAATCCCTCTATTTTTTTAATTTTTTCAATCCCCTTCTCTATTTTTTTGTGCATTTTAATTAAAATATATTCGCTTCCTCTACTTTAAAATTAATTTCAAATCCGTTCTCATTTTATCGTATGCTTCCTTCGTGAATGCTCGAAATCCGGAGTGCGTATCGCTTATGTTTGACTTATTTGCTCTGTTAAAAATCCACGCCAGAAAAGGATTGCCAATGTATTGATGGTGCCATGGCATTGCACCCTTTTTTATCTCGCCTTTGAATCTGCTCCCCAGCACGAGGTCTGCTTCTCCTCTCTTTAGTGGTTCTAACAGTTTTGGAATGTCTGTAAAGTCGTAAGTGTTATCGCCATCGCCCATCACAATGTAATCCCCCGATGTATGCTCGAATCCGAACCGATATGCATTTCCATAGCCATGTTCATCCGGCACAATTACTTTTGCACCAAGACTCTTCGCTATTTCCGGTGTGTTATCTGTGGAGTTGTCGGCAATGATGATTTTGCCGTCAATGTGGTGCTCGTTGAACACCTTCTGTATCTTCTCGATGCAGATGCCAATGGATTTCTCTTCGTTCTTTGTCGGGATTATGACTGATATTTCTGTCATAACACTTTTTCTTTTTTAGGAAAAAAGAAAACCTGTGCTAAAAGAAAAAAAACTTGTTTCTTTAGTCAAGGTTTCTTTTAAAAAGAAAAGTTGTTAGTCAAGGTTTTTTGCGAAGCAAAAAACTTGTTTAGTGCTTCTTCCTGTAAATCTCATCGTGATGCCCCAAATCAAGAAATCTAACGGTCTTCTCCGCTTCATCTATTTCAAATACCAAAACAAATGACTTCTCCAGATGAACACGCCTCGAACCCTTTAAATTATGCCTCAAGGGCTTGTAATGGTAGGGTTTCTTAATTATTTCTTTTATCTTCTCTCGTACAGCTTTAAACATCACCGGATCCTTCTTTTCAATTTTCTTTAGCTTCTTCTCCAACTTAGGCTTAATCTCAAATCTGTACGGCATTGCATTATATCACTCAAAATACCTATCAAATTCACCGATAGAACTGAACACCTTTCCTCTCTCTTTCCTTATCTCCTCCAGCTTCTTCAAATAATCCTCTTTAACCTCGTAAAACACATCGGTATATATCTCAACCAGCGTTGCAAGCATTCCTTCCATCCCTTCCACTTTTCCCTTAAGGCTTTTCACATCTTCC
>JAUWNY010000168.1 GCA_030612405.1 Candidatus Methanophagales archaeon | reverse complement strand
CTCTTAGATAATAACGGCATTGCGGGTTCTGACAAACAACATTGATTTTTCCTCTTGGTCGTGCCATAGTATCCACCAAGAGTGTATTAGACTGGCTACTATAATAAACTATCGTATATCAGGACATTACCTATTTTTTTTTGCAATATTAAATATCTCGGACTCGCAACGTCTAAGTTTAACATGTAGATATGTTTTTAGGCTCTCTTTTTCTAAGTTCTCTTTTCCCATATTCAACATTGAAGATATTTTTGGTATTGCACTCATTTTTTCCTCCTCACAAGTATTGAAATAATCAACTCATTATAAAAGCTTTTCGGTTGTTTTCCCCCACTCGAAAATATTTGATACAACTGTGGTTTCATTCATGAAATAAAGAAGAGCAATCCGATGAAGTTGAGAAAATAAGACCGCATAAAGTAAATTGAGATAGAATTATATTTCAATCCTCACCTACGCTTCGTATTCCGTTTCGCAAACAGAGAAGGCAAATGGATTGCGTAAGAACCATTCTCTTTTATCCCCATTACTATCTCCTTCCTCTCTAATAACGCATCTAAATTGAGCTCATACACGCCCGGGCTCAAAATCCTTAAGCTCTCTATTCTCTCCCCTTCTTCCGAGGATGGCATTTTCCCCTCTATTTTTATCCGGTCCACCAACTCGGCTGCGGTTATCTCTTCGCCTTCTTTTAGATACAGAAAGAGAGTCCCGCCACACTCAGGGCAGCCATGTAGCATCTCTTTCGTTAGCTTTTCAAATTTCTTCCCGCATTTCAAACATTTATGCATTTTCCTTTTGATATTTCACAAGAAACTTTTTCTTAGAAAGAAAAGCTTTACCAAAAGAACTTATTTTTTTTCTTTTAGCACAGGTTTTCTTTTTTTAAAAAAAGAAAAAGTGTTGTGTTAATCTCGTGTAATCTCGCGGTTTCAAATTGCCGAAATGATCGCACTTATCAAATCATTCTCTTTCTTTATCGTGCGCATCATCTTCGCAGGTCCTATTACGGTAAGCCGTGTCTTTCTTCGCAGATTTAAAAACCCCCTTTTGGTTGGATACCCATTCATCTCTATTCCCGGGAAGTCTTCGTTTACTTCCGTCATTGTGAGTTCTATCAGCTTCATCTGCTCCTCTGACGTCAGACCACCTTCCAGCACCACTATATTCCCTGACTTCACGCCATCTAACACAAATCGCAGCTTCTCCATCGAGCCCATCGAATTTATTTTATCTTCCGAGACCAGGTCCATCTTTATTTCCATTTTACCGGAACCTCCTTGCCATTTCCTCATACAACTTCTCCATGTTCTCCCCTTTCAGTGCAGAAATAGGAATGACGGGGTGCTGAGGAAAAGCATTCATTATCCTTTCGGGAGCGGCATCTGCTAAGTCAACTTTATTTGCAGCGATAATAATGGGCGTGCCTCGTGCTTCCATATTACCGATGATTATCACGTTAGTTTGCGTATATGGGTCTTCCGTAGCGTCCATCAGGAGTACAACGCCGTCAATATCGTCGAGCCACTTTATCGCCTCTATAACACCTTCAGTCGCCTCTTTCGCCCTCCTTTTCGCCTCCTCCTCTTCCAATCCATAAGCCATAAAGTCGTGAAAATCTATTTTTGTCGCTAATCCCGGTGTATCTACCACGTCCAGCTTCAACTTCCCTTTTGCTCTTTCTTTTCTTCCTTTTACCTTTGGCTCCGGATCTGAACCGTGATTGGGATCGGGACTTTGCACCGCTCCCAATTTCAGGTCTACCATTATGCCACTCCGCCTGACCGCTCTTCTCGTTTCGTGTGGTATATTCGAGGCTGCACCTATATCCTCGTTCTCATCCACAAAAGTATGGATTATTCTATTCGCTAAAGTCGTTTTCCCGGCATTCGGCGGTCCATAGATGCCGATTTTCGGCGTTTTCCTCCTCAAAAAGAAAGCCATTAATAACCTTAATAAAATCCCCTTCCCTCTTTTCTTCGGCTTCATCTCTTTACTCCAAAATATGCGCTTATATACTTAAATTTAAAATCAGTGTCTTAAATAGAAGGAAGTTATAGTTTATATACAAGAACAAAAGCAGGAGACAATTGCGGGGTGTTCTGATTCTGATAGCGAGGACGAAAAATTGGTTGAGATAAAAAGGACAGAAGAGGTACTACGTGTGCGTATTCCCAAAAAAGGGAAGCGAGAAGTGTTAGCCATAGTCGAGAAGATGTTAGGCGGGAGAAGAGTGACCGTGCAGTGCATGGATGGAATCGAAAGAATGGCGCGAATACCGGGAAGATTAAAGCGGCGACAATGGGTAAAGATCGGTGATGTAGTAATAATAGTCCCCTGGGACTTTCAAGATGAAAAGGCAGAGCTCATTTATCGGTATAAAAGACCACAGGCGGAATGGTTAAGAAAGAAGGGTTATTTGTAGTAGAGAAATGGCTGAAAAGAGAGGAGAAGCCATTACCAAGAGGTAAAAAGAGGAAAAAGGATTATCGCGATAGAAAAACTGAGCTATACGTCCTTGACATCCCCACTTTGGAAACGCTGTATAAATTCTCAAAACGGGGAATAATAAAAGCATTGGGCGGTCCTGTAAGTAGAGGTAAGGAAGCCGTCATATTTCATGCGATAGGAGCAGAAGAGGAGGAATTGGCGATAAAGATGTACAAAATAAGCACCTCTAATTTCCATGTTATGCTCGACTATATTATCGGCGACCCCAGGTTTGAGAACATAAAGAGGGACCGCAGAAGCATCGTATTTGCATGGGCACGAAAAGAGTATAAGAATCTAAAAAGAGCTTTTGATGCTGGGGTCTGCGTTCCCGAGCCGATTGCGTATGATAAAAACGTATTGATAATGGAGTTTATAGGAAAAGAAGAGATAGCGGCACCAAGGTTGAAGGACATTCCTGTAGAAGTGCTTGAGCTTGATTTTGATCTCGAAGAGCTCTTCTGGCGTATCATTTCTGAGATAAAGACACTGTATAATCGCGGAAGGTTGGTGCATGCAGACCTCAGTGAGTTCAACATATTGATGAAAGGATATGCAGAGAGAGAAGTTGCAGGTGTAAGTGTGAGGGAAATTGAAATAGAGCCCGTAATAATAGATATGGGGCAGTCCCTGCTTTTAGGGCATCCCAATGCTGATGCGTTCCTCAAGCGTGATGTAAGAAATATCGTTACATACTTTAACAAACTCGGGTTAGACTGTTCTGAAGATGAAGTAATGAAGATGATAAAGAGGTAATGGGATGTTAACTGCCACAGATTACACGGATTTCTCGGATTATACAAAGAGAAAAGTTTAAAATACAAAAGGTTGATAAAAGATTAATCAGTGTAATCTGTGCAATCTGTGGTCAAAAAGCAATCGGTGGTCAAAAAATGGTAACACAGTATGTCAGGATTCCGCGGGATAGAATTGGCGTGCTAATTGGACATAACGGAATCGTAAAGGAGAATATAGAGAAAAAATCAGATAGCAGGATAGAAGTAGATAGTACGGAAGGAGAAGTGTATATAGAAGGTATCGAGGGCGGAGACCCCCTAAAGGTGCTCAGAGTTGCAGACGTGATAAACGCGATAGGTAGGGGTTTTTCACCTGAAAATGCGTTCTTACTCCTTGATGACGAGTCTCTTTTATTCGACGTTATTTCTATCGCTCATCTCACGCCAAAGACACTGAAGAGGATAAAGGGACGTGTGATAGGTCGAAATGGAAGAACAAGAAGAGTGATAGAGGACATTACAGGTGTTAAAATCTCCGTTTATGGAAAGAGTATCGGCATAATCGGCTATCCACACCAAGCAATAGCTGCACATGATGCAATAGAAATGCTGATAAATGGTTCACCGCATAGCGCGGTCTACTCGTTCCTGGAGAAGAAGCGAATGGCAGAGGAGAGGGATTTTTTCGTCGATGACAAGCGCAGATAAAGAGGAAAGGGTACGTGAGGACGAGCGGAGAAGGATGGTAAAGAGGCTCCAGCTCAGCCGTGTGTGTTATCCTGGTGAGGACGTGTCGGAAGCAATGATGCGCGTTAAAAGGCATCTTTTTGTCCCCCCTAGTGTTATGGAGCAGGCATACGGCGATTATCCACTGCCTATTGGCGAGGGTCAAACGATAAGCGCACCACACATGGTTGCAATGATGTGTGGTTACTTAGAGCTGAAGAAGGGCGAAAAAGTACTTGAAATTGGTGCTGGTTCAGGTTACCATGCTGCAGTCATTGCCGAGCTAATAGGAGAAACAGGGCACGTGTATTCCGTAGAAAGGATACAGTGGTTGGTGGATTTTTCGAGAGAGAATCTGAAACGTGCAGGTTATAAGCACGTGACCGTGATGCAGGGCGATGGAACACTTGGGCTGCCTGAACATGCACCATACGACAAAATAAGCGTGACCTGTGCTGCGCCTGCCATCCCGCCACCGCTACTTGAGCAGTTAAAGGTAGGTGGGAAAATGGTCATACCCATCGGACGATACCTGCAGGAGTTATACCTTGTGAAGAAGAAGGAAAAGGGGATAGAGCAGGAGAAAAAATGCGATGTGGCTTTCGTGCCTCTCGTGGGGCAGTATGGATTCAGGTAAAGCGAAACAAACAAGAAAAGATAGTCATTCCGAAAATTATTAACCACCAGATTACACATCGTGGGCTCTGCCCACGTC
>JAUWNY010000020.1 GCA_030612405.1 Candidatus Methanophagales archaeon | reverse complement strand
TCTTAAATCTCTCTCGGAATAGCTGCCAAAACCCGAACAAACGCTGAGCGAGATTCTGCGTAACTCCGTTTGGTAGCCCCCATCGTTGGGGGTCGAATACAGATTCATATTTTTTTTAGTGTACATACTTTGCAGTAGAAGTATGGGTTATATAAAGTTTATTAAATGTGACATTGTCAAAATAAATTAGATGAATTCACTTAATAAATATATCGCTGTTGGCTATGAGCAACGAAGTTCCAGATATGGATGTAGAAGACATTATTAGAAGGTTGGTATCCAATCGAGACGAAACGTTCTTTGTGAATACAACCGTTAAAGTTATCGCAGTAGAGAGAGGGATAAGGGAAGGGGACAAGTGGAGTTTGGGGTCTATTACCGCGGGGAACGTACGGCATAAAGAAGAAATTAAAATGAAATTCAGGGTGAATCTGTGGGATAAATTCTCTCCGTTAGTGAACGAATTGGCAAATGGGGATATTTTAAATATCAGAAAGGGGTTAGCAAAAAATTTTTCGTTTGCCGATAGGGGCTTCCCACAAATAAATTGTGATGATAAATACGGCTCGGAAGTGAAGATAGAATACGAAAGGGAGCGGATTGTCGTTGACGGCTCGAATGTGGCATGGATGGCAAAAAAGGAAGGAAAGCCAGATATAGAGAATATAGAGATACTCAAGTTGGAGCTGGAAAGGGACAAGTATGCACCAATAATTATTGTGGATGCCAGCTTGCGACATAACGTCCCCGAAAGTGATAAGGAACGATTCGAAAAGTGGGTAGAAGAAGAGAAAGTGATTCAAGCGCCAGCGCAGGTGAGAGCGGATGATGCGATATTGAAATTTGCGAATGATAGGGGACTGAAAGTAGTGAGTAATGATACATTTCGAGATTATGAAGACGTTTATCCCTGGGTAAGAGACAAGAGTAAGAGGATTCCTTTTAACATAATAGGCAGCAAGGCTATTTTATATTTCAGGTGAAGATGAATATTGAAGGCATAGCGAGGGAATATTATAAAATTGAAGAGGAGATTAAGAAGTTGGAGAGGAAGAGGATAAACAGTTTAAGAAACGAAATAAAGAGAGAGGGGATGGCAGAGTTTTGAAGCATTGCTTCTCATTAGGTGTCTTCCAATTCATCCAACACCAATATCCGCAATGTGGGTAAAGGGGGCAGGCGAGCATCGTTGGACAAGAAGAATGAATTTTCTATCCATCCCATGATGCCCGCTCCCGATCTATGTACTCTTGAGCATCAATATCCTGCCAGATTTTCTTGCCCAGGCCTTGCAGTTCTAGAATACTGTGACGAGCCCGAGGCTGAGAAGCCATCCGGCTGCGAACTAATGCCGCTAATTCTTCTAACAGGCGAAGCTGATCAACCGGGTCAAGCCGTTGTATTCGACCCAGCAGTTCGCCATAGTTCATTGTTTGCACCGCAGAGACCTCCTAACTCCTGTCATACTTATTATTATGAATATAGCTACCTATAAATCCCAATTATATCGGACAAAACAGCACTTGCCGCTTCGATAGGTCCCGCACCTTTTCCAATGACCGTGATATCACCTGCCAAATCCGTCTTTATGGTTGCTACGTTCAACGTGCCTCCAACGTTCAGCGGGTCATCCTTAGGAACTAACCTGGGTGCAACTTTAAGGCATTCTCCGCTGCCGCCGCCGTCTACTTCTCCTATTAATTTTATTACATAGCCCGCATCGTCAGCTAATTTCAGAGCCTCTGATGTTATCTCGGTAATGCCCGCTACTTCTACATCCCCGTAACTCACGTGCCTGTCAAAAATAGAGTTAGCTAAAATCACGAGCTTCACTGCGGTGTCCCTCCCGGCAACATCGTTAGAAGGGTCTGTCTCGGCTATTCCACGTTCCTGCGCTTCCTTTAACACGTGTTCGTAGGGTAGTTTCTCCTCACGCATCCGTGTTAAAATATAGTTGCAGGTGCCGTTCAAAATACCCTTTATGGATATTATCCCATTACCGGCGAGATTATCCTTTACCAGCGAAATTATCGGCATAGCACCGCCTACGGAAGCCTCAAATTTTAGCTCTTTCCCTCTGCTCGCTGCGAGGTCCATCAACTTCACGTACTGTAATGCCAGAGGGCCTTTATTCGAGGTTACCACGTGCCTATCGGATTCCAATGCGGTAAGTATATGCGTCAATCCCGGCTCGCCGTTCTCGACATTGGTTGGCGTCGTTTCTACCACTATCTCATGCTCTACATCCTTTATCATGTCCAGCGTTGTCATATCTTCCGCCGTTTCTCCTGACTTGAATTTCCTTATCGCGTCTTCACTCAGGCCATTCTCGTCCACCACGGCACCCGGCAAGTCCGCTACGCCGACAATTTTCAGATCTATGCCGTATTTTCTCGTTATCTCTTCCTGCTTGCGCCTTATTACCTCTGCTACACCGCTACCTACGTTACCAAGCCCGACTATTGAAATCCGTACTAATTTTGGTAATTTTGTTTCCATCTTTACCTCATCCTCTCCTTTGTTCTTGCATATAAAGTGTAACTACTTTCTATTTAAGACACAGATTTACACGGATTTACGCAACACTTTTTCTTTTTCAAAAAAAGAAAACCTGTGCTAAAAGAAAAACAGATTTCTTTGGTAAAGCTTTCTTTTTGAAAGAAAGGTTTGTGTTAATCTGCGTTAATCTGTGTCCACAATTTATTTTTTCTCGACGCCCGGTTAAATGGACGGGATAATCATAATCCCCTTTTTGTTCACCGTACGTTCTAAAATGTTCAACGCTTCTTTTAGTTCCTCTTTACCTATTGCGCTGAGCGTAACCGAAGCAGAGGACTTCTTATCCACGCCGGGCATAGAAAGAGAAAGCTCCACCACTTCCGCAAAACCCGTGCTGTCTATACTATCTATTGTCTCTCCTAAATCCGTGTGCACTATATGCCCGATTAGCAAAACCATCATTGATTCCTTCAGCCGCTCTTTTCCTATCCTGACCACGTTCACGTCCCTTTCTTTTAATCGTTCCACCAACCTGTTCAATCCCTGCTCTTCTATTTCTAATGTCAGTTGAACCGGTATTCGGCCTGAAGGTGTCTTCTTGTCCCGTTGATGCAGCACGCTGAGAATATTACCACCAAGGTCGGATACGGGCTTCAATGCGAGCACTAACTGACCCGGTATGTCGGTTAGTTCGATGTCCATGGATATTTTCATTTTAAACTTTTCTTTATTTTTCTTTATAAAAGAAACTTTTTTCACTTTTCTCCTATAGCTCCACCCTATCAAACAACCTCTTCGGCTTTTTCAGCGGTTGGCCGCTCTGTATCGGCGTCATCATCTCATCAAGCTTCACCGAATGCACATCGCTTTCCATACCCAACTGCGACCACACCTCTTCCATCTTCGCAGGCATCACCGCTTCCAATCCGATACAAACAGCTTTTATTAGTTGCAGCACGTTCTTTACTATCTCGCCACATCGTTCTCTACCCGCATCACCCTTTTTTATCAAATGCCAGGGCTCTTCGCGTTGAAAAAAACTGTTACCAAAATCCGCAAGTTTCATCGCGGAATCAACGAGCTTCTTGAATTCGTATTCGTCTACCGCTCTCGTCTCTTCCTCCTTCGTACGCGCTATCGCAGCAAAAACATCCTCGTCTATATTCCCTTCGGGAACCACGCCGAAATTTTTGTATGCAAATGATATAACTCGATGAACAAGGTTTCCCAGAATCGCTACTAACTCGTTATTCACACGCATAGAAAAGGAGTCCCAGGAGAAATTCAATTCCTTCGTGTGGCTTGATTGTGCCACTAAATAATACCGTAACGTATCGGGATGAAATCGTTCTAAAAACTCTTTTACCCATACCACATTCCCGCGGCTCTTTGAAAACGTCCCCCCGTTTATCTTTACCATTCCTGAGGCGACAACGGCATCAGGCAGCGAATAACCAGCTCCTTTGAGCATTGCAGGCCAGAATATGCAGTGATGATATATAATGTCCGTACCGATAAAATGCACAATGGTCGCTTTGTTTCCTTTCCAGTACTTCATCCATTCGTCCTCTCCGCCTCCCCCCCTTCCGCCTAACAGCTCCTCAGTAGAGGATATATACCCTATGGGTGCATCAACCCAGACATAAACAACGAGGTCATCCCTACCCGGGAATTTTACGCCCCATTCCAGAGCTCTCGTTATACACCAATCGCGTAGTTCCTTCTTTGTCCATTCCAGCGCGTAGTTTCGCGCATTCCGGGTACCACCCAATTTATCTAAATAGGAAATGAGGAAATCGGCGAACGAGGAAAGTTTGAAGAAGAAATGTTCCTGCTGCTTGAAATCCGCTTCGTTTCCGCAAATCTTGCATTTCGGCTCTATTATCTCCCCGGGTTCAAGGTGCTTACCGCAGCCCTGGTCACATTCATCTCCTCTTGCCACAGCACCGCAGTAGGGGCATTTTCCCTCTACGTATCTATCGGGTAGAAATCGCCCGCAGGTACTGCAAAACGCCTGTTTTGTTTCCTCCTTATGTACGTACCCGTTCTCTATTAATTTCTTTACTATCTCTGTCGTCCTTCTATGGTTGCTCTCCGAATCAGTCCGTCCATAATAGTCGAAATTGACGCTCAGAGCTTGAAACGTTCGTTTAAAATGCTTATGATATTTCTCAACAACCTCTTCGGGCGTGATACCTTGCGCTTCGGCACTCAGCACAATCGGCGTCCCATGTGTGTCAGAACCACCTATAAAAATAACGTCATAACCCATTTTCCGCAGCATCCGCACGTAAATATCAGCGGGGACGTAAGTCCTGAGATGCCCTATGTGACACTCTCCGTTAACGTAAGGCAGTGCAGAGGTTACCAGAACCGGCTTCTCGATTGGGATTCTCATTTGTTTTTGTTGTATATAAAGTATGATTTCTCTTTGGTAAAGCTTTCTTTTTGGAAGAAAGGTTTTTCTTGTTAGACACCCAAAACCATTCTGAGCGTATTTCTAACGGCAGGAGCGAGACCAATGACGAGCAGAGCCAACAGAACGAGGTTCTTCAGTTCTCTCTCGTGGTCGTCGTTGAATTGCGTGTCCAGTAGATATAACACCGGGATTAGTATTATGAGTTTGAGCGGAAACATTCCCGCTGCGGAACCCGTGTACTTTACTATAACGCCTTCTATCACATGCTTTCCGGTGTAACCCAGTTTATCAATACCAATATAAGAGGAAGAAGCATCGAGCAGATGAGCAGCTAAAACAGATACGTTCAGCTTCTCTGTTAGAAAATTCGCACCGAATTTCGCTCCAATTGTATATATCACGAGCAATATTATGCCGGAAATGCCAATGACGGAAAAGAAAACCCACGGTAAAACTATCTCTCCCGCCTCCAATAGAATTGTCAGGTTTACGAATAACCATATCGTTCCAATCAGAGCAAAAGGCACCAAACACCTCACACCTATACCGTTCGATTGGGACAACTTTACCGACACTGTGAGTATGGCAATGCAGCAAAAGAACAGAAGAAAATAAATTAACGGTGTTATCAGCAGGTAGCTCAGAGGAGGCGAAAACAATTCCGCATCTTCCATTACCCTCAGGCTCGCACCAACGAATATGTAAGGCGATACAGCAGCGATAAAAGGTTTGTTTATCTCTACATCGAGCTTCTTTAGTAATTTCAAGGTCAAAAACAGGCACAAAACCAGTAATAAAGCCCACGTTAGCGTGTTTACCGGGTTGTAGCCGGTGTCATGGGTTATAGGATGGATGTAGTATGCGTAGATAAATTGTCTTATCAGTTCGAGCATAGTAGTAATGATATTTAGTATAGTTAGGATAAAAAACCACGAGATTCCACGAGATTAACACAAGAAGATGAAGCGATAAGAAATAGAATAGCTAATGTGAAACTAATTTCGATCATTACTCTTCTCGTGAAATCCGTGTAATCTTGTGGTTATAAAAGGAGCTAAACGAATACTACAAATACAAAGGCTACTGCTATTAAATGTAGAAACGAGGAAAAACGTAGATTATTATGGACAACATAGGAAAAGCTGTGATTATCTTCTCTTTGTTGGGTGTCGGTATTTTATATGGATTATCTTTAACTTCTTTTGTAGAGCCTCCTTACGTGCCGCTGGAAGAAGTTGCATGCAGAGCGGGAGCCGGAGACCATGAAGGCGAACTTATACGTACAAAAGGTGTTATCACTGACTTCCGCGCTACAGACTATGGAAATATGCTCACGCTAAGAGAAAACAAAACAGAGCTGCTGATATTTGTTGACACGATAGATACGAGCGTGGGAAAATTGAACCTGAGCTATGGCGATGTGGTAGAGGTCGAAGGTAGGGTGAAGACATACAAAGGCAGACCGGAACTCGTAGTCCACGGGGGGCACGGGAATGCAATAAAAAAGTTGAGTGCCAAAAACGAAAACGAAAATGAGAATATTGCTTTTGTATCGCAGATAGCGATGCATCCTGAGGACTATAAAGGAGAACGAGTGCGTGTCGTGGGCTACGCAGATAACGTTTATAAACACGTCTTTTATCTTGCTGATGAGCAGGGTAAATATCTGCTGAGGGTGAGGGTGGAAGCAGAAACAGAGACACGAGCAAAGTCTGACGATGGCTCTATTCCCATCTCCGCGTTACAAAAAGGAGATAAAATAATTGCGGAGGGCGTGTTCAGATATGACCCGGGAAATATGAGATATGAGTTGAACTTGATACACTTTTTCTTTTTAGAAAAAACACAAATCCTTTAGTTTATATTTCACTTCTTCCTTTTTTGACCTCTCAACTACGACAAATATCTCCTGAATGCTTCTTTTGCTGTGAGCCAATAGCTTGAATCCAGAAGGGGTTTCTCTTTGAAATCTCAGTTCCGGATGCGGTGTGCTTAGTGAAGGAGAATGGGCTATCGAAGCTGGTATAACCTTTTCCACTCCTTCTATCTCAGAGATTTGTTCCAAAAGAGGCAGAATGCCCTCTATAATTCCGTGCTTTCGTTTAACGCCATGCCTAATGTATCTAAATCTCGTCATTTAAGATTATTCCAGAACGGTATCCGCATCAGAATAGGGTGGCGAACAGAAACACAAGAATCGTACTTTTTCATCTGCGAAAATCCGGTGCTTCTCTTCAGGAAGTATGACCACCGTATCGCCCTCATAAACCTCTTTGGACTTGCCTTCTATTTCCATAATCCCCTTGCCCTCCAGAATGTGGTATATTTCCTCAGCAGTCATGTGAAAATGGCGTTTCGTTTTCTGATAAACCGTGGCTTCTGCCAAACTCATCCTTGCGGATTTGTATAATTCCCGTATCTCAGAACCATCCTTTGCTATAAAAGGGTGTTTTGATTCCCGCTTCTCCACTCTTATCTGCTCTGACATGATAAATATTTAAACGTGGATTTATACTATTTTTCACCAAATAATATCATTTTAAAAAGTGAACATGAACGCAGCCACGGCATACGGCTGGAAAAAGAAAATCCTCCGAATAGACCTTTCCGAATCCGAAAGACGAATAGACCGCTTCGTACCTGAGCAGTCTTTACTTAATGATTATCTCGGCGGTCGGGGACTGGGAGCGAAAATATTGTATGATGCGGGACGTGTTGAAGCGCTCTCACCCGCTAACCTGCTTGTATTCGCTACAGGTCCGTTAACAGGCACCACTACGCCAGCCTCGGGCAGGGTTTCACTGTCCACAAAATCGCCGTTGACGGGCACGATATTTGATTCTAACTGCGGTGGCTCATTTGGTCCCGCGATGAAAAAAGCGGGATACGATGCGATAATTATTGCAGGCAAATCACCGGAACCGGTATTTATAGAAATAGAAGATGACCGCGTGGAGCTAAAATCCGCAGAGACGCTGTGGGGCGAGAACGTAAAAGCGACCACGGGATTTCTAAAAGAAAAGGGCAGCGGCAGCGTTGCTTGTATCGGCAGAGCGGGCGAGAAACTTGTGCCGCTGGCTTCTATCATTTCGGATGCGACACACGCTTTTGGACGCGGCGGCGTGGGTGCGGTAATGGGCTCGAAGAACCTGAAGGCAATCGTGGTGAAGGGCACGGGAAAAGTGGCAATCTCTGACAGAGCGGAATTTTCAAAGCAAAAGAAAGCAATTAACCGGCTGCTGATTGCGTGCCCGACGATAAGCAAAGGGTTATCGGTTTTTGGGACTCCGTTTTTAGTGAAGATAACAAGCTGGATGAACGTGCTTCCGGTAGCAAATTTCAGAAAGGGAGAGCCAGAGCAGGATTTTAATCTTAAACCCTTCTTTGCAAAGACCATAGAAGAAGAGCGAGCACCAAAAAGGCGTGCATGTTATTCCTGTCCAATTGCATGTAAAAGGGAGGATAAAGGGGGTGGAGAACTGCCAGAATACGAAACAGTTGGTTTAATGGGTGCAAACATTCAAAATCCTGATTATGAGGCAGTTGTAGAAGCGAACCGGCTGTGTAACGATTACGGCGTGGATACGATTTCGGTAGCGGGTGTTCTGGGCTGTTACTCGGAGTTACGAGGCAAAGGTATCTCGCCTGAAGAGCTTGTAAACTTGACCAGGATGGTAGGAGACAAACAAGGCGTTGGAGAAGAGCTTGGTAAGGGTGTGAGTTCCTTTGCAGCATCAGAAGGACATCCGGAGACGGCGATTCAGGTAAAAGGGCTTTCACTGCCTTCTTATGACCCACGAGGTGTAAAAGGGCTGGGGTTTAGCTACGCCACTTCCAATCGCGGTGGATGCCATACAAGGGCTTATCTTGTCGCACCGGAGATACTGCGAAAACCAAAGGCGATTGACCCTTACACGCTTGCGGGAAAAGCAGGGCATACCAAGATATTTCAGGATAGATTCGCCGCTGTTGATTCGCTCGTAGTGTGCAAATTCGCATTCCTCGGTGCAGGCGAGGAGGAATATGCGAACATATTAAGTGCCGTTACGGGTGTGGACTATACGTCAGAGGATTTGATGCTCGCTGGCGAGCGGATATGGAACGTGGAACGGCTGTATAATGTAAGGGAAGGATTTGGAAAAGCGGATGATATTTTGCCTGATAGGTTCTTTGAGGAGAAGGTGAACGGAAGAGTAATAGATAAAGAAGAGTTTTTAAAGACGCTTGATGAATATTATCGTATGCGTGGCTGGGATGAAGATGGCGTGCCAAGGGAAGGTAAATTGAGGAGGTTGGGGATAAGGAGAAAAAAATGACAATCAAAACAGGTCTTTTTGACATGGATGGCACGTTAATTGACTCATCCGCAGCGATTTTGAGTTCGGTTAAGGAAGCAGCGAGGATAACGGGTTTGCGAGTTCCCGCAGATAAGGAGATAAAGGAAATAATCTATTTGCCCAGTCTCATTTCTTTCAAGATTTTATACCCGGATAAAGACCCGGCTAAGTTTGATTCGGTCTTTCTCAGCCTTATGAGGAGTAAATTCAAACCGATGATAAAAGAACTTCCGAAAGCGAAAATGACACTTGAACTGCTACGAGAAAAAGGAATAAAAATAGCAATCGTGACGACAAAGGATAGGGAATCAGCAGAAGCGGCGATACGGCTTTTTCAGTTCCCGTATGATATTTTGCTCACCGCGGAGGACACCGAAAGAATAAGACCCGACCCTGAACCGTTACTTAAAGCGATAGAACTGCTCAACTCTTCAGCGGCTCAGGCATTCTACTGTGGCGATACACCACCCGATATAGTCCAGGGACGAAGGGCAGGGGTGAAAACAATTGGCTTAACAACTGGGCTGTACACAAAGGAGGAACTGGAAAAGGAAAAACCTGATTTTGTATTTGATAAAATTGATGCGGTCTTGAATATACTACAATATAATCCTAATACCAAATAGAAGAAAAGCTTTTATATACCCTATGATGAATATTGAAACATATTAGAATAAAAAGAGAACCGAGAAACAAATGATAGAACTTCTTGATACGTGGTTATGGGCAGCATTTGTGGTGGTTGGTCTCCTGATGATTCTTTTAGAGTTATTTATAGGAGTGGAGACAGGTTTTGATCTTGTGATGCTTGGCTCTGCCTTGATATTGGGCGGTATCCTGACAAGTTTTGCCGATTCGTGGCTTGTAACTGCCCTCTGTGCAAGTGCCTTCTGTGCGCTGTACGTGGGCATTGGACGGAAATACATAAAGGCAAAGATGAAAGTGAGCGATACAAAGACGAACGTTGATGCAATAATCGGTAAGACGGGAACAGTCAAAAGCAGTATTGGCAAAAATACGAGCGGTCTGGTAAAAATCGGAAACGAGGAATGGCGGGCGAGATCTGAGGAAGGTATTAATATAGAAGCGGGAGAAGATATTACTGTGGTTGACGTGACTGGAGTCACGTTAATCGTAAAAAAGGGTAGATAAAAAGGAGGGGAAAGAAAAAATGGGGATAGGATTTGCAATAGGTGTAGTACTTTTCGTTATTGCAGTGGTTACGTTGCTGAAGGCAGTGACTACCGTGAGACAGTCTGAGAAGGGTATTGTGGAAAGATTTGGGCAATATAAGGAGACTCTGGACCCGGGCTTGAGGTTCATCGTGCCTTTTGTTGATAATATCGCAGAACGGATAGACATGCGTGAGACGGTCATTGACATCGAACCTCAGGCGGTTATTACAAAGGATAACGTAGCGGTAACCGTTGATGCGGTTATCTACTACGTTGTGACGGACCCAAAGGCGATTAGATATGAGATTGCGAACTTCAGATTTGCGATAAGCAAATTGGCGCAGACAAACCTGAGAAACCTCATCGGTGACATGACGCTCGACCAGACGCTTACAGCGAGGGACAAAATCAATACCGCGCTTCGAGAAACACTGGACGAGGCAACCGATAAATGGGGTGTGAAAGTGGTTCGGGTAGAGGTTCAGAAGATTGACCCACCACAGGATATCGCAGACGCAATGAGCAAGCAGATGAAGGCAGAGAGGGAGAAGAGAGCCACTATTTTGAGCGCAGAGGCATACAAAGAGAAGCAGATTCTTGAGGCAGAGGGTGATAAACAAAATGAGGTACTAAAGGCAGAAGGTGATCGTGCGGCGGCTATACTTCGAGCAGAAGGTGAAGCAAAGGCTATTGAGAACGTCTCGAAAGCGGCGGAGGAGTTCTTCATAGGAAATGCGCAGGTTTTGAAACAACTTGAGGTGACACAGGCATCTCTGCAGGATAATACAAAGATAGTCGTATCGGATCAGTCGAAGCTGATTAACATTCTCGATATGCTACAAGAGGGTGATAAGAAGAGGATTGTTCCGATAGAGAAGTAGTTTTTTACGCAGGATAGTTGCGGGTTGGAGGCTGTTCCAGATATGGGACAGTCTCTATCAATCGTAATAATTTTAGAGATAAAGGTTTACAGTTCGATATGGGAAGAGGTATACGAAACGCTTAAGAGTATGAAAAGAGGGGATGAGAGCATTAATGATGCAGTGGAGAGGCTGATAAATAAGAAAGGGGAAGCGAATTTAGAGGAATTCTTCGGCGTTTTAAAGGATAGCGAAATGTTGAATGGATTAGAAGAGGATACCAAGAGAATAAGAGCATCGTCGAGGTTCAGGATATGATCCTTCTGGATACAAGCTTTTTAATTGATTTTGATTTGAACGCAGCGGAGAAGTCAAGTGAGATAATGGCAAAGCTTTTGAGTTCGGGACAAGCAGTTAATGCGCTTGACGTTCTTATAGCAGGTATCGCTATTGCAAATGGTGCGGAAAAAGTCGCAACAAGAGATGGCGACTTCACGGAAATATCTAAGGTTGCTGAATTGGAAGTTCAGGTTTACTGAATATTATTAATAGTAAAAGAGAAATGCAAGAACTAATAAAATACGGTAAAAAGATAGTAGCGGCAGGGCTTGCCCATTCGCATTTCGGCAATGTGAGCAAGCGAGTTGGAGACCAGATGCTTATCAGCACCACGGGGAGTATGCTTGACGAGCTTGAAGGACAGATTGTCACGGTTCCAATAGACTCCGCATCGCCGGATGAGCTTGATGTAATTGCCTCGTCAGAAGTAAACGTCCATCGCGCGATTTACAAGGCGACTTCCGCTCTTGCCGTTTTACACGGGCATTCAAAGTACGCAGTGGTGATGTCAATGCTTTGCAAACCCGGCGAGCAGATGCTGATAGTGCCTGAAGATTCAGAAAGCATGTATTTCCTGCACGAAATTCCGGTGGTGACGGGTGGCATCGGCTCAGAAGAATTAGCGAGAAACGCAGCCCAGGCGCTTCGTGACCACAAAGGCGTTGTCGTTCGGGGTCATGGCACGTTTGCACGTGGAGCAACGGTAGATGAAGCTTTTGTCATTCTCAGCTCGATTGAACACGCATGTATGGTTAAGTATTTGTGTGATGTGGCTCTTGGGAAATACTAAATCCTAAGCATCGTGGGCTCTGCCCATGTCCCCGAAAACCCAGAAAGGGTTTAATTCTAAACAAATTCAAATATCTAAACCCAAAATTCAAAACCTTCACTTATGTTGTGATAAGTGTTTAGCATTTTTATATATTTTTGAAAATCCTAATAAGAAGGAGGGGAGGATTACACCATGAAAGAAAAGACGACAAAAGTTTGTCCTATTTGTGGTAGCGCAAAGCTATATTACGAAGTTGGTGGAAAGATTGGTTTTGTGTATCATTGTAAGAACTGCGGTTATATTGGTTCGCTGATAGTTGAGGCAAATGAGGAGATGGCTCAAGCATTAAAGGATGATTATGCTAAAAAACAAGGAGATGAAATAAATGGCTGACTTGTTAGAAAATATTTTCGGGACTTTGTTCAGTCCGGCTTCTACGTTCAGACGGATGTCAGAAGAGAGAACATCGGTAACTATCGCAGCTATCGTAGTTCTAATTGCATGTATTTGCAGCGGAGCCGGGAGCATATTAACGCAAAGCGCGTTCATGTCCATGTTTGCAGAGTTTCCGGGTTTCGAAGAGATGATGTTCTCGCCAATTGCATCCATGACCCTGAGTGTAGTTGTTGGATTTATTGGCTGGGTCGTTATCGCAGGCATATTTCACGTAGTAGCAAAGATTCTGGGAGGAAAGGGTGCTTTCACAGAAATGCTGGTTCTAATGGGTTTTGCTATGCTTCCGAACATATTTCAGGCTCCAATTGGTTTAGTTGCCATTTTTTCTGGTGGTTTAACCGGGGCATTGATAGCTATCGGTTTGGGGGGCATTTTGGCGATCTGGGTTTTGATACTGGACGTTCTCGCAATTAGAGAGGCACATAAATTCTCAACAGGCAGGGCAATCGCAACTCTCGTTCTACCATTTGTGGTTCTTATGGTGCTGGCATTTATACTTATAATCGTGGGTATTTTTTTGATTTCAATGTTATAAATGGGGGGATTTAAATGGAGAGCATTAAAGCAGTAATGGAAAACAAAAGAAAGGTCATTGCCTTGCTCCTATTAGGTTTTTGTTTGATTTCCATGGTGCTCGGAATTGCCATCATAGCGAAAGGTCCGCTTGATATGGGCGGCATAGGTGTAGGCGGCGATAAAATAGCAATAATCAACATTGAAGGTGCAATCGTGGGTGGTAGAAGTGGATTTGGAATGTTTGGATTAGCCTCAGGTGCAGACGATATTGCAAAGCAGATACGACGTGCAGGCGAAGACCCATCGGTAAAGGCGATTATACTCAGGATAAATAGCCCTGGAGGAAGCGCTGCGGCATCTCAAGAATTACACGCGGAGGTATGTAAGGCACGAGAAAATGGTAAGATAGTTGTGGCTTCGATGAGCGATGTAGCCACTTCTGGCGGCTATTATGTCGCCTGTGCGTCAGACAAAATAGTTGCGAATCCTGGCACAATAACTGGGAGCATTGGCGTTATCTTTTCACAGTTGCAGTATTCTGAGCTGCTTGAGCGGTATGGGATACGGGCTAATGTCATTAAGAGCGGTAAATATAAAGACATCGGGTCGCCGCTTAGAAATATGACCGCGGAAGAGCGCCAAATACTTCAGGATATGATTGATGACATTTATATTCAGTTTGTTCGTGCGGTAGCGGAAGGAAGGCACATGAACGAGAGCGAGGTCTTAGAGCTTGCTGATGGTAGGATCCTTACTGGCAGGCAGGCAAAGGAGGTGGGGTTGGTGGATGAGCTGGGTAATTTTCAGGATGCTGTTGACCTCGCAGTGGAAATGGCAGGAATCGAGGGTAAGCCAAAAGTGGTTGAATATGGAAGAAAATCGTTTTTTGAGCAGTTCTTCGGCGTGTTTGCAAGAGAGCTTGGGCGTGGAATAGCGGAAACGTTTTTGGAGAGTGGAAGGCAGGGAGTGGGTTTGAGTGGCTCATTTTTATAACCACAAGATTACACGGAATTACCGAGAACGTTGAGCTAAATGTGCAAATAAAGCATGAAATTGAAACTTTAAAATAATTCAGTGCAGGAGGTAAAATAATCCTGTCAATTGCACGAAGAAATAGTTGAAATAGTGCGAAATCTCCTGCACAGAGCTGGCTATATCGAGAAGATGGGAACGGGCATCACAAAGATGAGACGGCTGATTGCGGAAGCCGGACTGCCACCGATTGAATTTGAGTTCGGGACATTCTTTACGGCTATTTTCCGAAGACCCACGAGAATAGAGAGGCCTGTTGCTCTCACTGAAAAGTTCAGTGCAAAGTTCAGTGCAAAGTTCGATGAAATACTCCGTCATGAGGGAGTAAGTGAGGGTGTAAATGATGCTGTAAATGATACTATAAATGAGCCTGACAGAAAAAGGAAAGAAGATGATTGAGGAGTTGAAGGAATAAATGATAGAGTCTCTTGATCTTCCACCGTTACCTGAAGGCTGGGTGTGGACGAAAGTAATTAACCTAAAAGGTTTGTCAGGCTTAATAAAAGATGGGGCTGGTAGATGAGCTGGGTAATTTTCAGGATGCCGTTGACCTCGCAGCAGAACTGGCAGGAATCGAGGGTAAGCCAAGAGTGGTTGAATATGGAAGAAAATCAGCTTTTGAGTCGTTCTTTGGCGTGTTTGCCAGAGAACTTGGTCATGGAATAGCGGAAACGTTTTTGGAGACGGGAAGGCAGGGAGTGGGTTTGAGTACCGCAATAGCCTGAAGAAGGCTGGATGGAACGAATCAGAAGGTTTTTATCCACCTGAGAGAGGGGGATTTGTACCTATACCTTCCATTGCCTGAAAGCGCTACCTTCTGCATAGAGGTCATATCGCATTTTGATCGTTTGGATATGTAATCTCATCAGGAAGCCAAAAACTTATTCCTTTTTCTCTCAGACACTTTATTTTCTCTTCTTTCGTTTCCTTATGTTTTATACCCTTCATTATCTCATCTTTAATGTGTTTTCGTTCAAGATCTTTTGCTTAGATTAACCAAAAAATTAATTGGAGAATTGATCCTTTCATATTCTGCATACAAGAAATTAATTCCACGTTCGATATGATTGCGTAAATATTTTGAGAAATATTGCGTATCATTCAGTTTTTTCATCTCATGTTGAACAATCAAGGCTTTAAATACATCGTCATATTCCCCCGTAAGCGTATATCTATTAAACTCATATCCAGCATTATTTTTTGGGTTAAACTCTTTTGCGGATTCTTTTTCATCCAAAGACCGCCCTATAGCTATTCTACAAATTATATTTCTCCTCAAGTCTAATTTATTTGAAAGGTGATCAAGTTGTTCAGATGCTTCTTTTGAAATCCTTAATTTGTTCGCCATTGTATTCCCCACCTAATCAAAGAAATACCCCTTGTTAATCTTATTTTCTTCCTCTGGCGATAGTGTATATGCCTTATTGATATGGGGTTTTAACCTCTGATATAATTCTTGATCTATCTCACGATCATGAGATAAAATAATGACTTGATCGCCGGCATTTGGGAAAAAATCATCAATAATTTTTCCAACATGACTTTTATCCAATTTTGCTAAAGGGGAATCCATTACTATTGGGAGTTTTTTATTTGATACTTTTGCCAGACCCCAAAGTACACATAGCGCATATATTTCTTTTTCTCCGGTTGATATACTTTCTTTGTTTACAACCTTCCCTTCAAAATCAACGAGCGAAGTAGAAAAAGTTATAGCATCAATTTTAATCTCTTTAACCATGTCTTCCTTATTCGCAAGTTTACGATACATACTTGTTATTATCCTTGCCAGTTCTTCAATGTTTGATGAAATAACCCTATCTATAAATTCTTGTAAGGAATCTTCGATTCCGGTGCTGAGTTCTAATTTCCTATGATCCTCTTCAATACAAACTATTTTTTCTTCCAATTCTTTTATAGCGTTTTCAAGTTCAATTTTTTTCTCATTTAAGTTTTGATTTTTACTTTTCAATAGAGGAATATCTCTCTCAAGAACCTCAATCTCTGTACGAATCGATGATAGTTCGTCAATGTAATCTTTTACAAAGCCTTCATCTGGAATATTTTTCAATCTATCTTTGATTTTTCTAATCTGGATAAGCTTTTCTTCTCTTCGTTTAAGGATTTTATTAAATCTTCTTTTTATATTTATTTCGATCTTTTTCAAAAAATTCTCTATTTTAGCCATTTCTGTATTTGTAAGGTCATGAATAAGAGGTCCCTCTGATTCATTACTGTGTTTTATAAACATTTCTGAAAAAATATTTTTAATTTCGTTTTTAATAACTTTAAATTCCTTTTCAGGAAGCTTACTCAGCCTTTTATTCGATTCTATCCTCTTAATAAACTTTTGATTAATTTCCTTTAAAATATGTTCACTTGCAATTAATTCCTTTCGTTTTTTTTCCACTTCAAGCTGTTCTAATAAATTTTCACAAGTTTTTGATGCAATAATAAAGGGAAGAGAATCCTCACAAATATATTTTATTTCGTTGTTTAACCCATTAAGTTCTTCTTTTAATTTAAAGATGGTGTTTTCGTTCTTTTCTCTCTCTTCGGCAAATGCACCAGCTTTTCTTCGTAGGTTCTCTTCAATGCCTTTTTTGCGATTATTTAACTCAGTTATATTAGAGGATTTTTCCTCAATATCATTTTCTATTTTATTTAATTCATTCTTTATTGTTAATATTTCTCCCTCTTTTTCTCTGATTTCGGTTTGAATTTCAAAACGATCGATGTTTCTTCGTCTAATTTTGCTTTTTAACGTGCTTAGATCATCAGCCAATGTTTCGTAAAGCTTTAAACCTGTAAGATCACGAATAGATTCTCTTAAAATCTCATCTGCGTTATTTCCAACGGCCAATTCCTTAATTCTTTCCCCGTCAAAAAAGAAATGATTTGTGATATAAGGAGGGAACAAAGAGATAATATAATCCTCCCAGTATTCTTCAGGAATAATCTCTAAGGGGACACCGTCCCGAAAGATTGTAAAATTTTCATTGTTTATCTTACCATTGTTGCTGAGTACCCAATCCCTTTTTAGAGTGATCGAATAGGTTGGAAAAGTATTATCGATCTCTACCTCAATTTGGATAAAAAATCGTTTATCATTATCCCTGATAGAAGATTTATTTTTTGCAGAGATTAAATAATTTTCGTAGTCTTTGTTTGATAAAATAGAACCATTGAATCTCTTACCAAACATACATAGCCTTATGGATTCCAAAATTGTTGTCTTGCCAGACCCATTAACTCCGCCAATTAGTATGATGTTGTTTTCATTATCTTTATTATTTAATGTCATATCTATGGTATGTTCGCCTCTAAAGTTTTTGAAGTTGCAAATAGTAATTGTATTAATCTTCATTTTCCAACACTATTTTCTGCTTTTATTTCGCTTATGATATATTCCTCAATAACCTTTTCTAAACGGTTGTAAATCCCAGTTCTACGAGATAATGATGAAAGGTCTTTCTCCACTATCAAGAGTTGCTTTATCAAATGTATTGGGATCCTATGCTTATCACATATTTCACTTAATTGTTTCCAATCCTTAATATTGGTTTCACTCAAAGAAGATTTTACATCCATTTTTGATAATTTCAAAACATCAGTTATTGAGGAGATATTGTCTCCTTCATAAATCCACATCGTTTCTATTGCTTTTATTTCCTCTGGGGATATTATAGAGACACCTCTATTAGCAACTTGTTCATGAAGTTTAATCAAGCGTCTAAAAATTTCGTGTCGTGCTTCAAAGGTAAATGGACCAAGAACTTTATGTCCACGGTGTTCAGGAGGAATGAAATCTCTTCCTAATTTCTCAGCAATTATCTTCTTCTTTTTATCATTCTTTCTTGTACCTTCTCGCATCGAGGGATCATCTCGAATTTCTTTAAGCCAATTCCTAAACGCTAAAAGAGGTTCTAACCATGCTTCTCCATCCTCAATCAGTCCTTCTATTGATTTATCTCTATCAATAACCGTGCATACCCAACAACCGAAACGACTACTACCAGAAGGGGAGATGCTTTCGTCTATTATAAAAGGGACTTCTGTATCGCATTTTTGATACAAAGTAAACAAATCTCGATTGTTATCGCCCCACGGTGAAGGAGTTTGTAACAAATAATCCCAAACTTCTTGAACCTCCCAATTTTCTATAGGTGCATAGATATACGCACCAAATATTGTTGTATGCCTCCTTAATTTAGAATTTTGGATTTCATATTTTCTCATCGTTTGAACACGTATTCCACCTTCCGATTTTCTGATACCAAGAAGAATAATAACTTCTCCGCTTTGGTTAACTTGATTCAATATATATTTTGTTGCAGGGTTTATTTTGAGCCTATCTGTGCACCAGCGAAACCATTTATTTGGGGCAGGATAGCCTCTTCCAATGAGATTTACCCAAAAGGTATCGTTTAATTCCGGTCTTAAAATATTAACTTTGATAGGCAGCCCCTCCTTTTTAGCATGTTTTTCAATTTTTGTGCAGACTTCTTTTATCCTTTCTCCCACTAAGGGATTTTCCACTAATGTGTCAGAAGAAAGTATATGCACTTCTTTGGTTCTTTTCTCTGGGGGGAGACCTTTGAGCATATAATAGACCATCTGTACCACACAAGTGGAGTCCTTACCTCCACTAAAGCCAATTATCCAAGGTCGTTTATCACTTAGGTATAGGTCTTTCATTTCATCCATTGCTTTTTTGGCGATACCCCACTCTAATCACTTGCTTTAGTTATATAGTCCCAAATACCAGAAAATCTCTCTAATTCAGAGGTGGTATCTGGTTCATGTTTCTCAAACCATATTCTTAGAATATTGAAACCTGTGTAAAAATATTTTTCGAATTCATCTAATCGTTTTTCTTTAATTTCTAAGTAATTTAAGATAAGAAAATCGTATAATTTTCTCTTATCAAATGTTTCCATTCCCACTAATTTTTTCCGATTTGATAACGGCATTTTATCCAAATCTATTTCAATACACTCCTTGTACAGTGCAATAGAAGCGCAAAATGTAACCAAATCGATCTCATTCTTAAACCCTAATTTCTTTATAGCGTTGTCAAAAAAATCTTTATCTCTTTTAAGCCTTACTGTGTTTACTGCTTTTTCTCCTTCAAATACTTCATATCTCATTCTTCTTATCTCCCTAAAATTTGTCAATATCAAATTCTATAATTTTCTCTGCATCCTTGCATTCTACATATGATATTAGTTCCTTTGTTCCGTGCATCTTCCTGTAAATCCAATTTTGTATGTTAATATGAGGACCTAACCATCTGAAAGTATCAGTTGTGTACTCCTTTCCAGGTATCATATGTAAAATTAATTGTTCTCCTGTTTTGCTAAGTTGCTCGATTAATCTTTTATCATGACCGGGATCCAATCTTAATAATGGATCGTCAATAACATACGGTATTTTTTTATTCAAAAATTGGGAAAGTCCGAAGAAAAATGCCATTAGTGATATTTGAAGATTACCCCTGTTGATTTGGCTTTCTTTGAGTGGTTCACCATTTTCTTGCTTAAGTTGAAAGCGGTAGTCGGGGTCAATTTCTATCGAATGGAACCTTTTAGTATCCTTTATTATATTTCTTAAAAATTCAGATGCTGTTTTATTAACCTCGGATAATAAAAAGTCTAAGAACTCCTTTCGTGTCTCTTTAGAGATTTGTAACAAAGATTGAGTTATTGTTTTCTTTTCATTAATTTCTTTTATTTCCCTCTTTTGATCATTCTCCAATTTCAGTTGTTCACGTAATTCATTAATTTCACTTTCTATGTCCCTTATTTTATCTTCTATCTCCTTGATATTTCCCTTCTTTCGGCTCATCTTTCTTTCTATTTCTTCAAACTTCTTGATTTTCTCTATTACCTCTTTATTTCCTGTTGTTTCACCTATTAGATCCATCTGATTTTTTACCTTTAATAGCTCTCCATCTTTTCCATCAAATTTTTTCTTATAATCCAAGAATTTTTCTTGTGTTGACTTACTCTCATCCAAATATTCCCTAAAAATTCTTAAGCTATCTGCTTTTATTCCACTGCCAGTGGATAATAGTAGCTTGTTGATGCCTTCCAAATTATCAGGGCCAATTTCAGTTCCACTTTTTATCAAAGACTTTTCTTCGACATTAAAAAATATCCCAGAATAGTCTTTCTCTACTGAGGATTTTACCACTTCAACTGCGTTTTCAAACTCCTCTCTACTCGTTTTTTTCTTTTCTGTCTTTTCCATGGCTTTTTCTATAACATTTTTTAACAGTAACAAATCCATATTAGAAAGCAAGTCCTTATCTTCTCTAAGTTTATTATTCGATCTTTTAATCTCTTCTGTTAATTTATCCCTTTCCTCTATTAAATCTCTAAATCTTTCCTCTTCCGGAGATGGAGCTCCCCCTCTAAATAGCTTTTTCTTCTCTTTTTCAAAATTGTCTATTTCATTCTTTAGCTGTATAACAGCCTCTTTTTTCTTTTGTATATCCTCTTCTTTTTCTTTTATTTTATTCGCAGTATCCCCCCGAATTTGACTTTCGATCTCGTAAACCCCATCTTTGTACAATTCGATAACTCTTTCCAAGGTGCTAACGACATCATCTAGTTTTTCAAGACCCACAATTTTGTTTATATGGTCTTTTATTGTTTTCTCTCTATTTTCTTCGAACTTCTTTAATATATCATCTGCATCAAAAATGAAATACTCCATAAGCTTCATGGGTAGAAAATACCGTCCAATAAACATATTTGGATCCTCTTTTACTGGCTCGCCATTGCAAATCACATGAATCTCTGATTCTTTTAATTTCTCTTTTCTTTTTACATTATATTCCCCTAACCTAACGATTCTATAATACTCACTTCCCATTTCTATTTCTAATTCCACACTCATCTTCACTTCTCTATCACCTTTTTGCTTGGCAATTTCCATAGATAACGTATTGACCCATTCTTCCCAATTCCGTTTATAGCTATCACCAAAGAAACACCACAGTATTGCTTCACTTATGGATGATTTTCCATGACCGGTTGGACCAATATTTAAAGAGATATTTTTATCGCTCCTCTCACTCTCAAAAAACGATATTTCTGGTTCTTTATTGGTGATAACATAATATGGCTTAAAGTTTTTTAATTTGAGTTTAACAAACTTCATTTGTTATTGCCTTCCCCCTCTTCTTCATCGATGATAGCTTTTATTGAGCGTGCTCTGTCTTCATGAGGCTGATTTTCATGCTCAACTATATGTCGATAGATCTTGTGTAGAATTTCAAAATATTCATCATTGTCTATTTTTTCACATTCCTTCTTCATTGTTCTAATTATTTTATCCTCTTCCCTCATCATTTACCACTCCTCAACTATTTTATTCAAATCTTCTTCAGAGATATTATAGTTATCTAAAATTTCTTCTAATTTTATCTTTTCTTCTGGACTTTGACTGCACCGAATAAACTCCCATGCTCGGAGCAATTGGGTCATTATGATACCCCTATACATCTCTTCTGGATGCTGGGGGAATGCTAAAATATCATATATCTTTACGGTCGGCTTAATTCTGTTAGTGGGGTTTCTTAAAACACGTCCTCTCCTCTGAATATACTCCCTTTGGTTTCTGGAACTCGACAATAAAATCAAAGATTCACATGAAGGTATGTTAACACCTTGGTCTAAACAATGCATAGATAAAATAAATCTACAATTGTTTCTCCTGAATAAATTTAATGCTTCGTCTCTCTTCAAGACGCCAGAGTGATACTTTATATATGAGCCTATTTTTAATTCTTCAAATACTCTTTGAACGGCATTTAATTGTTCAGAATCTTCACAATATACAATACATTGCTTTAATTTATTTTTGTTTTCTTCTAAAATCCGCCTGAGAATAGATAACTTATTCCTCGCTTTTTTTATCACTTTAGCCCGTTGATTCATTAATGTTTTAACTGAAGGTGATAGTATATTGTCTTTTTCTGAAATTTCATTTTCAAAATTTATAGCAATTCCCTTGCCTATTTTTTTGGTTAAATCTCTTACTCGCTCTTCCTCTTCTTCGGTTAATTTGGCAATGAACAAATAGTAGTTGTAATTGGATAAAGCTCCGTCTTTTTGTGCTTCTTTTATCCCATATTCAAATATAATAGGGGCAAAATAATTAAATATTCTCTGAGTTCCTTCTGGGTCATAATATCTCTCAGGCGTTGCGGATAGCCCCAACACATATTTTACATCGTCTAAACGTTCATTTAAGGCACCCATACGATTTTTCGTGCCGTAGAAATGGACTTCATCGCCTATAACCAAATTCGGCCTCTTTGCTTTAAAATGCTGAAAACCCATTAAACTATCTATTGTAATGCATAAATATATATTGAACTGACCATCATCACCAAAATCTTTTATCCATACCTTTCGGGCATTTCTTTTTTTATCAGACGAGATTTCTGGTCGTGTCCCCCTTTTATCGACTTGAAAGAGAAGATGTAACAGATTACGCTACGCAAATTTTATAATGCCACTTGAACAATATAAAATGCACGTGTATGCTCGGACAAATGGATTGAAAAATAAGAGAGCTTACGCTAAA
>JAUWNY010000043.1 GCA_030612405.1 Candidatus Methanophagales archaeon | reverse complement strand
TATCTAAGTTCCACTAGAAATACACCCGAAAAATTTAAATAGTAACAAATTCCTCTTAAATTTCACAATGCTTTTCCCTAAAAGCGAAAATTATCTTAAACATTTCACGTTCATCCCAGAGGATGAAAGCGCCGAGGAGCGATATATATGTACCCAAACAAATAGGGGGATAAAAATAAAGGTAGTCGATAAGGGAAGAAAGATAAGTGGGGACACCGAGAGCTTAGGGAAGATAATTTACTGGATATTGACAGGAAGGACTGTTTACCTTCAAATTTAAAAAGTGAACTACTCATCTGAGGAAGCGGATGAAGTGTTTGAAGTTGCTAATGCTATACCTGTGAATAGAAGCACCAAAGCGATTCCAATTAATATTCTTTGCTTTTTGTTCATTGTTACTAAAATATTAATTAGGTCTGATTCTGACTCATGTTTTAGCAATGTTGCTTAAATTGGGCTATATTTCAATCCGTTCACTATATAAGCTGCTTTTCCATTATGTATTAAGCAAAAAACCACAGTTTAAAAAGTCCGAGATGCACGGGGATTTGCCCAATTTGGGCACCGTGGTAAGTGCATCAGCTGAGCGCCGGGGAGGGGCGCTATAAAAATACCCAAAAAATTTAGGAGGTGATAAAAATGGCTAATGTATACAATGTAACCTTATCTCGAAAAGCTAAACCCGGAAATATAAGTGAGATGACACTGACATATAAAATTGCTTTCAACTACTTTGAAAGAAACACTAGGGTAAGATTCGGGGAATACGTTCAATTATGGGGCGCGGATTCTGGACTCACTGGCGCTGATGATTATCTATACCGTATTCCAACCAGTGCGTTTTATTCACAAAGTAGCACGCTGACAAGGACTAAAAAGTTTGACGTAGCAAATAGTGTTCTGGATGAAGACTGGGGAAAAGATGAAGTCTATGCAAAGGTAAGAGTTGTACCCATCGTACCTAGCGCTGATACTGAAAAGAGTAACGAAATTAGCGGGTGGTTTTAAAAGATAGAGTGATTTTATAGCAACGCTGGAGTGTTAGACGAAAACAAGTGAAACACTGATTAAAAGACAGGGAGGGGTATATCCCCTCTTTCGTTATTTTTTTTATTAAGAGACTGGCTCACAATACAAAACCACAATAAAAAGAAGCTCAAATAGGGTTTTATATCGGAAATAAGCATCCAATCTCGCAAAATATCTAATTATGGGACAAGCTCTTCAACTAGGGGTTACGTCACTTCAGGCGCCAACCCAGCGTATCACATCGCAGCCCACCACGCAGCTTTTTCTGCAAGTGCATTCTGCAGGGTGCAATTGATTTTGCGGAGCTGCGGATGCGGAGTGGCGGGGCGTGGTGCGAAGCAATTAGAAGAATGGGAAAGTCAAGACTTTTTGGCGCCAAGCCAGCATACCACCTCGCAGCCCACCGTGCAATTTTTGTAGCGACTGCAATTTGCAAGGTGTAATTGATTTTGCGGTGATGCGGAAGGCGGAGTTGGAGGCGTGGAGCGGAATGAAATGCCGCACGTTCTATTTATGGTAATTTATCCAAGTTCAATTGAAAAATGCTTCACGTGGGAAAAATAGAAAAGCTTTTATATACTCTGAAACTTAGAAATTAAGTATGTCTTGTATTGTTGTATCTGATGTACATTTAGGTAGCGAGTCGTGCAATTACAAGCAGTTCAGTGATTTTCTGGTGTGGATACGTAGCCTGGATGGTCGGAAGGAGACCATTAAATGCGAAGATAAAGAGATCGTAATCACCTACCCTGAGAAATTTATTCTCTTAGGCGACATCTTAGAACTGTGGGATCCGATAGATGGTGACAGAGATAACGTCGTCAAACAAAGTATCCGACCATTTTCACTACTCTCTGATATCAAATGCGAAAAGATATATGTGATAGGTAATCATGACGATGCCATACACCGGTATGACGAAAAGATTGATTATGAGACACTACATAATGATACAACATTGAATGTCTGTAATCGTCATTATCCTGAGGAAAAAACTGGCCTAAAAAACCTAAAAATAGGAGAGCGGTCTTATTTCTTCATTCACGGTCATCAGTACGATAAAGGGCAAAAAATCCTTGCGTTCGTATCACGTCTCACCGGTCAGCGGTGGAATCCTTTAAACTGGTTCCAGATCCTCTTCAATATCCCATTTACAAAAAATAACTGGATAATAAACTCTTTGGTCTTCTTAGCTCTCGTCTTCGGAGGGTGGTACTTTTGGGATGTTGCTCTAAAATCCGGTTTTTGCTATACTTTGATATGGGCAGCGCTGACAGGCTTTTTTGCATTAAGCTCGATTCCTGTTATCATCACCAAGACCCAGAGAAAATTCTACGATGCTAAGAAACCTAAAGATAAGACTGCAGAACAGATTATCACAGATAAGTATTACCAAGAACAAAAGGACACGGTAGTAGCCGATGTCATAGTTTTTGGCCATACTCATTTTGCAAGCTCTCATGTGGGCAAGAAGAAATTGTTCATTAACAGTGGATGCTGGGTTGGAGAAGATAGTATTATTGACGATAAACAGCGGTATACTAACACATTTGTATACATAGATGAAAATGGGGCATATATCCTTAAATGGAGAGACGGTAAAATCGCTTGCATTGAGGATTTTCCTATTTAAAAAGGATACACTGTATTACAGGCTTCGTACTTTATGTATGGGCTATATGACTTTTATTTGCAGCACAACGAGGGAGGGAAATGAAAATTGGGAGGCGAAGCGTTAGCTGAAGACGGGAGAAAGAAAGATTTAACATCAGAAAAACTCTTAGGAATAGAAGAAGCTTATTTTGATCTCATGAAAGCTTATTCTTACTGCCTAACCACTCTAAATGTAAAGGCACGTGATTGTTATATTAAGATGAATATAGAGAGCATATATAAACCTTCTATAACAACCATAACGAGTTGGAATCAATATCCTGTCTCTTCTAGTTATCTCGGAATCAATTTTACACCCCTCCTGAGGGCTTTAAATGTGGTGTGCAATTTTGAACACTATATGGCATTTATTCGCGCTCAGAAGCGCAAGACAAAAAACCGGAAACCCCTCCTAATAGTGCTTGATACCTGACAAGCAGGGAAAACGCAAAGGTCAAATAAAAAGTACTAAACTGAAGATTGAGGAGAGGTAAGGACAGTAAGGAACTCAACCAAAAGGAGGGCGTTATGCTTTTGTTAGTAGTTAAGAGGGGGAAATTGATAAATCTGAATAGTACATGGGTTCGTGGAGATTAATGGAGAAAAGGCTTGCAGAGGTTAAAAAAGAGTCTTTAGCTGATGCTGAGAAGTTTTTTGATGGGTCCAACCGTTAATGGTTGTTATAGTAAACCTTCCTGGTTAACACCTAAAATTGTTAGATATAGAATTGGACAACATGTAAAATTTCTTCGGGAGGTTTTTCTGTCGTTAATTGCCCAGAATAGAGATAAAATTGACTCGGAAATCATAAAAAAAATGAGTTATATTGTAAAGATATGAATAAATTAAGTGTTCAAGTTCAAGAAACGGGTTTTAAAACTCTGTTTTACGATACTCCTGGTGCAATAGCTACACTGATACCTGCTATAATAACGCTATTAACCGCAGCGTTAAAATATTCCGACTATAAAAATCTTATTCAAACCTTACCAAGGACAGTGTTATGGATTATATATGTGATTCTTGGGGTCCTATTTTTAGTCTACGTTTTTGTTTTTAAATCTATTGTTTGTAGTGCTCGGAAAAGTACCCGTGTACTTATCGTAACAGGTGTTCAAGATAAGCAGGACAAAATTTTTAATCTCCTTCAAGAGTACTTGGAATTTGTATAAAAAAGCATGCACATGAATGCCTTGGAATTTATTCCGAGTGTGGCAAGGATGAACATCACTTTGAGAAAGGACTTTGTAAATGTTAAGTTTATAAATATCTTAGACTAATACCTGCTATGTTAAAGGAGTTTATGGTGAGATAGAAAGTAAACTAAAGTTTACGTTTTCGTGAGTATAACTAATATTATTTCTATTCTACTACCCTTATTTCTTATTCTAAAGGCGGAAAGTAGAGCAATTAGAAGAGAGGGCTTTAGGTGCCAACCCCGCATATCACCTCGCAGCCCACCGCGCAAATTTTTGGGCGGGTGCATTTCGCAGAATGCAATTGATTTTGCGGTGCTGCGGGAGCAGAGGTGCGGGGCGTGGAGCGGAATGGAGTGCAGCACGTTCTTCGGCGTGGCTGGCTTTGCACCTAAACTTCAACTTTTAGCAAACTTTTAGCCGCCAACCCCACGTAGCACCTCGCAGCCCACCATGCAGCTTTTTCTGCAAGTGCATTCTGCAAGGTGCAATTGATTTTGCGGAGCTGCGGATGCGGAGTGGCGCACGTTCTTCGGCGTGGCGGGCTTTGCACCTGAGCCTAACTTTTAGCTGACTTTTGATTTTTAGAATGAGATACTCCCCCAGAAGCGAAGAATGTCATAAGTTATACTTTATGTACAATGAATAACTTTCATCGCCGCTTTACGCTCTCGGGTAGTGGCAGCTCAAATCGCTGCTGATGCAATCTTTTCTCTGGACAGAGAACATTATACTTTACGTGATTATCCTGGATGAAAAATAAGAGCAGACATTTGGCTCGTAGGGGATGGTTCTGAGTTCAAAAAGGGTTCATATCCAAAGACAATCGGTACGAAAATCTACGGTGCTTCTAACTATTTTTTCCCTACTATGATGATGGTGGGTTTTTCATCAACAAGTGCTTGGTAATCTACGTCAGGGAAAAAATCATTGCTTTGTAAGAATTTAATCTCCTTAATTGAACGTGGATTCAGCTCGGGCACGTAAGATGTTATCGCTCTGAACCCTGTCCTTTCCATTACAGAACAATAAGTTTCAATAGGCCAGTAGTAATCCTTGAATTCTATACTCTCATTTTCTTTTATGAAATAAGTTACCATAATCTCATCACCCGGATTGTATGTTTTGCCTGCTTTTCCATTTTGATAAGTGCTGGTTCTCTTTCCAATATACTCTTCATTATTCACCAGCATAACAAACGGTCCCCCTGGCTTCAGCACCCGGTAGATTTCTCTTGCTGCCGTATCCATTTCTTCAACTGACCCTATGTCTACAAATACCCAATTGGACATAGCCCCATCTAATGTGTCATCTGTCCAGGGAAAATCTCCTGTAAGTAACTCATACCGTCCATCTGGGTCTGCCATTCTGGCTTCTTGGATCATATTATCAGATGGATCAATTCCCTGTACTTCTGCACCATAAAATAACTTTAAAGGTCTGGTTATTTTTCCTGCACCACATCCATAATCTAGTATTTGCTTTCCCCGCAAATCACCTATCGCCTTTTTCAGTTCGATAATAACAGGGATATATCCATCTTTGAGCCATTGCCAAGGAATTCCCAATTTGGTGTAGAAAGAGGTTGCCTTATTCCAGTATCTTTTATCGTAATCCATATGTGCTAATAGTTAACAGAATAACTAAGATTTACTACATAAAGTTTGCTACCTTGCAATCTAACCTTCTTTTCTTCTTTTCTTCTTTACTGTTTGCGTATTCATCTCGCATCTCTCCTTTTTGTAACATTTATATGAGGGTTTAAAATATAAGTTACTCAATGTAGAAAAACTTTTTTAATGCATACGCCTTTCATGTGTTGTTGCATGAGTAAATACATTCTTTAGGGTATATTGACGAAAGGAAGACCAGAAATCTTGAAACTTTAGAGCTTGAAATGGTAGAAGATTTCGATAGGTCGAATATAAACTATATTTTGGAGCATATTTTGTTATATAGGCATTTGGAAGAAGAGGAGTATGCACCAAAACATTCAATGCTTGGGATGGAGCGATTAGAAGTTTCTTTACAGCAGTACTTGGTAGGGAAGGGATGGTTAATTTCCACCGCAAAATTTTAAGCAGATTTTTCTGCAAGTGCAATTTGCAAGGTGCAGTTGATTTTGCGGAGTTGCGGTAGCGGAGTTGGTGGCGTGGCCTGCTTTGCACCTAAGCCTAACTTTGAGCTGACTTTTAGATGCCAACCCCGCGTAGCACCTCGCAGCCCACCGTGCAAATTTTTGGGCGTTGCAATTTGCTTGATTTTGCGGTGATGCGGAAGCGGAGTTTTTCCAATCCGCCATAACCACTATAACCCCCGCGATTAATGCCGATGCTATCTCTTGGATGAGAAACATTTTTGAACTCGGAACTATCCCCTACAAGCCAAACAAAACCACCTGAGTTGATGAAAGAATTTGAGAAAGAGCGGAAGAGTAATTGAAAGAGTTAAAGGAAGTGGGGGGATAAAGTATTCTTACCTCTTTCTTTTTCTTTTAACGATAGACAAAGGAAGAAGGAGGCAGTTATCACACTTTAAGAATCACCTTTAGAAGAAACAGGCAAGGACTTAATTATTTTTTCCCCTTCCATACCGGTCCAAACTTACCCCTATAATATGCAAAGCAGATGGAATTTGAAACAACCTTCTGTATTTCATAGTCATATTCCTGATACAATTCCTTGGTTCTTTTCTCTAATTCTTCCTCGCTAATTGTCTTATCTTTTAAAGCACTAAAAGCACTATTCCAACTTGCTGCCGATATCGCAACCTCAACAGATGAAGGCAAATTTAAGTCAAGCTTCTCTGAGTAGAATAAAGTAATATCCAATATAGGTGGGGGAGTTGGAGGGGGTAGAGGAAGAAGCTTCTCCTTCACATATTTTTCGTAGTCCTTCACAGATTTTTTATCTGCGTCCTCCACACCAAACATTAAAATGTTCAAACTTTGTTCCTGGTTTAGAAAGATATCCCGAAGTTTCTCCTTCTGCTCCTTTGTAAGATTCTCCTTCTGCTCCTTTCTAAATTTATCGAGGTACTTATGATATATTTCATGTTGCTCGTTTTCGACATAAGAAAGATAATTTGTAGCCTCCTCTTTCTCTTTATGAAGTTCTTCCAATTCATGTTTGATTCTTTCAATCCTATTGTGTATTATGGTTATGTGGTCCTTACCAATTCTCCTCTGTGCAGCATAACTTTTATAAATCTTTAGCTTACCCTCTTCTTTCCGGATGATTAGTTCTCTTTCATCGTCTATTATCCATTCACCCCTTTTTTCTTTAGCAATAGTAGCACTATCAGAAACTCCTGTATTCTCAGAAAAATCTGCATCTATACCAAACAAGCGTAAATCATCGTCATAAATATTTAACATATCACCTTCTTTTCGGGCAATGAACTTAAATCCACCCTCTATTATCCATTCCTTATCTTTCTGTTTTGTAATAGTGACATCACGAAGCGATAATATCTGTGCCTGCTTTTCTTCTGAAAACTCCTTTGAAATGTCCCGCCACTCTGCATCAGCAGAGAAAAACATAAAAAATACGCTGACTATATCTCTCAATTCCTGTGGAATGTCGCCTTTATTCAAATACTCTTCCAATTTGGTGCTTGTGCTGAACCAACATGTATCAGGATAGTTGGATAAGCGTTTTGATAAGAGTTTTTGGCCACATTCACTTCTATCGGCTCCTTCCAGCTGCTTACGAAGATGCTCAAATCCATAAGCTATCAGGTTTGATTCACTAAAATCCGAAATGTCATCCCTTGAATAATGGTCAATTATTCTTTTGTTAGATTTGCGGATAATCTCATTTTTAAAAGATGGTGCTATCTGATAGCGGCGTCTTTCTATTTTCTCTACTATGCGCCATTCTATGAGTTTGTCAAGATAGTCTCGAATATTGGCGGGGGTAAAAGGATTGAACAGGGGTTTATCAGGATGTGATTGTATAAGTTGCTTTACTTCTCTTGTTTTTCTTTTATATTCTTCTTTGCTATTAACCCATCTTCCAACGCTGTCAAAGGTGTGAATATGATCCAGTTTTAAATTCTCTTCATCTTCATTATTGATCACGCATCTTATTTGCTGTGGCTCCGCTTCTTCAAGATAGTTTATAACGTCGATAATTGTTCTATACGGTTCATTATCCAAAACCCCTAATGCCGATGTGATTTTCTTTCCCCTTCCCTTTCGCTTTTTTTCGCCTTGCATATTGCCTTCTCCTTTTGAGATTATATTATCTCAATACTCTCAAAGATTTATAAAAGGATATAGTTTTTTGCGATTTATGGAGAAAGAAGAAGGCGAGAAGCGTGGACAGCTAAACTTTATCAGTGTAAAAAGAGGATATATATGGGCAGGTGTTTTTGTCTTCTCTTTGAGTGACATTTTTGCGTGTTTTATAGTTCAAAATATGGTGCTTTTTGCCTTGTTATCCCTCTCGTTATCGTTATTATTTATTTTGTACGATTTACGACTTTTCGTTTTAATTATTAAAGAATTGAAAGTGCTTTATGGCGAAATAAGAGTGTTTCGGTAGCCACAGTTTTTCTCTTTTTTCAAAAAGAAAAAGTGTTTAAACAACTTTTGGAAAATATTATATGCGATGAACTGAACAATGATGGACATATTCTTTCCGTTGCCATTATTATTACTCCTTGCTTTTTCAATGCTCGGTGTGCTGTTAGGCACGCTAACAGGGCTTGTTCCAGGCTTTCATCCCAATAACGTCGCCTTTATCCTTCTCTCTATCTCACCTCTGATATTAGCAGAGCTGCATTTTTTAACCGCTCTTGTCCCTTCAGAAGTCATACTTGTCCTTGTTGCGTCCACCATACTTGCTGCCTCGGTATCGCATACCTTTTTGAGTTTTATACCTGCTACGTTAAATGAGTTTATGGCCGGATAGAAAGTAAACTAAAGTTTACGTTTTCGTGAGTATAACTAATAATATCTCTCTTCTACTAATCTTGTTTCTTGTTTAAAAGATGGAAAGCGGAGCAATTAGAAGAAAAGGCTTAAAGTCAAGACTTTAGCCGCCAACCCCGCGTGGCACATCGCAACCCACCATGCAGCTTTTTCTGCGAGTGCATTCTGCAAGGTGCAATCGATTTTGCGGCGCTGCTGATGCGGAGTTGGAGTGCGTGGAGTGGAATGCCGCACGTTTTTCGGCGTGGCAGGCTTTGCACATAACCCCTAATTTTTAGCAAACTTTTCGATGCAACCCCGCTTCACACCCCGCAGCCCACCATGCAGCTTTTTCTGCAAGTGCTTTCTGCGAAGGTGCAATTGATTTTGCGGAGCTGCGGAAGCGGAGTTGGAGGCGTGGAGCGGAGCAATTAGAAGAAAGGGCTTCGTGCAACTTTTATACTTCAGGCACCAACCCCGCTTCCCACTTCGCAGCCCACCGCACAAATTTTTGGGCGGGTGCAATTTGCTTGATTTTGCGGTGCTGCGGAAGCGGAGTTGCGGGGCGAATGGCTGGGCGGGAGAATATACTGATGGGCGTATCATATCTTCACCAATGTTACAGAATTTCCGGTTAGATTTTTAGTGCACCAAATCTATACGGGTCCCAATTTTTTTCAGCAAATTTTTGGGCGTTGCAATTTGCTTGATTTTGCGGAGCTGCGGTGGCGGAGTTGTGGGGCGTGGGGCGGAATGCCGCACGTTCTATTTATGCTTATTTATCCATGTTCAATAGAAAAATGCTTCACATGACGTTGTAATATCAAATATTTTTCCATGTGGGGAAAAAACCGAAAATCTTTTTATTAATGATAACAAAGTAATTTTCTATCGTGTTATTTTTTGTGGATAATTAAGGGGAAAGGTGCGAAAAAGGGAGGGTAAAAGCATCAAATTAGTAACGGTGTCCCTTACATGGTGCGAATCCATGTGGGTGCTAAAAAGGGGGGGAAAGGGAAGTGAATAAAAAATGGATAATCCCGATGTCTTAAACAACACTTTCTTTCTAAAGAAAGAACCTGTGCTAAGAAAGAAAAAGAAAAATGTGTCCCTTAATAAGAAAAACATGGTGCAAGTCCATGGAGGGGCTAAGGCAATGCGCCGAGGCGGGGCGCTATATAAATACCCCAAAAATTTAGGAGGTGAAAAATATGAAAAGTAAAACCATAACCAGTTTAATAGCCATAATAGCGATTGTCATAGTTTTGCTCTGCCCGGGCCTTGTTGCAACTGCATCGGCAACGCCAGCATCAGAGTCGACACTACCGCCAGGCTATACATGGTACCATAACGAGGAGTTCAAATTTAAGATTGGTTATCCCGAAGACTGGACTATCGTGCCTACGGAAGAGATAACCCTAGGTGAGGGTATATTAGGCATTGCACAGTTCACTCCTGAAATACCCGGCACTACTCTTCAGGTATGGGTACTTTCAGAATATGATATGGAAGGATTCAAAGCTATGGGTGGAAAGGACGTTGTGATAAATGGCAGAGAAGGGTATGAAGTGATCTTCCAGCCCATGCCACCAGTGAAAATAAGACAAATTGTATTCGAAGTTGATGACAGATATTACTCGATAATCTGCTCAACCACGGAGGAGTTGTATGATGAATACACAGAAGTCTTCGATAACGCCCTAAACTCTTTTGTTATCGAGTATCCTGCACCAGTTACTCATACGCCAACACCTGAAGAAGGTGTACCAGGATTCGAAGCGGTATTAGCAATCGCTGGACTAGTGGCAGTAGCATATCTTTTGAGAAGGAGAGGTTAAACCTTTCCTTCTTTTTTATTTTTGTTTTTATGAATATAATGCTCTGAAAGCGAGGAAAAGATATGAAAAGAAATAGATCCATATTGATACTTCTAATCTGCACATTGATTGTAATACCCTCGTGTGTTGCAATTGAAGAGAAGGCAGTGAGTCCTACTGTGGATATAGAAATGTACGTACCGAATGATGATGTATCTACCGTAACTATTGATTTCATTATAAATAACCCCAGTCAAAAAGAAGTCTCTTTAACAAGTTTTAAGTATTATGTTTACATAAATGGGGAACGGAAAGTGAGTGAACATCTTCAGGAAGAATTAGAATGGTTAGGATTTGGATTGCCTGTTCAGTCCCTCCAACCTTTAGAAACAGCTACCATAAAAAGGATTTTTTCTATTACTCGAGGATATCCTTTAGAACAGTTTATGCGCAAAGGTTTTAGTAATATGACTGTGAACGGCTCTTTATCTATTAACATTGATAACAATTCATTTGAAGTCCCTTTCGAAAAAGCAACTACTGTTTATCTGGAAATCGATGAGAAAGAAGCTAAACGGGCTATATGCCCCAATATCACCGGCATAGAATTAAAAACGAGTAAATTAGAAAGTCCAAGTGAGGAGATTACGGATGTTTTCATCAACCAGAGTATAATCATCACAAATCCCAACCCGACCACTATTTGTTTGAATACCCTTGATTATAAGGTCTACTTCAATAAGGACGGTAAATGGGTCCGTTTATTTTCAGGATTTGCGGGAGGAGGCATAATCGAGTCAATGAGCTCCTATAGAAAAAGCATAGAGCATAGAGAATCGGATGACGAGGTTATTCAATACCTTCAGAGTGGCGACCCAACCGAGATAAAAATCAGAGGATCGATGTTCATGTACCCAAAAGAGAGAGGTTGGAGCCCTGCATATTTCGAGCCTTCTTTTGAAAAGGTGATTACAACGATAAACGGATCAGGTGTGTGGGGAGACGTTATACTGAAACCTACAACTTCACCCGTTATCACTCCATCGCCAAGTCCAACGCCATCATCAGTACCCGCAGCAGAACCACCAAAAGAGCCGGGATTTGAAGCGGTATTCGCAATTGCAGGGTTATTGGCGGTGATGTATCTTTTGAGAAGGGGGCGATGAAACAACAGGGATGCCCCGCTTTAGGCGCAAACCCCGCTTCTCACATCGCAGCCCACCACGCAACTTTTTTTCTGCAACTGCATTCTGCAAGGTGCAATTGATTTTGCGGTGCTGCGGTAGCGGTAGAGAAGTAGCGAAGTTGGAATGCGTGGAGTACCCCGCATATCACATCGCGGCCCACCACGCAAATTTTTAAGCAGCTTTTTCTGCAAGTGCATTCTGCAAGGTGCAAATGATTTTGCGGAGGATGCGGAGGCGGAGTTGCGTAGCGGAGCGCCTTTGCACCTTTATTCATGTTTGGACTTTTAATCATGGTTCTGCACTTTTATTTGGTGAAAATTAGTATTAAAAGTGCAAAGCCATTTTTCTGTTGCCATAATGTCATATAAACATTCATTCTTAAAGTTAGTTTCTATTTTTTAAATACCGAAAGATTTATATACCCCTATTTTTGATGACATAATTAATAACCACCCTGCCCTTGCTAAGTCAATGGCAGGCGTATAATCTCTGAGAGGTTACCATGTAACCTCTCACTTCTTTACTGTTTCTTTATGGAATAAAAGGAGAACATGGAACGAGTTAACATCTTCATCGATGGAAGTAATTTTTATCACGGGCTTAAGAATCATATTGGGCGAACAGATATGAATTTCTATGAATTTGCAAAATTGCTATGTGGGGGCAACCGAACGCTTATCCGAACATATTATTATAATGCTCCATATAAAAAAGATGAAATTGACGAAGAGAAATACAAATCACAGCAAAAATTTTTTTCTAAATTGTACAGCACTCCTTATCTAAAAGTTAGATTAGGGAAACTTGTACCCCGCGGGAATACTTTTATTGAGAAGGGCGTTGATGTTTTCCTCGCTATTGACATGCTAAAATATGCCTATGATGACATGTATGATACTGCAATTCTCGTGAGTGGTGATGGGGATTTCGCAGAAGCAGTGGAAGCAGTGAAAGACAGGGGTAAACATGTAGAACACGCATATTTTAAAGGTGCCCAGACTGGAGCACTAGAAAAAGCGTGTGATAAATACACACCATTAGATGAGCTCTGTCTAAAACCATGTTTTAGTTGATTGTTTTTTAAATTTATATTATTACTTTTTGCTCCTAAACTATTCCACCCGCTCCTAATGTCAGCGATTTTTTAGGGTTTAGGAGCAAAGCCGGTCGTTAAGGCATTTGTAGAAAATATTTTTTCATACTTCACACATTTTTCAACACACCCAATCCTAATCCTAAATAATTTGCGGAAGTCCATCAGAAACCACTTTTTAAAAGGGGTTTCTTGATATGATTTCTTCACAGTTGTTTTTTTTTTGTGGAGTGGCGGAGCGATAGCAGAACAGCGGAGTTGAGCGTAGAGTACCCCACTTAGCACCTCGCAGCCCACCGCGCAAATTTTTGGGCGGGTGCAGTTGCAAGCTGCAATTGATTTTGCGGAGCTGCCTATCCTCGCAAGGCAAGGCGTGGCAGGCTTTGCACCTAAGCCTAACTTTTAGCGGACTTTGGGTTTTAAAAAATAGAAAAACTCCCCAGCTTTTAGCTCCCCCAACAACCTTTTCCACTCCAATACAACTACTATAGCCCCTGCAATTAATGCCGATGCTATTTCTTGGATAACAAACATTTTTGAACTTGGAACTAATGGAATAGCTATTGTCAAACGTGAGTGGGCGAAAAAAACGAAAAGCTTAAGTGCCGTCATGTTGAAACATTACACCGGGAATGGGAAATATTTCTTCTGTGCATACGCATCAAACGAGGATTTATCTCCCCTCTGTGTAAAGTCTAAAAACATAGAAGGTATGCTAAAATGCCAAATGTAACAATAGACGGACCAAAAATTGAAGATGTAGAAATAAAAAGGGTGTTAGTCAAGGAAATTACGGATGCTCTTGAAAAAGCTTACAAGATCCCAAGAGAGGCGTATGTAGTGGTAATAAAAGAAAACCCACCTGAGAACGTTGGTGTTGGCGGTAAGCTAATTTTAGATAGATATTAAACAAAATCCCGTATAAAAGGGCAAGAAGGTTTTTCCTTTAAAAGGGACTTAAATCCACAAACCTCCATATAGCTTTGAGGCTATCAGTGTTGAAAGCGCATCGTAGCTTAACATGGCAACTAGAGAGTATGCAAATTTTTAAGCACCTTTTTCTGCAAGTGCATTCTGCAAGCTGCAATTGATTTTGCGGAGGTGCGGATGCGGTGTTGCGGAGTTGGAGTGCGTGGAGCGGAATGGGATGCCGCACGTTATTCGGCGTGGCAGGCTTTGCACCTGAGCCTAACTTTTAGCAGACTTTCGGTTTTAAAAGATAGAAAAGCTTTTATATCCAATTCTACCGAATACCTGAAATATCACCTATGGGAAATTGAAAGATTCTGAGAGGAGATATTGGAACAGCTAAAAATACCTCAATTTCAATTTATATAACGGCGAAAGTCAAGTTTCATATTCCAGTGCATATCCCACAAACAATACTTTTATTATTTGTATGATGCATTTTATTTTTCACATCGGAATTTTTTAAAAGATAAAGTGGGGTAGAGAGAAGATATGGAAAACCTGTTCGATGGCCTGATGGGCAATGGCAAGATATTTACAAACCGCGAGGTGCTTCGCCCTACCTATGTCCCTGAGAATTTACCGCATCGGAAGAAGCAGATAAGAGGTTTAGCAGATACGTTATCACCCGCGTTAAAAGGAGGAACACCTTCTAATATCGTGATATATGGCAAAACTGGAACAGGTAAGACCGCTACGGTGAAATATGTAAGCAAGGAATTGGAAGAGATGGCGGGGAAAAGGGGCAGCAAATGTATTATTCTATATATCAACGGTGAGGTATTTGATACGCAGTACAGGGTTTTTGCTTATCTTGCACGGGCATTTAATCAGCAAATTCCGATGATCGGGTGGCCGACAGATATGGTGTATTCAGAGTTCAAGACCGCGGTAGATACAGAAGATAGATGCGTAATTGTGGTATTGGATGAAGTGGATAAGTTAGTAGGCAAAGGAGAGGGGGCTTTATATAATCTCTCAAGGATAAACGGCGAGCTAAACCACGCAAAAATAAGCATGATAGGCATCTCAAATGACCTGACTTTTACGGAGCTACTGGATCAAAGAGTGAGGTCGTCGTTAGGTGAGGAAGAAATAATATTTCCGCCTTACAATGCGAACCAGCTACAGGATATTCTAGGTGAACGGGCGGAAATAGCGTTCAACGAATCGGCGTTAGATGGCTCGGTGATACCGCTTTGCGCTGCTTTCGCTGCCCAGGAGCACGGTGATGCGCGGCGTGCTCTTGACCTGCTACGCGTATCAGGGGAAATTGCAGAACGCACGGGGTCCGAGCGGGTAACTGAGGAGCATGTGCGGATCGCAGGTAAAAAGATAGAAGCGAATAGAATAGTTGAAGTGGTAAAAACACTGCCGCTACAGTCAAAAATCGTGTTAAGTAGTGTGCTCCAGCTACACCGGGAAAGGAACAAAATCCGCTTCTCCAGCGGCGAAGTCTATAATATGTACCGGAAATTGTGTGGGTATCTGGCCATGGAGGCGTTAACGCAGCGGCGTGTTACCGATTTGGTCTCGGAACTGGACCTTTTAGGATTGATAAACGCAGTGATAGTAAGCAAAGGGAGATATCAGCGTACAAAGAAAATTTCATTAAGTGTGCCAGCTGAGAGTTTACAGCCTGTCCTGCTTGAAGACTATAAGCTTAAAGCAATATCTAATATCAAAGTAAAAGCGCAGGTAACATTGTAGGGGATATGAAAGATGAGTGAGGGAAACTGTCTCACAATTGCTTTTGATAGCAAAAATTTTGCTTCTTTTTGAGTTTAAAGCCCTATTTGCCTTTCTTCTTCACTAAAGATAGATAAAATGGTCTAGGTAATTGTTCCAGAGTAATAGCCTGGCTAATTGTTCTGGGTAATAGCCAGGTAATTTCCACGAAAAGAATAGCATAGCTAATCTCAGCGCACAATTGCGGAGCATGCGTAGCAATTCGGCTTTGCGGCGCTGCGGAGCGGTAGAGAAGTAGCGAAGTTGGAATGCGTGGAGTGCCCCGCTTCTCACCCCGCAGCCCACCATGCAGCTTTTTCTACAAGTGCAATTTGCGAAGGTGCAATTGATTTTGCGGCGCTGCGGATGCGGAGTTGGAGGCGTGGAGCGGAATGCCGCACGATCGCCCGACGGATTTTAAACTATATGGCTCTATATATCTAAGTTCCACTAGAAATACACCCGAAAAATTTAAATAGTAACAAATTCCTCTTAAATTTCACAATGCTTTTCCCTAAAAGCGAAAATTATCTTAAACATTTCACGTTCATCCCAGAGGATGAAAGCGCCGA
>JAUWNY010000004.1 GCA_030612405.1 Candidatus Methanophagales archaeon | reverse complement strand
GGATATGGTAGCAGCAACGGATAGTGCGAGTGTGAGTGTAAGAGCATTAGAGGATTTAATGAGGGAGGGAGCCAGAGCATTGATAGACAGGCTAGGATACGCAAATGCCGCACGGTTCATTGCGATATTGGGCGGAGAAGGAGATTCCGTTATAGATATAAGAGAAAAAAGAATGAAATCAGATATAGATGAGATAACAGAGAGGATAAAAAGACGAAGATCAGACCATGGCAGTTCGATTATCGAAAATGTTTAAGAAGAAGCGAGATACCTGAAGTTGGTGGAATTAAAAACCACGAGATTGCACATAAGCCCTTTCAGGGCTTGCGGAGACATGGGGCAGAGCCCCATAATTCACACAGAAGAGAGAAAATGAAAGATATAAATGAAAAATGTTAAAATGGGAGTAGAAGAATATAAAATTTCGGATGAGGGGCTTAAGATAAGAATGGAATACATCGAAAGAATAGGAGATATTTTGGAAGAATTTATGGAAGAATGCAAGGAGAGATTTGGCTTAGATTTAGTTTCAATCGTCCTTTTTGGGTCTTATGCAAGAGGTACGGCAACCAAATATTCTGACATTGATTTATTGGCAGTAGTAAAGAATTTACCAAGAGATTGGAGGAGAAGAGATAAGATTTTGGATGATTTGGAGCGACATTTCCTTAAAAAACGCCATAAAAGAATATTTCCGATACTTACAACTCCTGAGGCAATTATAAACTCCGTGAAAAGGGGTAATCCATTGTTCTATGGGATTCTGACAGGGTATGCCATATTATTTGACAGGGATGATTTTTTTAAGAATGAAATGGAAGAGGTCAAGGCAAAGGTAAAGATTGAGAGACCTATTTTTTATGACAGGGAAAGAAGATGGGAGCTGGCGAAGATATAAATAGGAAGGAATTTGCAAGAGCTTTTCTTTATTGTAGGGAATTGGAAAGGCACTGGATAAGACCGAGGTATCCTTTTCCGGAGATGGGGGATATCTGGAATCCTTTAGAAGAGTATGAAGAAGAAGATGCAAATGAAGCAATAGAAAAGGCAGAATTTGTATTTGAGAGATTAAAGGCATTATTAAAAGAAAGATATGGGCTGGTGACTGAATGACACAGGTACATAGCTATCTAAAAGCTACAAAAATGCGTGTTGGTTTATTATTAATTTTGGTAAAAAGAGTGGGGGTATTTGTAAAGCGGGGAAAAGAACCACGAGATTTCACAAGAAACCTTTTCTTAGAAAGAAAAGCTTACCAAACAACTTTTCTTTGGGAAAGAAACCTTGACTAAAGAAACAGGTCTTTTTTTCTTTTAGCACAGGTTTTCTTTTTGTGAAAAAGAAAAAGTGTTGTGTAATCTCGTGGTTATAAAAAGGAGGCATAAAAAATGAAAGACCTGAGGATAGTCATACCGGCACGTGATGAAGAAGCGAGTATTGGAGAAGTGATAGACCGCACCAAAAAGGCGTGCAAGGATGCGGAAATAATCGTTGTTGACGACGGCAGCACGGATAACACCGCGGCGATAGCGCGGGAGAGAAACGTAAAAGTAATCAGCAATCCTGTTAATTATGGCTATGGCAAGGCATTGAAAATAGGTTTTAATTGGAATAATGACGAGGTCGGATGCTTTGCGTTCCTGGATGCCGATAACACGTATCCACCGGAGAAGATACCGGAATTGTATGGACTATGCAAAGAAAATGACGTTGATATTGCAGTTGGTTCACGCTTTTTAGGCAAGAACAGAGGCATGCCAGCTATAAGAAAGCTTGGAAACAGGTTCTTTGCGCTTATTGTCTCAATATATACAGGAAAGAAGATAACGGATGCAGGAAGCGGGCTTCGCGTCTTTAAAGCATCGCTCTTACCCGAATTTCAAGATTTGCCAGATGGCTTGAGTTTTACACCGGGAATGAGTACGAAAATTCTGCATATAGGGATGAACTATCAGGAGATACCGATTGAATACCAGGAACGGGCTGGCGAGAGCAAATTGAGTGCGATAAAGGATGGCTATAGGTTTTTTATGGTGATTGCGAATACCGTGAAGAATCACAAGCCAATGGCGTTCTTCGGCACGATTGGGATACCATTTTTTGTAGGGGGCGTGATACTCGGAGTTTATTCAGTGGGTAGATGGTTAATGGGTTCAATGTTCGAGCCTTCGTTTATTTTAACCACGTTGCTCATACTGGTGGGTATGTTTATTATGCTGTTTGGATTGATTGCGGATATGATAGTAAATTTGAGAGGTGTTGTTGAGCGGTTGGAGAGGGAGATGAAGAAGCGATGACGTTTGAAGCAAGCAATAACATAAAAGTTTCAATCATAATTCCAACGAAGAATAACGGAAATATAATTGCAAGATGTTTGGATTCAATCCAGAATTTGGATTATCCTAAGGATAAAATAGAATTAATCATTGTAGATGGGCACTCCACAGATGACACAGTCGAGATAGCTAAGAGATATACAGATAACATTATTTATGAAGACAAAGGAACAATAAGCTATGCAAGGGATTTAGGCGTGAAAGAATCTTCTGGGGAGTTCATAGCCTTTACAGACGCAGATTGCGTTGTGGATACGAACTGGATAAAAAATCTTCTTAAGCATTTTAGTAATGAAGACGTTGCTGCTGTTGGAGGGCCAAATGTAACGCCGGAAGATGATACAGATTTTGCGAAGTGTGCAGGGGAAATTTTAAAGTTTTTGAGTAATCCCGGACCGAGATACGGTTTTAATGCCGATGAAGTTATGGAGATATATCACAATCCTACATGCAATGTAATGTATAGGAAGAGAGTTTTGGAAGAAGTAGGTGGCTTCAACCATAATTTAGTAGCGGAAGATGATGAAGAACTGGATTACCGGATAAGAGAAAAAGGATACAAGATTTTATTTACGCCAGATGCAAAAGTTTTCCATTATCGAAGACCGACATGGAAAAGATTTGCAAAGATGGCATTAAATTATGGAATTGGAAGAACGCAGGTAATAAAATTGCATTGGGATATGGGGAGATGGTATTATTACACACCGTCGATGCTTATTTTGGTAATTATTATTCTCTTTGCATTATCTTTTCTAAATCCTATTTTACCTTTAATCGCTTTTCTGATTTTAGTTATTGGAGGAATTGGAATAGGCTTAATAGGTTTGTATCTGGGTACTAGGACAGGAAGGATGAGGGATTTCTTCAACTTTTACCTCTTGATCGCAATCTGGTTCTGGGGATATGGCATCGGAATGTTTAGAGGGGTGGTGAAATGAGAATTTACATGCTAAATCCACCCTACTTTGCTCATTTTGGTAGGGAAATGAGGTGGCAGGATACCGGAAGGGGAGGCACGCTCTACTACCCAATCTGGATTTCTTACGCTACCGGCTTACTTGAAAATAATGGACATAGGGTCAGACTTGTTGATGCACCTGCATGGGATTGGAGCATCGAAAAAGTCATAGAGGATTTAAGGAAATTTAGTCCAGACATGGTGGTTGTTGGAACAAGTTTCACAAGTGTGAACAACGATTTGGATGTATCTAAAAAAATAAAAACCGAATTCGATGCTGATGTGCCGGTTATTATGGCAGGTCCGCCAACATCCAAATTCCCGGAAAAAATGCTGGACGGTGGCATAGACATCGTTGCGAGATATGAATACGATTTTACTTTGGCTGAACTGGCAGAAAGAATGGAGAAAGGAGAAAGCATTGAGGATATTTCTGGAATATCATTTAAACAAAATGGTACGGTTATTCACAATCCAAACAGGCCATGGTCTACGTCAGGTGAACTGGACGGATTGCCGTTTGTGTCTGAGGTGTACAAAAGGCACCTGAATATTCGCGATTATTTCCTTAACTATTCTTTATATCCGATGGTTCAGATATTTACCGGTAGAGGTTGCCCTTATAAGTGCACATTCTGTTCATGGCCACAGTCATTGATGGGGAAAAAATATAGGGTCAGAAGCGTCGAAGATCTTCTTGATGAACTTGAGTGGATTGAAGGGAATTTGCCAGAAGTTAAAGAAGTCTTTCTTGAGGATGATACCTTCACGATAAGCAAGAATAGGGTACTGGAGTTCTGTAAGGGATATGTAGAGAGGGGTTTGGATATAAGTTGGTCATGCAATGCAAGAGCGGATACGCTTGATCCGGAGACGATGAAAGAGATGAGAAGGACTAACTGTAGGTTTCTCATCACCGGTTTTGAATCAGCAGACGATGAAATATTGAAAAATATAAAAAAAGGGTTTACGGTTGAGTTGGCGAGGGAATTTGCAAAGAATGTGAAGAGTGCGGGGTTGCTGTTACATGCGGATTTCATTATCGGCTTGCCGGGAGAGACTAAGGCGACGATAGAGAAGACGAAGAAATTCATCAGGGGGATAAAGCCTGAGCAGTTGCAAGTTTCGGTTTGCTCGCCATTCCCTGGAACAGAACTTTACGAATGGTGTAAGGAAAATGGGTATTTGCTCACGGATGACCCGAATGAGTATTTAGATGAACAAGGGCATCAGAAGGCGATTATTTCCTATCCGGGACTTACAAATGAGGAGATAGTGAAAGAAGTGGATAAGATATTAAAGGGTTATTACGTGTCTTTGAATTATGTTCCACTTGCTATGCGGCAGGTTTTGAGGAGACATGGGTTCGATGAAGCAAGGAGGCTTTTATATTCGGTGAAGATGTTTATAAGGTATGTTTCAAATAGATAAGTAGTGATATGATGGAAAAGATAGATGCAAAGATCGCATTAAGGGGAGGATAAAAAGATGGAATGGGAAGTAGAGGAGTTGTGTAAATTAGTCAAAATTCCGCCGGAGATGTTAGAAGCAGCTTTTAAAGAATTAGGGCATAGGAATCCAGCTCTTTATAAGTCGGTGATAATAAACGCCTATCTTGATGAAAAGATAAATTTAGGAAAAGCTGCGGAGTTGCTTGGGATGCATAGGTTGGAGTTGCAAAGAGAATTGAGAGAGAAAGGTGTTCCAATTCGTGTGCTCTCTGAGGAGGATGTGATCTTTCGATTGTTCGCGGATTTGTTGGGAAAAGGTGAGTCGTCTTGCCTGAGCATCGCTATATCAAGGGAACTGAAGGTATTAACGGACGACAAGGATGCAAGAAAGCTTGCCCAGAGGAGGGGAGTGCCCGTTTCAGGAACCATGGGTGTCCTGGTTGAAGCGGTAAGAGAAGGACTTTTGTCCATTGAGGAAGGCAACGCAATGCTTTCAGACATGATTGAAAAGGGCTATTTCTCACCTTTTGAAACCTTGGATGAGCTAAAAAGAAGTATGGAAAAGTAGAGATAGAGAAATTGAGGGAGGAGCTATGCGGATAAAGTTTGTGATGAAGGTGAAGGGAGAAGAAATAACTAAGAGGCAGGTTTTGAGGAGAAACGGGTTGGATGAGATGAGGCGGCTTTGGTATTCGACGAGGATGTTTTTGGGGTATATAGGAGGGAGAGAGAAATGAGAAATATAGTTTTAATAACATTGGATAGCTTAAGGGCGGATCATTGCACCTTTATGGGATATAAACGAGAAACTACGCCCACCATTGATAGAATGGCAAAAGAGGGGTTGTATTTTGAGAATGCAATATCTTCGAGTGTTCCGACACTTCCATCAATGTTTGGGATACTTACCGGAGATTATGCACTCATAAATGCAGATGTTTTTACGGGAAAGGTGGGCGAAGAATGGAGGAGAGAAATATCTTCAAGGAAAACCTTGGCGGAAATTCTTTCAAAAAAAGGATATGTTACAAAAGCATTCGTTACAAACCCTTTCGCTACAAAGTATTTTGGTCTAAATAAAGGATTTGATTCTTTACATGACCCTTCTGAAACCTACAACAAAAAGGGAGGAAAATTAATAGAATTCGTTTTAAGAAAGAAAGAGGTGCCCTTAGCGGGGGATAATTTCTTTTTAAAATCTGGTGGCGTTGTTTCCAGAGTTAAGAGTTTTCTTGAAATACTCAAAGTAGTAATAACAAAGGACAGACTTCTTACGCCATGGGAAAGATATTATGATAATATAATTGAGCAAGTTGAACAAGTTGAACAAGAAAAACCATATTTTCTGTGGATTTTGCTGATAGATACCCATATTCCTTGGGTGCCCAGGATCAAAAAGTGGAGGGGTAACGAACTTAAAAATATTTATCTATGCTATAAAATAACAAAAGGCCTATATAAGGAGACAAACTATCTCGACGAAAATGAAAGAACGACGGTTATAAATGCCTACGACGATGCAATTTACTATTCTGATCTGTTCATCAATAAGCTTTGGAAGGATTTAAGGGACGATGACCCAATATTCATTATCCATGCTGATCATGGTGAAGGATTTGGGGAACATGGATTTTATGAACACCCACCTATGCTTTACGAAGAGCTCATACATGTTCCACTCGTAATCTACAACGCAGACAGGAAAGGAAAAGTGGAAGAGCCAGTCTCCCTTAGAGGGTTAGCTCCAACCATGTTAGAATTAATAGACGAAGAAAACGAATTTTCTTCTGAGAGCTTTTTGCATGGAGGTGAAGACGGGGTAATTTCCAAGGTCTTTGATAGAAATGGGAGAAAAATCACTTATAGGATGAAGGATTGGAAGTTCATAACAGGGCAAAAAGATGGAGATGAGCTTTACTATCTAAAGAAAGATCCACAAGAGCAAGAGAATTTGATTGATGAACGCCCAGATATGGTTAGAGAGCTTAGAACAATCGTTGAAAACCACGTAAAGCAGGAGATGGAGATGAGAAGAATTCGTGATCGAGTTTCGAAGTTGAGGGGTTCTGGGAGGTATGAAAAATGAGAAACATAGCTTTAATAACTTTAGAGGGTTTGAGAGCTGATCACTGCAGTTTTATGGGGTATGGGGGAGAGTCTACTTTGGATAGGATGGTAAAAGAAGGCATGTATTTTGAGAGAAACAGATTACATAAGTTGAAGGGAATGGTGATATCCATAAAGGTCTTTTCGAAGTATATGAGGATGGAAAGATGAAGATAGGATACTTTAATACAAAATTTTCATATTCTCAACATTTTAAACAATATTTATATGGAGGTTCAACACTGGCTGCATATTATCTGGCAATCGAGATGGCTAAAAGAGGTCATAAAATAGACATTTTTACCACATCAGTTAATTCTAAAGATTCCATTGAAAAACGCGAAAATATGACGATATACCGTTATGGCACGAACTTCAGGGTGCACGGTTCCATCTTTTCATTTGGAATGTTTCATAAACCTATGAAACATGATGTAGATGTTATCCATGCACATTTCAGCACGCCGCCAGGGGAGATTGCTGGAGCGAGGTGTGCAAAGAGGAAGAAAGTGCCATTTATACTTACATATCATGGAGATTGGCAGGAGAGTTTTGGAGGTTTTGTTCGTAGAACGGCTTTATCTTTTTATAACAAACATTTGCTTGATAAAGTCCTATCCTTTGCAGACGTTATAATATCTCCTTCTGAATATTATATCGATGAATCAAGGTTTTTAGGGAAATATCGGAATAAAATCGTTGTGATTCCAAATGGAATAAACATGGAAGACTTCGGCATTCCATATTCAAAGGAGGAATGCAGAGAAAAATTAGGATTGCCGCTTGATAGGAATATAATCCTCTTTGTTGGAAATCTGACCCCATACAAAGGACCTGATGTTCTGGTAAAGGCGATGCCGATGATAATAAAGGAAGTTCCAGACACGGAACTGGTTTTTGTTGGTAGAGGAAAAATGAGAAATGAACTCGAAAAATTGGCTGAGAAAATTGGCATTAAAAATCACTTAAAATTTGCGGGATTTGTAGAAGAGAGTTTGAAATCATTGTATTACAAGGCAGCAGATGTTTTTGTGCTGCCTTCAACTTTAAATACCGAGGTTTTTCCAATCGTCTTTTTAGAGGCTTCTGCTTCTGGTCTGCCAATGGTTGTAAGCGATTTAGATACGTTCAAGTGTATTATCGAAGAAGGATATAACGGTCTTTTCACTAAAAGAGGTGATGAGAAAAATCTTGCAGATGCGATAATTTATTTATTAGAGAACGAAGATGTAAGGGAAAAAATGGGAAAGAATGCACGGAAGAAAGTTGAAGGTTATTCCTGGGAAAATATAGCTGAGGAGACGGAGAGGGTTTATGAGGCGCTATTAAAATGAAGATATTGATTGTATTCTTTCACGGGAATATGTTTGCACCAAAAGCGGGAAACGAATCAAGAATGCAAAATGTGGTTAAACAACTATCAAAAAAGAATAAGATTTTTACCTTGGAGTCAACAGAATATAAAAACGAATTAAATACATCTTTTGTTGAGAAGAGATATTTCTTCAATCCATTTATCCTGAAAAACATCCATTTTGGAACTTTTTTTGCAGATTTGAATCCAAGTTACATATTTAAACTTTATAAAATAATCAAAGAGAATAAACCTGATATGATACATATCTCCTATCCACAGGGTTTGTTCGTAGCAAAAGTCTTAACGAAATTTAATAAAATATCCCCTTATATTGTATATGAGGCACATGATGTTGAAGCAAAAAGGCTTAATGATGTTGTATTAACAGAACAAGATGTTCAAGCCATTAAAAGATGGGTATCTTACCTCTATGGATCTATGATTGAGAGAATCTCGTGCAAGCTGGTAGATCACATCATAACAGTTAGTGAAAAAGATAAAGATGAATTCATCAAAAGATATTCTTTGGACAAAAATAAGATCACAGTTATACCAACTGGAACTGTCAATCCTGATTTAAAGAATTATAACAAGATAAATTGTAAGAAGAAATTAGGAGTAACGGAGGACAAAGCTATAATTTTATTTCATGGCGTTTATGATTACTATCCAAATAAAGAAGCGGTAAAATTAATCACAAAATACATTGCCCCAAAAATTCATGAAGAACATGAAAAGGTTCTATTCGCAATAGCAGGCAAAGGGGCTCCTAAATATGAAGACGAAAAAATAAAATATTTAGGTTTTGTAGATGATCTAAATGAGTTACTGGTTGCAAGTGATATCGCAATAGTTCCGGTTCTTACAGGTGGCGGGACAAGAGTAAAAATACTTGACTATATAGGGGCTGGCTTACCAATAGTTACAACAAAAAAAGGCATCGAGGGGATAAATGCCAATAATGGTAAGCATGCAATTATTGTTGATGATGTGAATGAAGAATTTATTGAAGCGATAAATTACTTAATAGAAAACAACGATGAAAGAGAAAGATTAGGTAGAACTGCCAGAAAGTTGGCTGAGGAGGAATACGATTGGAATACGATAGGTGAAAAGTTGAACAGATTATATAGCAATCTGATAAAATATAAAATGAGAAATAAATGACCCAAAATTACCATGAATATACCGAATACACGAGATACGCTGATTTCAAACGACTTGACTTTATCGTTCAGTCCATAAGAAATCACTTCAACAAAACCGACCTCAGAGGCTTGGATTTGGGATGCGGTAAAGGAAACGTTACAATTCCGTTGGCGTCTCTTGGGTATAGCATGGTTGGTATCGATATATCCCCGGATAACATTGAAGCTGCAAAATCCAGAGGAATTACAAATGATAATCCACTGTTCCTTGTTGATGACGCTGAAAGTTTCATACGCGAAAAAAGAAATTTTGATTTTGTTGTCTGTTCAGAGGTTTTGGAGCATTTAAACCATCCAGATAAAGCATTAAACTCGATTAACAAGATATTGAAAGAAAATGGGCTTTTGATTGTAACCGTTCCAAATGGTTATGGTCTTTATTCATTGCTTTTTGACCATTTTAGAAATAAGATTGTTTCAAAGATATTTCCTAAAATTGGACTCTCTGATCACGTTCAAGCATTTACACTATCCAAAATCAGCAATCTGCTAAAAGAGGCAGGATTTGAAGTTTTAAAGACAAATCATTCGGATTTCATATCATTTTTGCCTATACTTGTCAAATCAAACAGATTCAGCTACTATGACTGTAAACTGGCAGATAAACTGCCCCCCCGTTCGTGAGCGGGTATTATATTGCTTGTAGGGAGAAATAAAATATGCAACTAAATAACCCCTTGCAAATGAACGATTGGGAAATTAAGAAATTTCTCAAGGTAGTTTTAGCCATCCAAGTTGCATTATGGGGCGTGATAGGTTTAGATGCGGTAGGCTTACAAATTCCAATTTTAAGACAGTGTATCGGTTTCGTTTATCTTACATTCGTACCCGGGATTATCATCCTCAGAATTCTCAAACTACACAAACTCGGAAATATCGAGACAATTTTATACACGGTTGGATTGAGTATTGCGACCTTGATGTTCACCGGATTGTTTATGAACACTATCTATCCTCTTTTCGGTATTTCCGGACCGATTTCAATCACGCCTTTGATCATCACGATAAGCATTCTCGTATTAATATTATGTATTCTAAGCTACGTAAGGGATAAAGACTTCTCTGACCCTAATTTCATCGATGTTAAGAGTGTGCTATCTTCACCGGCATTGTTCTTATGCTTAATTCCTTTTTTAGCGATATTTGGAACGTATTTGGTTAATTTTCATCATAATAATATCATTCTGATGCTTTTAATCATCATAATTGCGCTAATAGCCATTTTAATTGCTTTTGATAAGTTCATTCCAAATGATTTGTATCCTTTAGCTGTTTTTGTAATTGCAATCTCGCTTTTATACCACGCATCGCTAATATCGATGTACATGGTCGGGTGGGCAGACGCTGCATTTGAATATTGGATTTCTAAAACAGTAGTGATGAACTCAATTTGGGATCCAACGATATATGGTACTTATAATGCTATGTTAAGTCTCGCTATGTTACCTCCAATTTATTCCATTATCTCGAATATGGAAATAACATGGATATTCAAAATAATCTATCCATTGGTATTTTCTTTAGTGCCTGTCGGATTGTATCGAATATTTCAAAAACAGACAAATGATAAAATCGCATTTTTGTCGTGTTTTTTCTTTATGTCAATGTTCGCTTTCCATGTGTCTATGGTAGGATTGCATCGTCAAAAAATTGCTGAATTATTCCTCGTTTTATTGATCTTGTTAATGATAGACAAAAATATGGATAAAATAAAGCGATCGTTTCTATTTGTCGTATTTGGAATTTCATTGATTGTATCTCATTATGCACTGTCTTACATCTATATGTTTTCTCTTATCACTTCATGGCTGATATTGTTTTCAATGGATAACCCTGCAATACAAAAATTGAGAAATAACCTTCATTCTAAATTTAGTAGGTATAAAAATGAGAAACTTGCCCTTGTCGGTAATCCAAATTCTTCGAATTTTGGAGATAGAACAATCAGCTTGACTTTTGTCCTCCTTTTTATCACATTTACACTAACATGGTATATGTATGTTTCAAGTTCTGCTGCATTTAATGCGTTTGTGCACTTGGGCGATCACATGGCAAGCAGTATCATCTCGGAGTTTTTAAATCCCGAGGCTACACAGGGATTGGAGCTAGTACTTATGAAGCCTGAAACACTACTTGGTTATTTTAATAAAGCTATCCACTTCACCACACAGTTTTTTATTATTGTAGGCATCCTCATGTCATTATTGAAACCAAAAGAAAGAGATTTCAACGCCGAATATCTCGCTTTCTCTATCCCATTCTTTGGGATGTGCTTGGGGGGTATAATAATTCCTTATTTTGCAGCAACTATTAACACACCACGGTTATATCATATTACCCTCCTATTTTTAGCACCATTTTGTGTAATCGGCGGGATGACGATATTGAAGATACTGAGTAGGATTGTTAGGACATCTTGGACAAATAAAAATGTGAGAAGTTCGTTGAAGGTATTATCTACATTTTTTGTAATTTATTTACTTTTCAATTCGGGTTTTGTCTATGAACTCGCCAACCAACCATATTCATTCCCGCTAAATACTACTGCCGTTAATCGTCCAAATTTCAATGAAGAAGAAGTTGTTTCCGCAAGGTGGTTAAGTGATAATATCGATGCCAGCAAGAGAGTATATGCTGGTGTACATAATGCACTTTTACTTCAAATGTCGCGTGGTTCTTTTTCTCCTTTACGAGGAACTGAAGAGGAGGTAATAACTCGAATCCCGGATGATACTCGTATTTTCCTTGGAAGAAAAAATGTAATGGATGGAAAAATATGGTTAGGTGATCCGAGAGGAGGGCGTTCAAACACCACAGCTGTGCAACTTCAAAATTTGACGTTCTATACTACTTTACTTAATATGAGTGAAATATATAATAATGGCGATGCAGTGGTATATTATCGCTAAAAAGGTGGATAACATGAACGAATACATGAAAGAACAAGTAGGCCATCTGATATACAAAACAATAGGCACGCCAAATATTATCAGAATAATCGAGTGGAGAAATATATTTGAATGGCTTAATCTGAAAGAAGGCGAAAGAATTTTGGATGTCGCCTGTGGGGTGGGAACATTGAGCCTTAAGATCGCTGAAAAGGGCTGCAAGGTTCATGGAATCGACATATCAAAAGATGTGATAAAGAGAGCGAAGCGTCTTGCAGAAAGGGAGAGAATAACATGCGAGTTTGAAGTTGGAAATGCAGAAGATTTGCCGTACCCAGATGAGTATTTTGATAAGGTGGAAGGGGCTGTCTCCTATGGTGTATTTATGTATGACCTCGGATAGGTTGTTTGGGGTGAAAGATAAATGATATATGTTGCTTGCAGAGGGAAAAAAACTTAATCGCAATGAAATAGGAAAACGGGAACAAAATGGATAAAACTGACAGTTTTATGCACTTAGTTGAACAGGATATTGAAAAACGGCGTGGAAGAGATCATCCACTTTGGGACTTTTGGATCAATGATCATCGAACTGCGGTAAAACGGATATCCCATCAATTGCATTTTGTGAGAAAATATCTGCCAAATTCTTCGGGAATGCGATGTTTGGAGTTAGGTTGCGGAACTGGACCGGCGAGTATTTCCCTTGCTTTGGATGGAAATAAAGTGTGTGGTGTTGATTATAAATGGGGTGATCCTGGTCTTGGGCTGAAGTTAGCCAAAGTACGTGCAAAAGAGCATGGGGTATCTATTGATTTTATACAGGGAAATGGATATAGATTGCCGTTTAAGGATGACGTTTTCAACTTTATATTTTGCAATCAGGTAATAGAACATGTAGAGAATAAAGACAAATTTATAAATGAGATGTATAGGGTGTTACGCCAAGATGGGATTGCGTATATTAGCCTACCAAATATGTTATGGTACAAAGAGGGTCATTGTGGACTTCTTTTTGCTGGTTTACTCCCACACGATATCTGTAAAAAATATGTTAAATTGAGAGGAGGAATACGCAAAGAAAATGAGTGGGATGTTTGGCATACAAATTACTGGTCGTTTACTCGATTACTAAAACGAACCGATTTAAGATACTTGCAAACATTAATGATTACATTGAGTATAAATATCCTAAAACGCAAAAAGTGAGAATTCTATTATCGCCGATAAGAATTGTAGCACCAATGATATTTATCGTTCAAAAAGGAGGTACAAGTTATGTTCAACGATAAAAAATACAAAATCCTATTACTTGGATGGTATGGATATAACGCAATCGGAGATGACATAATAGCCGAGGTTACCAAACGTTTATTCTTTGAAGGAGCAGAGGAAAAGGGCATAAAATTACAATTTGTTCCTCTTTCGGGAGTAAAGGATTTTAAACATCGCATGATTCATTCATATCTTATCAAAAACGATTTAATTATAATTGGAGGTGGGTCTATTCTTGGATTGGATTCCATGAACCTCTATCTAACTATCTTTGGATTTGATAAATTTAATCTTCACAAAATATCAAGAAATAGAAAAACGCCATTAGTTATTTTTGGCGGTGGTTTCAGGAGGGAGAAAGAAAAGTTGCCGGAAAAAGATCGCATTCACATGAGAGAGCTGTTTGATAGAGCCATTTTGAAAGGTGTCAGGGGCCCTGTTAGCCAACAATTATTTATCTCTAATGGAATAGTGAACGAAGTAGATGTTATTGGCGATCCGGCATTGAGTTTTTATCCTATTCCTGTAAATAACAAATTAAATGGCGATTTCAACGTTGGAATGAACGTGAGATTTATGAAAACAGGAGAACCACAATATCTAAAAAACGAGGAAATATATACGATATTTGCCAAGTTAGCAGACTATTTCGTTGAAGAAGGTGCTCAGATATATTTCTTCTCATTTACAGAGAATGAACACGACAGTGATACGGAAGCAGCGAAAAAAGTTATTAAACTAATGAAGCACAAAAACAACCCGAAATTGATACCATTTTCAAACGAAGCACTCAAAATGTGTTCTTTAATTGGAAAGTTTGATTATCTAATCAGCCAACGCTTACATCCGTGCATACTTGGCTGGGTTCAAAAAGTTCCAAATATAGGTTTTGAATATCAATTTTTAAAGACAACGGATTTCATGAAAAGCATTGGTATGGATGATTTTATCATCAGGACGGATGATTTTTCTTTTGATGCTTACATAGAAAAATATGAGAAGATAAAACAAAATAGGCAATCAATAATAGAATGTTCACAGGAATATATTGAAGGTTGGAAGAAAAAGCAAAGGGAATTTATTAATGAATCTTTGGATATTATGGTTGAAAATAAAAGAGGGGCGTAATATGGAAAATCCATGTAAAATTGTTTGTTTTGGCGATTCGATAACGAAAGGATATTGCAGTAGGTTTGAGAAGAAGATAAAAGAGGAATACAGTGATCTCCAGATTGAAGTTATCAATGCGGGCGTGGTGAGCGAAACATCTGTGGATGGTCTACGAAGGTTAGATCAAGTGATAGCATTGGAGCCGGATGTTGTTGTGGTGGGATTTGGAATGAACGATTGGAGAAAGGGAGTTGAAAAAGAGACTTTCAGAAACAATCTTGGATTTATTGTAGATGAACTCGATAAAAGAGGTATAAGAGTTATCTTAACGGCTATGAATCCGGATTATCACCAGAAAGGTCAAGTTAGCAAACAATTGATTGAATACAACGAAGTAATAAGAGATGTCGCTTATGAAAAGAGAGTCAGGATAGCAGATGTTCATTCTTTATGGATGAAAGAGTTGCCAAACATCAAAGAAGGGCTTTACGATGAGATACATCCAAATGAGAGAGTTGGAAATGAGATAATTTGCAAAACATTGATGCAGGTCGTGCCAAGAAGCCAAACTGTTATCGTCTGGGGCTTTAACGGGTTGGATAATGCATTCTGTAATTACAAATGTGAATATTGTTATGCACCTCATGAATATAGGCTGGGGCATCATTTTCAAGGTGATATAAATGAATGGCATGATGCCTTTAAGAGAACTTTTGGGAACCAAAAGCTGGTTTTTTACCTCGCTTTTGGTGAGCCAATGGTAGCAAAAAATTTCTATGATGTACTGAACATGATTGCTAAGGAGCCAAATTGGTATGGACACATGACAAGCAATCTGTCTCCTCGATTGAATAGGCTCGTAGAGACGAAATTGTTTAAGGAGAAGAGGTTCAACATTAATGCGTCATTTCATCCTACGCAAACTTCGATTGATAAATTCCTAGATAAACTTTTGTTCTTGAGAGAACATGGATTAGAGTGTCCGGTAGTGTTTGTTATGTGGCCTCCTTTCATTGATAAGTTTGAAGAGTGGTTTAAAATATTCGATGAGCATAATTTCCTCGTTCATGTCAGGAGATTTAAAGGTTGGTATAACGGTAAATTATATCCAAAGGCATATACTGAAGAGGAACGGCAACTTACCGCAAGATATTCTGATGATGCAACCATAAAATATATGCTGAATGATTTTAATGTTGATTTTAAGGGATGGCTGAGCTATCAGGGAATGTATTATATTCTTGTAGATCATCATGGAGATGTATACACATCACCGGATTCTCATGAGAAGCATCTTGGAAATATCTTTAAAGGAGATGTGAAATTGTTTACAGAGCCTCAACCTTATGGATTGGATTGGAACGGGAGCGTTAATGGTGTTGCATCATTACTTGAATTGAATTACAGGGAGTTAGAAGATGATTTTGTAATGTCTTTCGCGAGGCAGGGAGGAGTTTATCATATTGAAAATGGTGTTTATTACAAGAATATGAACATGGATTTCAATGACCCAAAGATTAGGAAAGAGTATAATTTTCCCTTGGCGGGTGAATGTCGCGAAGGATTTTTAGATAAGGCTAAAGCGAGAATACTGGCGGAATATTTTAGGAGGAGAGAATATGCGTACCGGGAAGTGTATCCACGAGTCTTAAGGAAGAGAAATAGTGTGATTAGAGTGATTAAGGGAAGGAAGTGAGGGGGTTTTGGTTACATAAATCTCTTCAATATCTTTTTCGGCTGACTATCTGCCTACGACGTGTATAGCTAAAAAGGTGTAAAAAATCTTATTCCATCTTTGACTCCCTTCAAAAAATATTTTAAAGCGTTTATATTTCTATGATATAATATATAAATACCTATAAAAAACCAAAATCTAAATCCAAAAAAGTACAACAAAAATGTAAACATTTGTATTTTTCTGGCATTTTTCTTCATACACAAAAACCGATTTCTGGTCATATAATATACATGATCCCTACCTAAATGTCCTCCAGTTGATGCGCTTACTTTATGCCATATTTTGGCTTTCGGAACATATAGTCCTTTCAAATTTCTTTTAGATACTCTAAAGCATAACTCTGTCACTTCCCAGTAAATAAAATATTCAGGGTCAAGCAACCCAACTTTCTGCAATACACTTTTCTTTATGAGTATGCACGCTCCGTCTAATTTATCCACTTCTTTTATTTTTTCATAATTACCTTTGTCGATTTCATTTATTCCATATCTATTATACAACTCTCCTTTCCAAAAACTGAACTCTTCTCCTGCAAACCAAATCACATCTTTTCTACCATTATAATCATAATAATAAATCTTCGCTCCAACAAGACCAATATTATTATCGCTTTCAGCAACCTTGACCAATTCACTCAAGAACTCTTTATCCACAACAGTGTCATTACTCAATAACAATATATAATCTGTTTTTTTCTCTTTTAAGATATATTCTATCCCAATATTGTTACCACCAGTAAACCCACGATTTTTCTCAATTCGTAATATAGAAAGTTTTTGATATGGAAGCAACGTATCCCATTCTTTTTCTTTTTTCGATACCTTTACTCTTGCTTCTTCTTCATCATAAAATAATTCTTCAATATATTCTATTGGTTTTCTTTCCGCATCATATTCAAAAAATTTAGATTCAACTGTGATTTCGCCTGCCGCCCATTCTTTTATTTTTGACACCGAACCATCTACTGACCCATTATCAACAAGGATAAGCTCCCAATTAGGATACGCTATCTTATAGACAGATTCCAAACATTCGATTGCATCCTCCCATCCATTATAGTTTAGTAGGATGATTGTAACTCTTGGATTATTTTCAATAACCGCCGTTGACATAGATTCTTCCCTCATAATCATTTACGTTCATCTCCTAAAAACGCATCAAATTTTTTCAATTCATAATCAATCATCTCTTTGGTGAGACCTGGATAAACTCCAATCCAAAAAGTATTATTCATTGTAATGTCTGTATTCCTAAGATTATTGTAAACACGATATTTCACACTCTCAAAACCTGGATGGCGGATGATATTCCCCGAAAAGAGTAACCTGGTCGCAATCTTGTTCTCTTCCAGGTAGTTCGTAATCTCATTCCTTGAAAATGGAGCGTTCTCTTTAACTGTCAATAGAAATCCAAACCAACTCGGGTCAGATTTATCCGCAGCTTTCGGAAGAATGAAATAATCCTCATACTTCCTTAACCCCTCATAAAGAAGTCCCCAATTCCTCTTTCTCGCCTCGATAAACCTTGGAAGCTTTTTCAACTGCGCCACACCCACTGCTGCCTGCATATCGGTAACTTTTAAGTTATATCCAATATGCGAATAAATATATTTGTGGTCATAGCCAAAAGGCAAAGTACCCAACTGCCATCCAAATCTTTTTCCACAGGTATTATCACAACCGGGTTCGCACCAACAATCCCTCCCCCAGTCTCTAAAAGATTCGATCAGCTTCTTTAGCTGAGTATCGTCAGTTACCAAAGCTCCACCTTCACCCATAGTGATGTGATGAGGCGGATAGAAACTAAAAGTAGCTATGTGACCAAACGTTCCTGTATATTTTCCGTTGTATTTTGAGCCTAAAGCATCACAGTTATCTTCTATCAGCCAAAGGTTGTACGCTTCACATATTTCCAAGACTTTATCGAGGTCAAATGGATTACCAAGCGTATGCGCTAAAAAAATAGCTTTTGTTTTTTCGGTTAATGCCTCTTCAATCTTATCTGCCTGGATGTTATAAGTTCCGACATCTACATCCAGAAAAACCGGCACCAAATTGTTCTGAACAATTGGATTTACGGTTGTGGGAAACGCTGCGGCTACGGTAATTACTTCATCGCCGGGTTTAAGTCTCCTCTCGCCTAACTTGGGAGAAGTTAAAGTAGATATGGCTAAGAGATTAGCGGAAGAACCTGAATTTGTTAAAATGCAATGTTTTACTCCTAAGAACTTGGCAAATTCCTCCTCAAATTGTTTTGCAAACCTCCCTGCTGTAAGCCAGAAATCCAGTGCAGAATCCACTAAAGAAATCATTTCTTTTTCGTCGTAGACCCTGCCGGCGTAGCGAATATAAGATTCGCCCGGTGTAAAGGATGAAGAAGCTCCATGTACATTTTTAAAATGAGCCTTGGTTGGGATAGTAGCAAGTTTTCTAAGTATTTCATCAACCTTTTTAGTTCCAATTCGTGCCACCCATTTACACAATCTTTCATCTACGAGAGCAAGTTTATGCAATCTTATAATGCTTGTGGATTTAATCGAACCTTCGCACATATCTTCTTGCGATATCCGTACGGAGGTTGTTTCATCTGCATACTTCTCGACCTCTCTCGTAAAATATGCAACAAGCAGATCCTCTTTAAATCGCTCTATCAAAACAACTGGTCTTCGTTTTAACCCGGACTGATCGCTATATGCAAATTCCGCAATGAGTATATCACCCGTTTTTAACATTGAAGAAACCCTCCCAGTTTACATCTTTATCGTCTTCGGTCTTCATAAAACTATGAAGGCTAAATCTTTGCCATTCTTCTTCAGTCCAATCTGAATATTCTTCCTCTTTTTCTTCAGAGATATAAATGACAATTTCCTTGTCTTCTGGTAAGTCTATCGCTTCCAACGGCTTTATCAAGCCATCTTTTACCACTGCCTTTACTGCTAACATTTTATTTTTATCCTCCGCTAACATTTAATAGTATGGCTAAGCCATTTTTAACTATTCCTATTTTAGCATTTTCATACATATTTTTGTTTATCTCTTCTTCTACTGCTTCCCGAACAGAGTTATAAGCGTTTAATCCCCATCTATTAAGCATGTTGCTGTCGAGTTCCGAAACAATAGATAAAGATATTCTTTTCGTTGCTTTTCTTACATAAAATGCTTTATGTCCCCCGAGCACAAAATCGCTTCTAATCGCTTTTTCTGCATCCTCGTAATTTCCATATTTGTTCTCATAGACCCGTCCTGCATAAGAGATGTAATCTTTGCCCTGAATAAATTCTTTATGCTGAATTGGCTTGTGGAACTTTTCATAATAAAGCTTAGACTTTCCTATTATCATCGCTCTTACAACACTATCCATAAATGAAGAAGTCATTTCAGCGACTTCCTCGGTAAAGACAGATTTGTCGAGTAAAACTGATTTATCCATATGTAAAAAGGATTCTCTAGGTAAGGAACTCTTAGCAAAATCTGAGTTACTAATCAGAATAATATTTTTGCTGATTTTTTTATAAGTCATCCCATACGTCCTCATCTGGATCATTTAATAAAGCCTGAATGTATCCGCAGTGTTGTTGCATTTTCATTAAGTAATATGACTCGCTTTTTTCATCCTTATTAAAAGGCAGAACAATAACCTCAACTTTATCCCCAAAGTTCTCTGGTATGTTCATAATATGCTTCAGCTTTTCTGTATCTATTAGGTCTCTAATTGCCTGCATTCTAGCCCTCCCCCGCAAAGTATTCCTTCTCTTATTTCCATACTTCCTCTTCCTCCAGATTTTTCCATTCTGATACTGCATTTTTTACAACTGCCTTTATTGCTAACATTTCAATCACCCTTCTCCCCCATCATTCCATATTCATCACTCATCCGATTTACATATTCCCAAAGTACTCCTACTGTAAATTCATACAACTTTTCATTTCTCATACCATTATAAAAATTCTTATACCAATTAATAGTCTTTTCAACTGCTTTATAAACGTCATAAATTGGCTTCCAGCCAAGTAATGCTCTGGCTTTGCTTGCATCTAACTTCAAAAGACCTGCTTCATGTGGATGATTTAAGGTGTCTATTGTATAAGTACCACCATCCCAATATTTAATTACAAGATTAACCAAATCCTCCACGGTTTTTATGCTTTCATCGTTCGGACCGAAATTCCAAGCACTACTATACTTGCCCCCGTCTTCATACATCAAGGCTCCAAGCAATAAATAACCTGATAAGGGTTCCAGAACATATTGCCATGGTCTTGTTGCTTGTGGGCTACGGATATTAATTGCTTTATTTTTAGCAATAGCCCTTATGCAATCAGGGATAATCCTATCTTCTCCCCAATCTCCACCACCTATAACGTTTCCTGCACGAACAGAAGATAAAGCTACATTATGAGTTTTGCTGTAATCTTCGGGATTGAAAAATGATCTTCTATATGCACTGGTTACAAGTTCAGCACAGCCCTTACTTGAGCTATATGGATCATATCCGCCCACAGGGTCTGTTTCTCTGTATCCGTAAACCCATTCCTTATTTTCATAACACTTATCGCTGGTAATAATAACACAGACCCTAACGCTTTTTATTTTTTTTACTGCTTCCAGAACATTTATAGTTCCCATTACATTTGTTTCATAAGTAAGTTTTGGCTCTTTATATGAAACCCTCACTAATGGTTGGGCTGCTAGGTGGAAAACAAATTCGGGCTGATATTTTTCAAAGATGGAGATTAAATGTTCTTCGTCTCTGACATCCCCAATAATATGTGTAATTTTATCCTTCAGAGTTATAGCTTCAAATAAATTTGGTTCTGTTGGAGGTTCTAAGGAGTAGCCGATAACATTTGCACCTAACTCTGTAAGCCATAAAGATAACCAACTACCCTTAAAGCCAGTATGACCTGTAATTAGCACTTTTTTATTTTTGTATATATCTCCAAAGTAACCATTTATGGTTCTATCCATGTTTTAGCCCCCAATCATAAGGTATCTTATCCGTAACTGGACTAATTCTTTTTATCTCATTTGGATCATGAGGTAATGTTGCACAATTTGCAACTATGGCTGGTTTGTTTCCTACACCCTTAAATCCATTCCAAATTCTTGGTGGTATCTTAACCAAACAGTAGTTTTCTTCACCAATAAACAATTCCATCAAATTGCCCTTCGTAGGAGAATTTTCCCTATCATCATAAAGAACAAGTTTTATCATTCCCTGTATAATAGTATAATTCAGCGTCATTTTCTCGTGAAGATGCCATCCCTTAATGACTCCGGGATATACTACTGAAAAATATATTTCTCCAAACTTCTCAAAAACTGGGTCATCGTTTCTGAGCATGTGGTAGATACATCCCCTTTCATCAGGTATCTTTTTCAGGGGTTTCACAATCACGCCTTCAATCTCTTTCTCATCCATTTTTATACTTCCTTTTTCCAAAAGTTTTTATACCACTCTACCGTGAGCTCCAACCCTCTTTCCATGATTTGTATTTTAGGTTGCCACCTTAAAAATGTTTCGGTCTTGCTTATGTCCGCACAGATAAACCAAACCTCGTTCTTTCTGTGAGGAATTGCTCCCCATTCAGGCTCTAACCCAGCACCTATGATTTCCTTTATTCGGGATACAACTTCTCGAACACTGACGGCGTTCCCCGTTCCAATATTGAAGATTTCATGTTTTTTGGGAAGATCAGAAACAGATAAAAGTTTGAAGTAAGCATCCACTATATCATCAACAAAAACAAAGTCCCATCTTTGCTTCCCTGTGGTCATCTTCAGCTTTTCTCCTTCAAGCAAACTCTTTATGACATAAGGGATCAATCTTCGTTCGTGATCAGCCGGACCATAAGGCGGGAAGAGGCGGAAGGTTATTGCTTTCAATCCATATTTTTCTGCATAAAAACTGCAGGCTTGTTCTGCTTGTATCTTTGTCAATGCGTATAGGTTTAAAGGGCTCAAGTCATCGTTTTCTCTTAACTTGTTTTCGCTTTCTTTATAGACAAAACAAGAGCTTGTATTAACAAATAGCTTAACCATAGATTCTTTAGATGCTTCGAGCAGATTTGCTGTTCCTAAAACATTTGTATCAACCATTAGGGGTATTTCTTGTGGCTTGTGTTCCACCGCATAGTAGGTAGCCAAATGAAAAATAACATCTGGTCTAAAATGCGAAAACGCTTTAGAAACTTCTTCTGTATCTCGTAAATCCACATCATAAGCCACTATTTCATCTAACAAACCTTTAATCCTCCATATATTTGATTTTTCTCGCTTTAATATTCCAACTTCAAATCCCTCTCGTATCAATCTCTGCGTTAAATGAGAACCGATAAAGCCAGTAGCTCCCGTTACTAATACTTTGTTTAGTTTCCTCATTTTTACTTATCCCAAATTTTCCAAAATGCTTTCCTACTTTCCCACAACTTATTAAGATACTGCATATCCCTAAAAGTATCCATACATGCCCAATCTCCTTTGAGTTCATATACCCTTAATTCACCCTCTTCGGCTAATTGCTCTAAAGGCCCCACTTCAAAATCACAATTATTATCCTCCGATAAATAGTCGAAGATTTTTCGATTGAAAACAAAAAATCCACCGTTTATTAAACCCTCAGAAACTTGCGGTTTTTCTGTAAATGAAACATCCTTATTATCTTTAATTATCATTTCACCAAATCTTGATGGTGGTTGGACACCTGTTACTGTTCCTATGCGACCATGATTTTTATGAAAAGACAGTAGTTCATGCAAGTTTATGTCTGCTACACCATCCCCGTAAGTAAGCATGAATAAATCACCATTTACATATTTTTCTATTTTCTTTATCCTGGAACCTTTCAAAGCCGTCTCCCCTGTATCAGCAAGAGTAACCCGCCAGCCTTTTTCTTTATGATTGCTGTGAATTTCTACATGCTTATAGCTGCCTAATTCTACCGTAAAATCGTTATTTGAAATCTCATAGTTATAAAAATAACTTTTGATCATTTCACCTTTGTAGCCTAAGCAGAGAATAAAGTCCTTAAACCCATAAGCTGAGTATATTTTCATTATATGCCATAAGATCGGTTTGTTTCCAATCTCGATCATAGGCTTTGGTTTGTATTCTGTTTCTTCTCTTAGTCTTGTGCCCATGCCGCCGCAGAGGATGACGACTGGTATTTTTTCCGTTTCGATCATGCTACTTCTCTACCCCCTTAGAATTTGTAGATGCTACATGTATATAAATGTTAATACATTTCATATTTAAATATTCGCTTTCTAACTTTACTTTGTTTTATATTGTACATATCATTCTTTATGCATTCAAGACATTCGATTATCGTATCTTCCCATCCGTTCCAGTTCAAGAGCAAAATTTGAGCGGCATGATTTTCCATATTTCCATCACCTTTTTATATACCTATCAATAAATACATCTTATTGCAAAATGTATTTAAAAGTTTAGATGAAAGGAGATGCATGGGCTGAGGAGCTGAAGGATGGAAGATTACCTACACTTACTAAGTTAAGAGAAATGGGTGAAAACATGAAAAGCGTAATTAGAAGGATTTATGCGAGGATATTCCCTTCTTTCAATGAGCTTTTAGAAAGGGAGTTCAGGATTGTAAAAGAGGGTGTGCAATGAAACACAAAAATATAGTCCTAATAGGGATAGATGCCCTTAGAGCAGACCATTTAGGCTGTTATGCATACGATAAGGAGACCAGCCCAAATATAGATAATTTGGCAAAGAAAGGAATTACTTTCGAGAACGCTTTTAGTTGTATCAATACAACGGATCCTTCTTTCACAACAATACTCTCCGGTAAGTATCCAATTTCCCATGGTATAAGAAATCACAGCGAAAAAGTAACAAATTCCATGCTTCAGAACTTCTATAAACAAAAAATCCGATTTTTATCAGAGATATTAAGGGACAATGGTTATAAAACTATTGGTATAGATTGGTTGGGTAGATGGCACAAAAAGGGATTTGAATATTATTTAAGCGATGCTATGCAGAAAAAGCATTTAAAAATTCTCTCAAAAATAGTGAACAAACTTCCTGACACTTTTTCAGATAAAATAAAGAAAATATACAGAAAAACGACATCTTCTAATTCTTCAATACATACCGCAACCAAACTGACGGATAAGGCACTTGAACTTGTTAATAATTGTAACAAACCTTTCTTTCTCTTTATACATTACTGGGATACCCATACCCCTTACAACGCTCCAGAAAGCATTTATAACGAACTTAAACCAGAAGGAGACGGCAAAGAATTGGAGAAGTTATTTGCAAGCATTGGAAATGAACAATGGAAAGAGTATCTGCTGAAAGCCGCAGGGAAAGCGACAACTGCAGAAGAAGTAAGTGCAATGTATGATTCAGCTATAAAATATGTGGATCAAGAAATTGGAAGATTGGTAAAATATTTCAAAGAACAAGGTATATATGAGAATACGATTTTTGTGATAACTTCAGATCATGGCGAGAGTTTGATTGAACACGGAATATTTTTTGATCATCATGGTTTGTATGACGAATCAATACATATCCCTTTAATTTTTAATAACTTACCTGTGGAGGGAAAAAGAATCAAAGGTTTTGTCCAACACGTTGATATAGTACCCACTCTTTTGGATATTCTAAACATTCCATTCAAAGAATCCGAATTCGATGGTATAACTTTAGTTCCGACAATAAGAGGAGAAGTAAATTCTCTCCGTTCTTTCATAGTTGCTGAGGAGTCTTACACTGAAAATAAAAAAACAATCAGAACTAATAAATGGAAATATATATATTCCCCTTCAAAAGAAGCTGCAACATGTAGATACTGCGGCGTAATTCATGGAGGGATAGAAGAACTCTATCACTTGGAAAGCGATCCAGAGGAAATGCAGAATATTGTTGAAGAGAAGCCGGAAATCGCTAAAATGCTTAGAAAAAATTTATTTAGTTGGTTAAGTAATTTAAAAAGCAAAGAAGAGAAAAAGCTAATCAGTCAGAGATTAAGTAAATTGAAAAAGAATATGAAAATTTAGCTAGTGTTCCATAATATCAAGTTTTCACTTGTTTATACCGCTCTCTTTTAATTTAATGATTTCTCTTATTTTTAGTTTCCCCCTTTTTGCAAGTATCCTATTTAACTTATCAACAAACATACTAACTAATTCTTCATCTCTAATCGGATTTTGCTCTTCTGAATCTTTCTCAAGATCAAAAACCCATGCTATATCATCATGCTTAGAGTATATCAACTTGAATCTCCCTATAACCAATGCTTTTTTCTCGTATCCAAAGCCCGCTGCTTCATTAAGCAAAGCTCTTTTTTCCTTACTCTCGAAAAGATTTAACCCATCAAAACTCAGCTTATGGTTTACTCCAAGCAAATCAAGAATAGTTGGCATAATGTCTATTGTGCTAACTAATTTACCATATCTTTTGTTTGGAATTTTAGGCCAGGATAATATAAGCGGGACTTCAATAATCTCGTTAAACACGTTATGACCATGCCCCTCCCCATAAAAACCTCTTGGATCATAGAAGTTCTTAGCCTCTAATTCGGCATGCTCCCAGAACTCATCGCCATGATCTGCCGTAATTATAAGAACAGTGGAATCAATAAGTCCGGAATCTTCGAGGAAGCTATGGAACTGCTCGATTGAATAATCAACATATCTAAGGGTATTATCATAAAGCAGTATTCTATTCTCTTTATACTCCTGGAACTTTTTTCCTCTCTGTTCTTCTCTCCTTCTAAAGTCCCACAAATCAATATTATGGAGGTTTTTTACCTCTCCAAAGAAATTTCTAAAGCTATTGGGGGGATTTAGAGGTTCATGGAGGTCCCCAAGCTGGACATAAGCGAAGAAAGGTTTATCACTTTTTGAAATCCACTTCTTTAAATCTTCAAGTAATTCCTCTGCGCTATAATCACCTATACCTTTTTGTTTTGATGGGACAACCCTACCTCTAAGAGGATAAAATGCTACATCTATCGCTGTTCCAAAATAAGTTCTATATCCTAAGAGAAATAGTATCTCAGGTAAAGTTAATAAGTTTCCTTTTATCTTCATGAAATTTTTCAGATAGAACTCCTTCACTTTTCCTGAAAGAATACCACCATGAGTATGGGGATATAACCCGGTTAAAATCGAAGCTACTGAGGGATATGTCCAGGGTGCTGAAGAGATTGCTGTAAACTTAGACCCTCTTATCGAATCAAGAAATGGAGTAGTCTCTCTAAAATATCCATTATATGATAGCTGAGAATCTCGTAAGCAATCAACCGTGAGTATGATGACATTCAAATCCGGTTTATTTGAGGTATCAAGATACTCATCGGGATTTATTTGCTTAATTCTCGAATAAAATTCTCTTCTATTCTTTATGTCGTTGTAATCTTTATATGCATATCGAGCCATCTTATGAATTAATGCATGCTTCTTTATTATATCCACAACGCTTCGTTTAATATTTCCCATAGTTATATCTTTCTTAATAACCAGTTTTGGATAGCCAATCCACGAGGCATTTAACGATAAAAGGGTCAACAGTTGCGCCCGTTTCATAACCTCTGACGAGACAGATGTTCGGTTTGATCATTATATTTGCTTTTGTAGGGATTTTGATTTTACCCTTCTCTTTCATCAGACCTAATAGATTGAATAGTTGGTTTCTAATCTCTGACTTGTTCTGTGGCTGCTTTACCTTTGCTATTCCAACAATATTTTTTTCGGGCATTTCATCTATCTACATCTAAGATGTGTATACACCTATATAAACCTCTTCAATATATTTTTTATTGACGTAAGATCAACTCCCAGCCTTTTTTCTATCGTAAGCAGCATCATTATATCCTCTTTATCAAAACTCTTTGTCAGCAGTATCGATAAACCATACGCCCCCAGGAATATTATAAGAAACATCAGCAGCAACCAGAAAGGTATCCCATCAACCACACTCCTTACAAGTGTAAAAATAACGAAAACAAGCAAAACCGATATTAAAATTGGCTTGATATAATTCTTCGTGAACGGATGTATTCTGAAAAGCAGATAAAGCCTTGTTGAATTAAGTAAGTTTATCACGGCAAGTGAGGATGCAGAAGCAATAGCCGCACCGATAATCCCTAATAGCGGAATCAAAAAAATATTTAGCGCTATGTTCATAATTGCACCAATTAAACCGGTCCACATCAAAAATCTCGTTTTCCCGGCAATCATTAAAGTGGCGCCATTGGGTCCTAAAAAGGTGTGAATGAACATACCCAAAGCCATGATTTGAAGTGCCAGACCCACTTGAATATAACGAGCACCAAATAGAATGTTCAATACGGTTTCCGGAAACAGAAATATTATGAGAAAAAGGGGAAGTGTTAATGCGAACATCCATTTTGTAAGAATTGCATAGTTTCTTCTCAATTCACCCATCAAATTTTGCGAGTATAACTGCGATGCGATTGGAACATAGAGGAAAAGCATTGACGTTAAAACCACTGGAATGAGATTTGCGAGTGGTAATGCAGCATTGTATAATCCAACTACATCTGGCGTCTTGAAATATCCGAGCATTAAAGTATCGGTCCAGTGCATAATCATTCCTAATATACTGTTAACCATTAGTGGAAGCGAGAAGAATAATAGCTCTTTTCTCAACGAACCGACATTGGTATTTTTCTCTCCTTTAACAGAAACGGGCAATTTTTTCGCGGCATACACTGCAAAGGCAATGCAAGTGAGTGCGATTGATGCTAAATATGCATACAGTAGTCCAAGAAAAGATAAACCAAACAGGATAACTATACCCAAAAGCGGCAGTAAAAGAACGTTTCTTAAAATGTTTTGGAAATATACGTTGGGCTCCACTCTGTCAAATCCACGGAAGATTGACGTAAAAATAACAATAAAAACGGAAAAAGGAATTGCAATAGCGAATATTTTCAGTGGCGTGGATAATTCAGGGCTGTGAAATGCTTTTACTGAAATTATATCTGAAACAAAAAAAAGAAAAATAGAGAAAAAAATGCTGGCAACCAGAGCGATCTGAATGGATGATATGACAATGCCACTTACTTTTTTACTATCCTTTTTCCCTCTGAAATAAGCGATTTGTCTGGTAACCCCACTTTGTAGTCCTAAGGTTGAAATCATAGCAAAGATGCTCATCAAAACTAATGCCAGAGAGAAGATTCCGTATTCTGTTTGGGTGGTGTATCTGACGATAATGACTCGGCTGACAAAAGCTAAGAGCAGGCCAATTATTGTGCCGGTGAAGATTATACCAGTGCCTTTTGCTATTTTTTTGAGCGATTGGTTTACGTTTTTGGACATGGTATCTCTTTTTATCTATAGGGAAAGGGCTAAAGGCAAAAGGCTAAGGGCTAAAGGTCTTCGACCGTGCCGAGATCAATTTTGAAAGCATACTTGATATTTCTATACATCCTTTCTCTATCTCAAAAAATGTCTCTTTTGGGATATATCCTATTTCAAAGGCAATAGTTGCTTGTGTCAACACTTCAGCAGATGACCCTTTAGCAATGTAAAAGTAGCGAACAGCCTCTTTATCTGTTTCTCTCTCATCGCCTTCTGCAATGTTACTCGGAATAGAAACTACCGCACGCCTGATTTGATCTCTTAACCCATAATCCTTTGCAAAATTGCCGGTGTTTGTTATTTGGTAGATGTAAACAGCAAGGTCTTTTCCCTTCTGCCAAACTCTAAGTTCTTTAAAACTACCCATAAGTCTTTAGCCTCTCGCCTTTAGCCTCTTGCCTTCTACATCCACTCATCTTTCCATTTCACTGATTTATTTTTAATCATAAAAGCTTTTGCTATTTTTCGCAGGTTTTGATTAACGATTTCGGACATGGTTTTAACTTATCTTTCAAGACACAGATTTACGCTGATTTATTCTTTTTCAATTGGAGCGATTTGCGAGATTGCCTTTAGCTTCTCAAATCCTATTACTTCTTCTTTTGACACAGTTATGGACATATCATACTCCTCCTAATCTTAACATAGTATAGTATATATAAATATACATTTTAAGATGCTTAGACCTGTGTGTTCGGTTAAGTATTTACTTAGGGCCCACAAAACCAAAAGAAAAGATTATCATACAAAAAGTATTTTATGGACACAGATTAACGCAGAAAAAATCAAATCCGTGTAAATCTGCGTCCCAAATTAAATTTATAGGTAGATGTTATACTTTATATACAAAAATAACATGAATAGAAAAGGACAATATATCGTCATAGCTTTTTCATTACTCGTACTTGCAGTTTTTGTGGTATCGCCTGCACCGGCAGGACTGTCTACGGAAGCAAAAAATGCAATAGGGATCTTTGCATGTGCTATTATACTGTGGATAACAAACGCGCTGCCACTTTCTGTGACGGGTCTGTTTGTAATCGCTCTTCTCCCTCTACTAGGCGTGATGCCGAGTAAAGATGCTTTTGCTCTGTTTGGAAACTCAGCAGTATTCTTTATCCTTGGTGCTTTCATCCTTGCCGCTGCAATGATTGAGACAGGGTTAAGCAAAAGAATGGCTTTGCTTATGCTCAATAAATTTGACAGCACACCCCGTAAATTGTTGGCGGGCATAATGCTAACGTGCGCATCTTTATCGTTTATAATGCCGGAACACGCCGTTGCAGCCATGATGTTCCCGGTGGTTGCCGCGATTGCGAACAGTTTAGATTTAGAAAAGTTAAACAGCAATTACGGTGCACTTCTGTTTCTATCACTGGCGTGGGGTGCCGTGATAGGCGGTGTGGGAACGCTGCTTGGCGGTGCAAGGAACCCACTTGCTATCGGCTTATTAAAAGAAAGCACAGGTCTTGAAATAACTTTCTTTGAGTGGATGGTGGCTGCGATGCCAATAGTATTTGTAATGCTTGCAATTGCTTTTGTCATATTAAATCTTTTTTTGAAAATGGATATACACACAATCAAACCGGCAAAAGAAGTACTCAGATCTGAACTAGTAGCCGTAGGTAAGATAACGAGGGCAGAAAAGAAGGTGGGGTGTGTTATGCTGCTGACCGTATGTTCATGGATATTTATTGGTAATACAATAGGATTAGCAGTAATAGCGATTCTTTCTGCTGTTTTGCTCTTCATGCTCAATGTGCTGAAATGGCGAGATGTGGAATCCAATGTCAACTGGGGAATAATCCTAATGTACGGCGGGGCAATCGCCATCGGATCTGCACTGGCATCGACAGGAGCGGCAGAATGGGCTGCTATGACCGTTTTGGATAACCTCACGTTGACATCGGTCATTGTAGTTCTGATATTACCTCTTATCGCTATATTCCTTACAGAGGCGATCAGTAATTCGGCATGTGTTGCGATTCTCATACCCATTGGATTCAGTATAGGTGATATAGTTGGCATAAACCCTATAATTATGGTGTTTCTGATAGCCATACCATCAGGACTTGCATTTATCCTGCCTATGGGCACGCCGCCAAATGCAATTGCATATTCGGCTGGCTATTATACGATACGTCAAATCCTGCTGCCTGCATCCATTTTAAATTTAACTGCATGGGTAGTTTTTATTATTATGGTATTTACATATTGGCCTTTAATTGGTATCAACTTAATTTAATTTAATATAAAGATAGATAAATCATGGAGACGAAAGCTAAAATATTAGTAGCTTTTTCTGCTACTTCAATCCACAAAAAACTGGCAATGCAGGCACTGGATCTTGCGGCGAATAATAAAGCCGATCTGATCATATTAAGCGTGCGAGATATGAATATTGCCGAAAAGGTTGCCCGGTTAACGCATGATCTGGGTTTTCTTGGTGAAAAGGTTGTAGAGCGATTAGAGGTAGATATAAACGCAGATAGGGAAGAGGTCATCTCGAAGCGATTAGCCAGATTGGAAAAGGAAGCGGAAAAACGTGGCATAGCCTTTGAGACAATAAGAGTTAAAGGGCCCTTTGTTGAAACGGTTGTCGAAGTGATACAGAGATATAATGTAGATACGATATTGGTAGAAAAACGTGCTAAAATTGTAGATGATTTGAAGAAGAATGCACCATGCGAAGTAATAGCGGTTGTTGAATAGCTATGCTATTCTTGCAAAAAAGTATTTGTATAGCTAACTAAAAAAACCACGAGATTTCACAAGATTAACACAAGAACTTGGGATTAACTTATATGGTATAAAGTAGTTAAATGCGTACTAAAACTATGTCACTACTATTCTTTTTCTCGTGAAAATCTGTGTAATCTGGTGGTTATAAAAAGGAGCTAAACAAATACAAGTATTTCCTTCATAGAATCTCTTCCTCAATCGCAAAAAAGACATCCTGCGGTCTCTCTACCTCGTAATCCACGTTCACCGTTACCAGAAATGCATCTTCATGATGGTCTCCCTTTAATTGCCCCTCTTTCGTGTATTCCGGCAGCGTCTGCACCTTCGCCTCCCCAAAAGAGCAGAACCCATGATCAGAAATCACAATCAACTTGTTGTTCCCATCTAAGAAACCTGTATCGAATATCAGTTCTCCTATCTTCTCATCCATTCGCTCATACCACTCGACAACGTATTCCTCACCCCAGTGGAAGTGCTGAATCCTATCCAAAAACGTATAAACAGCGATGAGCAAATCCGGCTTCTCCTCCACTAAAAGTTCTTTCGTCTTCTCCGTAACTCGTTCCAGCTCCTCTCCCCATTCCTTTTCATTCGTGGGCAATCCAAAACCGATGGGCTTAAAATCTACGTTGAATGAATAAGGCGGCACAACAAAAGGTACGTTCAACGCTTTTACATTCTTTCCTCTCGCATGTAGAATATCCCATATAAAATCCACTTTAATATCCGCTCGCTTTACAATATCGCCATTAACAACATAACTTTCATGTTTGTGCTCCGTGAAAAGCTTACCTGAGAACATACCGCACCAGATAGATGCGGATATAGGCTTCTCCGTCAGCGTAATTACTTTGCTTTTGCCAAGCTTAATCAACCGCTCAAAATTACTCAACTTGCTTAAATTCGCGTTCACAACAGCCCATGTCGCCGCATCTATGCCTAATACGAGAAATGTTCCCTTATCTCTTTCTCCAGTCATGGCTTCCAACCTTTTATCCATTATTTTTTCACTCCTTCAAGCTTATATATCGCTATTACCTTTGTCCCCATATTCATCACCAAGATTAGGTTTATTTTTATTTATTATAGGTTCTTTCTTTAGAAAGAAAATGCTTTCTTTAGTAAAGGTTTCTTTTAAAAAGAAAAGTTTGTTTGTAAGACCACTCCAGCCCCTATATTCTTGTTAGCTTTTACGAGAACAAACCGTCCGAGTTCTGGAATCTCCGCGAATTCCTCTACCACCAGCGGCTCGGTCGCAAAGACAATAGTTGCCGCATCATGCTCATTTATCTCTTCTGGATTGCTCTCTAAAACTGCTCCTGTCTCCGAATCTATCTTTTCTCTTATCTCTTTTATCTCACCACTTACTTTTGCAGTTCCACACCTTATTTCCACTACTTCCCCTTTTTTCAAGTTCTTATCAAGCAAAACCGCCTCGCCTAAAAAGGCATTAGTAGGTTTTGGCGGTTTCTCCACAA
>JAUWNY010000145.1 GCA_030612405.1 Candidatus Methanophagales archaeon | reverse complement strand
TGAGTTTAAGGATTTTAAAAATGCTATCACTGACTGCCTTAATCAGACTGATACCACCCACAAACAGGAACTTGACTCTTTACTTACGCTACGGTTTCAGAGGTTTGAAAAAGCTCAATCTGTGGCGGTGTGAAGTATAAGCTTGGCGTGCCATTCATAAACGGACATGCTTACGAGAAGGGCCCTTATGCGGTCTATTCCGGATTCTTGAACTTCGCAAGAGACGTCGAGAAGACGCTATTCGCACCGGTGTGGGGTTTGATAAGGAGCGAGTACTCGTATAGCGGAAGTAAAAAACCACGAGATTTCACAAGATTAACACAAGAAAATAGGGCTAATAGGGGGGTAAAATGACCAACATGGTATTAAAACTTTGTTACTATTGCGATTCTCTCGTGAAAATCTGTGTAATCTTGTGGTCTGCTAAACAAACACAGGAGGGGAAAAGATGCGTAGCGTAACGATTAATCCGGCCAAGATATGCCAGCCAATAGGTGCAATGTACGCGCTCTTCGGTGTTCACGCTGCGGTTCCGCTCGTTCATGGTTCTCAGGGCTGCAGTGCATATCCAATGCGGATGTTTAACCGTCATTTCGGTGAGGCCGTGCAGGTGGCGGTGAGCTCGCTCGGTGAAGATGCCTCTGTATTTGGAGGGAAGAAGAATCTAGTAGAGTCAATAAAGAACGTAATTGCGAGACGGCATCCGGAGCTCATAGGCGTGATTACTACCTGCCTCTCGGAGACAATAGGCGATGACATTGACGGTATCATCAGCGAAGGTAATTACGAAGACTCGAAGGTGGTTCCAATCCACACGCCGAGCTATGTTGGATCGCACGTCACGGGATATGACAACGCACTGAAAGCGCTTGTAACCACTCTTTCTGAAGAATCTGAGCCCGCAAACGCAAAGTTGAATATCCTACCTGGAATGGTGAATCCGGGCGATGTCATGGAGATAAAGCAGATGCTCGATCCTATGAATATATCATACACGATTCTGAGCGACATTTCGGAGACGCTCAATGCCCCGCTTATTCTGCCAAAGCCGCCTTTTCCCAGGGGTGGATCGTCCGTAGCCGAACTAGAAGATTGTGCAAAAGCACGAGGCGTTATTGCATTATGCGAGCATGCGGGTGGTTCTGCCGCAGTATACCTGAAGGGTAAATACGGTATGGCTGCAGATACGATTTGCCCGATTGGAGTCTCGAATACTGACAGATTCCTGGATGCCGTATGTGATATGACCGGTGCGGAGATACCGTATTCGCTTGAGCAGGGTCGAGGCAGGCTCATTGATGCGATGGTGGATGTGCATATGAAGACATGCGGCAAGCGAGCGGCTATATTCTGTTTGGAAATACGAAATGCACGCCGATTGCTAAGGATGAGGACGTTGCATTCGTGAGATGCGGATTCCCTGTCTACGATAGGGTGGGATACCACAGATATGGCTTCATGGGGTATCACGGCGGGATAGATCTTCTGGATCTGATTACGAATGCGATTCTAGAGTGGGGGGTGAGGGGGTGAGGTCTTTCTTATCTCTTCATAACACACCTATGCAAATCTCTCAAATAGTCTAATAAGGGGCATTTAGCAAACTCTGAACAGGAGGTTAAAAAAGAAAAATGGAAAGAGTGAAAAGGGAAGGGGGAAAGCGAAACACTGGTAGGGCGAGGGCAGTTGATTCCCGATATGATTGTGCGGAAGCCTCCTCGCCACTTCCAGTGCCGGGTATGAGGCTATACATTCGAGATGTCGCCCTGCGCTCATGGGCTGCGTGGAAAAGATTTAAACTGTCCAGAATGCGGTGGAAAACTCAAAAGAATTGATAACTACGGTTGTGAAGGGCATTGCAGTCAGGAAGACTGTGAGGTCTGTGGGAAATGTGAAGGAGGAGGTGTAAAAGATGAAGATTAGTTCGATTTTGGCGTTTGTCCTTGTTGCAGGAATACTCGGCGTGGCCATCTTCACAACTGGCTGTGTACAAGAACAACAATCAGATGTCGGCATGGCTGTGGAGTTCAACGACCATGCCGCATGTGCCTATGTGGCGAAGGAGAAAGGGTGGTATAAGGAAGAAGGACTCAATTTCACCGCATACCCGATTTATGACAGAACCGAAGGCGAGGCAAGGAAACCGAAAGTTTCCGCAGAGTTCGGCTTGGGTTTTTAAAGATATTTAGAGAAATCATCTGTATCAACTTTTGCCAATTTGAGAACTCCTTTCAAAGTCCCTATTTTTAGTTCGTTATGCATAGGAACAACAGTTCCCACTTTCCCTTTAGGAGTCATTTTTGAGAGTCTACTATGACTGCCAGTTCTCCCTGTAATCTTGAACCCTAACTTATTACAAAGAATTCTTACTACTTTATCTCCAGATACTTTCCTAAGCTTTGGCACTAACAGCCACCTCAAATGTTGTCAGAAGTGGTTTTCTCTCTTCCTTAAACGGGAACTCCTCTAAATAAAGCTCTGTAGCTTCTTTAAGATTATTTATAGCTTCTTCAATAGTTTTTCCCTGACTAACTGTGCCAACTTCAGAGCACTCAGCAACATAGATATCCTCTTCTTTATAGATAATTGCTGTAAAGTTTCTCATTTTATCACTATTGATACAATGCGTTTCTACTATATAAAGATTGATTAAACCCACGCCGAATTTCATATAACGTTCCGAGCGCATACGACGTTGCGACCGTATGATTTTTTGCTGATGCTCCAAGAATATTCCAAATATGTCGAAACCACGCATCGTAGTCTTCATATGTTTTTCCAAAAAACTTAGTGCTATTATTAACTCGTATGTCGCTTTAGCAATTTCATACCAAATGATCGGATTCAAATCCTGGTCCTATCCGTTCTCGCATCGGGTCATGAAATCTATGAGTGCTTTGCAGAGCGGGCTGTTTGTGTCGGTCAGGCCTTCGATGGCGGAGAAATGATGTTTGGCTTCCTGTATGAGTAATTCTCCCCGGAGTCCGTTGGCACGCCACGCCTCAAGATAGTCGGTCGATTGCCGGTGAAACTCTTCTGATTCCTCTCTGCCGAATGTGACCAGTAGCGGCGGTCCCGAACGCGGGATGTTGAGATAGGGACTTTGCTGAATTTTGATGCTTTTCTATGTAGCCAGGCAATCACGGCGCGGCTTTGGCGTGTGATCTCGGCTATGGTGACTTTCGGACAGAGCGAATAATTGGTTACCACAACGGTGACTCCGTGGGCGACGGGACCGCGAGCTACCAGGCTGAATTCCTTGCTGCTGCCCCAGTTCCAATAACCTCCGTGGATAAAGACCAGAAGCGCAGCGCCGGGCTCTTTGGCTGGGAAGACATCGACCGTTTCGTCCACTGTCGGGCCGAAGCGCACGTCCAACTCACACTTGAGCTCGTGTCGGACCTTTGCGCTTTCCTGGACATACACCTTCTCCATCCATCGCTTTGTGTCGGGCACCGTGATGGCCATGTTGTATTCAAGGTCAATCTCCTCCTGCGAGGTGAAGTCGCGGTATAGCTTCATAGGTTCTCCTTCCTCCGACAGCTAACAGCATTTTCAATTTATATTAATCATGTCAGCCGGAATTTCACATAATGTAGTATATCCTAACTTGGTTCGTATATCCTTCCAATTTGGCAATATACCCGAACATGATTCGCATATACATTCCTCTGGTCGAACTTCTCCATCTCTAATCATTTCGCCCTACCCTTATCTGTAAATTATCCAACGGACTTTTTATTTTACCAATATCTTGATATTTAAATTTAAATCTTCCAACGCAACCAAGTGCGTTCCTCTGTGCAGCACTGAGTCGTAATATTCAGGAACCTTGTCATTTAAAGCGGCACAGCGAGCAGGAAGTTTTTGCAGAAGGCGAAATCGGTAACTGACGGTGGCGAGATATTGAACGGACGCGATTTGTACGAGTTGCAGCGCGCAGTGAAAGACAACGAGGTGGATATCCTGTTTGGAAATACGAAATGCACGCCAATTGCTAAGGACGAGGACATTGCATTCGTGAGATGCGGATTCCCGGTCTACGATAGGGTTGGATACCACAGGTATGGTATCATGGGGTATCACGGGGGAATATATCTTACGGATATGATTACGAATGCGATTCTGGAGAGGGGGGAGAGGGGGTGAGGTCAAAACATCCTCTCTATTTATTTTTTGGTGTGGGTTTTACTTTTGCAAATTTTGGGTAACAATTTTGGTGTATACAAAGTTCTATTCTAACAAATTTTCAAGCTCCTCAATCTCTTTTTTAACATTAGAAATTTTATATCTTGTTTCGGAAATTTTATCTCTTATTTCGGAAATTTTATATTCATCTTCAGCAATCCACTCTCTAACTCTGTTTGCCGATGAATCATCTCTTGCATTTCTCAGTCGTTCTCTAGTTTTAGCAAGATTAGCCTCTTGCCCTTCTAATTTAGCCTCTTGCCTCTTTAAAAAAGACTTATTACCCGGTAAAAAACTTAAATTCCAAGCATCATTTAATATATTGTTAATAATCTGATAGGATTTTTTTGATAATCGAACATTCTGACTCTTGATCTTTTTCTGCATTTCTTTTACTCTTGACTGGTCTCCATTAACACTTACTATATTTTTAATTTCTAATGCTTCTTTTTGTAAAGCCTTGAAAACTTTTGGGATTTCCACGCTACGAACATTTAACTGATGCGATAACGCATATAAACGTCTGAGATCCGAGGACCGCTTAGGCAATAAATCTTGAATTTTTCTTAAATCTTCATAAGATATTGGTTCGTCACAGTATAACTGGTTCTCTTCCACTCTAATTCCAAATTCTTCTAAGATTCTAACATCTTCAGAAGATACAGTTGATTCCACACCAAGTATGATATACACTTCTCCCAAATACTCAACTAAATATTCAATATTAAGCATGACTTTTTCACCTACAGATAAATCAGATATAAATTCAGAAACAAAGCTAAGGGGCTGTTTAGCACTATGTATAACATTTTTATCCCCTATAATCGAATAGTAAATTTTTTCTACTGTTATTTTCTCAACATAAGCTTCTACTTCATTTTTTTCTATCAAATTCTCCAAGTCCATCTCTAATTCAGGTAGTATGGAGAAATGGGGGTAATTAGTTAAAGAATCCACTCCCAAAAATCTAAATTCAAATTTCTGATTTTCAAGGTGGTAAAGTCCTGGATTATTTTGTTCTATACTGAGATTTGAAGCAGGTATTGGAAACGTAATACCCTCTTCATTTTCAGCAATAAAACCAATTATTATTATTTTTCTTTGTAACATATCAAATACCGGCCTTTTCAAAATTAATTCCAGTTTATCATCCGTTCGTATATTTTTTAACGATTCTCCATTATCAATCGCCGGATCAATAGTATTTAAAATTGCTATCTGTTTTCCATTATTATCCTTCCAATTTTCAACAAATGCTTGGTCACCTGTAGTTTTATTAGACCATTGGATTCCAAAATTTGGTTTGATCTCAATTGGTTTCTTCGTTAAAGGTAAATAATGGAAATTTTTGCCCTTTTTATGTCCCCTTTCTCGTGACTCTGGGTGTTTCTCATGATCAAGATCCATGCGTGTTCGGATAAGAGGTTGACATCCCAACTATTGACACATTTTATATAGTATGAAAGCGATTATTTTACCTAGTGAGCAAATATATGGTTCCAGATAATAAAAATAAGGTGGATCCTACAGTACAGGCCATTGTTGAGATGTTTCCCGAGGATTTTTTGAGAAACACCGCAAGAGAAACAGGGGTTGTTGAACGGGAGCGTAAAATAGACGTAGTCATCCTTTTTTGGGTAACAACGCTCGGATTTGGGGTACGTTTTTTGAGTACTATCAGGGGGCTAAAACGGAAA
>JAUWNY010000057.1 GCA_030612405.1 Candidatus Methanophagales archaeon | reverse complement strand
AGCATGAGCAGCAGCACCGTTTATCGCCATTTCTCCTGCTGCCGTGCCAAAAACGCCCATTCCCACTCCTGCTACCATGTATCCCACCTGGGAGATGATGTGATAGGCTAAAAGTCTTCTTATGTCATTCTCAAGCACTGCAAAGACAACCCCATACACCGCCATTATCGCACCCAACCATATCAGAATGTCTACACCCGGGAAACCCCTTATCAGCACGTATATCGCACTCTTCGTGGTAAACGCAGTAAGAAACACCGCACCGGTAACTGTCGCTTCGGGATACGCGTCCGCCAGCCATGCGTGTAAAGGCGGAACTGCGGCGTTTATGGTAAACGCGAGGAATATTAGATTAACACCCAGATACTCTCCCCCTATACCCCACGTAAAAGAATCAAAGGCAAGCGAACCACCATTGTGTAAATGTGTCAGAACCCCGGCTAACAGGCACACACCGCCAAAAGAATGCACCATAATATACCGGAATCCCGCACCGAAAGCCGATTTCGTCCTTCTATACCAAATGAGGAAAACAGCGAAGACGATTAAACATAAAAGAGAAGGGATAACATGTTGGGCGGTAATTAGCGAATGTCTAAAAAATTTATACACAGAAGAATCGAAGGTGTAAAAAATATACGACTCTTTAAATCCGTATTACACCCATGCTGTAAACAATTGCAGTATATATGCTGTCACGCAGAGAGTGAGGAAAATAATAGCCAGTAAAAGACCGAAATAATAACCTAAACTCTCCACTTCTACTTCAGGGCAACTTTCCTTTATTAATTCTACTGTTATCGGTTCGTATGAACCCAGCGTGCGCCTCATTGTGCACATTGGACATTTAATAAAACATTTCAATGCGTCAATTAATTTGCCTCCCATTCGCATAACTCTTTTTTACCCACTTTTGAACATCGTCTTCCTTTTAATCAAGCATTCATAATATCCCCCCTAACACAAGATGGAAAAGGTCCAGTATGAGTCTGGGATACAAACCCAAGCAGATGGATACAACACCTAAAAGTAGAATTGGAAGCCACATTAGTACTGGTGGGTCCGCAATCTTATCGTTATTAGCCAACTCCGGACTCATAGGCCCAAAAAATATCCGCTTTATTGACCAGAACGTGTACGCAATCGTTAATCCCACTGCGGTAATAGCCAGAATTGCTATTATCAGTACAATAGAAGGACCATGCGTTCCGTGCATGAAGATGCCGGTAAACATTATCCATTCCGCGACGAAGGTACTAAAAGGTGGAAGCCCTGATAGACTCATCGCACCCATTGTCCAGCATATCGCAGTTATTGGCATCTTGGCTGCAAGTCCACCCATCTTTCTTATATCCCTGACGCCCGTCATATAGACTAACATACCTGCGGTTGAGAAGAGGATTCCCTTACCCATGATGTGACACAAAAAGAAGAATAGCCCGCCTTCTACACTCCAGACCGTGAGTGCTGCCACACCAATGACAGAATATGAAATCTGGCTTATAGTTGAGCACGCAGCGAATCGTTTCACGTCATTTTGTGCCATAGCAAGAAGAGAGCCATATACCATGGTTATCAGCGCCAGCACCATGATAGGAATGCTAAAAACTTTGAAATCATCATGAAGAGGCAAGATGAGAACCCTGACCATCACATAAACCGCGATATTCGCATATACCGCAAGCAATCCCGCGATGCACGTGGGATGCTCTGCGTGAACCCAGGGCATCCAAACGTGAAGGGGGAATATCGCAAGCTTAGAAAACAAACCGATAAGCATAAGTAAGATAACCCAGGTAACTACTGGGTCTCCCGAAAGAGTGCTTAACGACGCGATTTCAAAGCTACCTGTATGCGTATATGCTAATAGGATACCCATCAGGAAGACGGTTGCACCGGCAACCCCCCAGAATAGACACATCAGCGCTACTTTATAACGTTCTATAAAATCGGAATACCCGAATTGAGCCATTATGAAATAAAGGGGAATAATGGTCAACAGTTCCATGAAGAAATACATCGCTAAAAGGTTTGTAGAAAAGGCAATGCCCATGAAACCCGTGGCAAAGAAGGGGAACAAAAAGAAGAACCTCGTGTAATACATACGCCATGTCCTTTCATCCACATCCCCATATATTACCTCTATTCTGTGGTCTACATAGTGTATCGAGTAAAATGCCAGGACTACACAGCACAGATTCATTATTATTGCAATAGCTATGCTCAACCCGTCAGCTAAAAGATTAAAATTCACTATCTCGGCAAATGGATACTCCTCAAAAATTATTTCTCCATGATAAATCCTGTTGGCTGCTATGAGAAGAAGAGCAGTGGTGTATAAGAGAGTCCCGCCAGCTATAAAGCCCGCTCTCCTACCTGTCCTGTACCTGGTTAAAAATATGAGTATGGCTGCTATGGCTGGCATTAGTACTATTTGAAGAAGAATATGCGGTATCATTTTATCATCTCACCCTCTTTTGGCGCATCCACCACATCCGGATTCCCAATCATTTTTTTCGTGTTCATTTGCTGAATACTAATATATTTATGGACCTATAAGCCACCCACGTATAAGCATGGCTACCAAATATAAAGCGATACAGAGAAGCACCAGCAGCAATGCGTACCCTAAGCTTATTCCTACCACAGGTTGTCGTTCTGCAGGTGCCTCTGTTACCACCTCTTGCCCATATCTACTTGCCAGAACGTCTCGCCCACTGCCATAGAGCCTTCCGGGAATAGAGGGTATTATCTTATGGAAAAATTTATCCAGTGGACTTTCAATATACTTGGGTACAAAAGTATAAAGCTTGGTCACTCCACCGACAAAAAACATGAAATAGAAACTATCTATGTACCACCTGTTCCAGAAGAATTTGTGGAGCATCCTCATAACTGCATACCTCTCCACTATGCTCTTAGGATCTAATCTGCCCGAAAAGTAGAGTAGATATGCCGGCACAATGCCTATAACCACGGAGGCTACTGACAGAAGAGGAACTAACCAAGGAGACATCGCGTGCGCGGCATGTTCAAGTGGCAGGTGAAGTTTTTCTATCAGGGTATGTTCAAAGCCGTGTCCAAAAAAATGCTCTAAGGAGAGACCCACTAAACCAAATATAAAAATTAAGATTGCTAAAGCACCGCATGCAACCACCATTGTAATGTGGACTTCCCCGAGATGCGCACCCTTTTTCTTTAATTTTTCCATGTTTTTACTTGCCCTTCCATGAAAGGTCATCCCAAAGAAGCGAGTTGTGTAGAATGCCGTTATGACTACGGTAACCAAGGCGAGTGCGAATAAGGGGTAATTATTGGTTGCCAGACATGAAGCAAGAATGGCGTCTTTACTCCAGAATCCCGGAAATGGCGGAACACCCATCAGCGATAGTGCCGCGATAAGCATGAAAATCCAGGTAAACGGCATGAACTTCTTGATGGCGCCCATATCGTTCATATAGATAGAATGGGCGGTGTGAATGACTGAGCCCGCGCAGAGGAAGAGACAAGCCTTAAACATAGCATGATTAAACAGGTGAAATATCCCTGATGTAAAACCGCCCTCTAAACTGGAGATAGTTAATCCTGCTACTCCTAATGCAAGCATCATGTAGCCTATCTGACTGACGGTAGAGAATGCCAGCGCTTTCTTCAGCTCCAGCGCGGTCATACCTTGAGTAGCAGCCACGAATGCAGTAATTGCTCCTACCCATGCGATTATGATGAAGAAATAGGAAGCTTCGATACAGCCCGATACCCAATAGCCATAGAAGAAGATGGGTAGTAATCGGGCAACCATATAAACCCCGCTTTTCACCATCGTTGCTGCGTGAATCAGAGCTGAGACGGGGCCGGGACCTGCCATTGCTTCTGGAAGCCACTCGTGAAGTGGGAACTGAGCTGACTTACCGATGGGCCCCATAAGAAGCATACTAGTCATCAGTAAGATCAATCCCGATGACTTCGCCATTTCCGGTAGCCATACTGCAGAAGTCTCGTAGAGCTCCAGGATGTTTAAGGTTCCGGCATAGGCATACATTATTAAAATTCCGCCTAACATGAGAACGTCCCCCATGGACGTTACAACCATTGCTTTTAAGCCGCAATGGGAAGGCACGGTGTATTTAGTGGGTGGAGGGCCGCCTATCCAGTATTTCCTCTCGTCCTTATAGTAAAAACCTATTAGCCCCCAGCTACACAGACCTACCAGTTTCCAGCCGATGAAGAGAAATAGCAGGTTATTGGAAAGAACCAGGAGAAGCATACTTCCAATGAAGAGGTTCATCCACATCCACCATCTTGTTAAGCACGGGTCGCCCTTCATGTACCCCAGGGAATATACCATTATAACGAAGCTTATAACCGCAACTACATTCGCCATCACTATGCTCAAAGGGTCAACCAGAACGCCAACATTCAATTCTATGGGTACGGTAAGCCACACAAAAGCGCTCTCGAGCGGCAACTTATCAAGATGGAATAAATAAGGTACGAGCATCAAGCTGCACAGCGCACCGAGGAACGAGAAGAACAATGCACCATAATCTCTAAGCCCGGGATGGATTCTGGCTAAAACCGGAGATAAGAGCGCACCGGCAAAAGGAAACAGGAAGCATAACCAGGCAACTTCCACTGGTACCAGCATCATTATGGCACCACCCCCAACCCCAATCCCGAATTAACTGCGTCCATAATGTCCATTAGGGGAAATGCGGGTATATTAACGAGCCAAAGAACCCCCACGACAAAACAGAGAATACCGAGTACTAACACCGGGATGAGCATACTCCACGGTATCTCTTCTACTTTTACTTCTTTTGCTGTTTCTCCCTCTTCTTCCACTCTTATGTACATATATTCAATCACACGCCAGAAATAAAATAAGATAAGAAGCGTGCTAAAGAATATCACCGCCACGAATATAAATTGACCCGCCTGGAAGCAGGCGATTGCAAGGTACAACTTCGTGACGAATCCCACGCCGGGTGGCATTCCGATCATCGCAAGAGCAGCTAAAATGAAAGCAATAGTTGTATAAGGCATTTTCCTTCCTAAACCCTTGAAATCCTTTATATCCCACAGATCAAACTTGTAAATAAAAGCACCGGCAGCTAAGAACATACATGCCTTCATCAGTGCATGGTTCAGTACATGCATCAATGCCGGAGTCAGTCCGAAAGAGGTGGAAGTGCAAAGCCCAACACCGAGCATAATATATCCCATATTCGCTACGGAGGAATAAGCAAGCATCCTCTTTAAGTTATACTGCGCGATCGCAAGGACAGAACCATAAATCATGGCTGCTGCCGCTACCCAGCAAATTAATGTTGTGACGGGCATATACATGGTGATGAAATCCAGTGTGAAAACAGAAAAGCTGATTCTTATAAACGCATAAGTGGAAACTTCGATGATAATACCGGAAAGCATCGCACTTATTTCCGCGGGTGCGAATGAATGCGCGTCAGGTAACCAGGTATGAAGCGGGAATAGCGCCATTTTTATGCCTAATCCAACGATGAAGAAGACAAAAGCCGCCTGAACTACTCTGTTACCATACAGCGGGGGCAATAAAAGCGAGAGGTCATGCATGTTCAGCGTACCCGTTACCGAATACAGAAAACCTATCCCCAGCAAGAAGAAGCAAGCGCCGATAGAACCCAATACGAGGTAAGTAAAGCTCGCCTTCAGCGCTATTCCACCCCTCGACGCTATCAGCGCATACGCGGACAGCGAAAATATCTCGACGAATACGTACATGTTGAATATATCGCCGGTCACGGTTACACCACACAGTCCAGTGACGAGGAGTTGATAAAGGACATAATACTGGACAATTTTATGAGGCAGCTCGTGCTCTACGTTCCTCTTTGAATACATTACGCATAACAGGGCTAAAAACAAGAGTATGACCAATATGTATGCGTTCAGTGCATCCACGACATATTCTATGCCCCAGGGCGGTCTCCATCCACCGAGCCAGTAATATATGGTTCCTTTTGTGAGGACGTGGTTCAGGATAAAAATAGACATGACGAATTGAACGAGAATGGTTACGATGGAGATGAAAGCACAAGATTTCTTGTTCAGATAGCCAGCAATTAGAATGGTGAATGCGGAAAGCATGGATATTACGATCACGAGCACTGGAAAATGCTCAACTACGCTTATCATGTTTATGACTATCTTAAAATCTAAAGCATATTATATATAAGCTTGCCCTTTTTTTTTCATCGGGACACCGGTGGCACGGTTAGGGGAAACAGATAAAAAGCGAAAAATATTTATATTACCCTTTACTTATAAGGGAAATAATGTAACGATAAAAACTCTCAAATAAAGATGAGCATAAAAGATTCGTTCGAGAAAGCGATATTGGATAAGCGAACTTTGGCAGTGATAGTAGTGGTAGCGATTTTATGGCGGACATTCATCAGTCTTAATAGAGAGATAGCCCTTTGGGAAAGCATGTGTTCTGGTATTGCTCTCTTCATATTTGGCTGGAGTCTCTTTGCTTACATGTGTCTCAAGCCCAAAAAACTGAAGGGCTGGGTAATGTCGAATTGGATTTACCATGGGATTGCCGTTAGCATGATCTCTATAAACGTTTACGTCGTTATTTACTACGTGATGAGATGGCATAGGTTACTGCACGTAGAAGCTTATCTACCGCTGGATTACATTTTCAGAGATATAAGATACCTCATGTTAGTGGTGTTTTATTGCGGTGTAATATGGTCGGCGAAGTACGTAAAAAATATGCACGAGGATTACGTATCGCTATCCGAAGGGAAAGGTCTTCTGCATCTCATATCCCCATACTTATACGTAAGGGGTAAAAAGCTGAGAGAAATGGGCGTGAAAGAGTTAATGAGCACGGTGATAACTGATGAACGAACATTAATGGTGATAGTGGGTATAGCGTTTTTATGGCGAACAGTCATAAGTATTGACTATAATATAGCTCTTTGGGAAAGCATGTGCTCAGGTATCGCTCTTTTCATAATGGGCTGGCTCTTTTTTGCTTATATATATTCTATGTCCAGGAAACAGAAAGGTTGGTTGAACCTGGTTAAGGTCTATCATGGAATTGCCAGTGGTCTACTCGCGATAAACATTTATGTTCTCGTTTACTATGGAATGAGGTGGTATAGATTAATAGGCTTGGGAGGTGTTGTGGAAGCTTTTGTGCCACTGGATTACCTCTTCAGGGATGCAAGATTTTTTGCGTTAGTGATGTTTTATTGTGCATCAATAGTGCTATTGAAGTTTCTAAAAAGAGCGTATGAGGAATATAGGTTGCTATCCTCGGAAGCGAAGACTATTTAGCTCCTTTTTTACCTCAGCTATACAGATACTAAAATTCTGCCTTCAAGGTAACTATCTCAAAAGGTTTCATTTCCAATTCAATTGTTTCACCCTCTTTTTTCAACTCTTTTACCACTCCTTCGTCCTCTTCCTCCAGCAAGTTCACCGCCTTGACCGCCTTTGGCTTCCTGAACAGAGTTATTTTAGCATTCATTTCTTCTCCCTTCGTCTCATAGAATCTTAGAATCACTCCATCTCCGTCCTCTGCCCTCTTAAGTGCGGATAAAACCACACTTTCCGGTTCGATTTTCAAAAAAGACCGCTTCAAAGGCATTTTTTTGCCCTTTGGTAACTGCAATGCATCCAAATCGAAGTTGAATTCAAGAGCATGCTTGTAAGATGAAGCTTCTCGCCAATCTCCTTCATGCGGATATATGGAATACCTGAACACGTATTTTTTAAACTCCTGCGCATCCGGAACAGGTATTGCAGGACCTGTCCTGCCATCCGAAGACAGCATTGAAACACTTCTTAGCAGTGTCAAATAGATGTCGCCTTCCCTTACCGTGTTTTCCGGTGTCCCCCTGTGCATCACGGTCAAGCCCTTCTTTCCGTCAGAATAATCAAGCCATCTCAGTGATGGGAATACACCGCAAGGCTTCTCAACCCACTTCCCTTCTGGCTTACATCTAAATGGGCATGTCGGACGGGAAACAACACCAAATTGACTTCCGCAGGCATAATCAGAAGATTTTATGCTCGTGGAGAACCTGACCCTGAGGCGTGCCCTCGGATGCTTGTCTATTATGCACGTGATGAAATCTATTCTCGGAATGTCCTTATAAACTATTACTTTTTTTTCGCACTCCAGGTATTTATGCTGCCATATAAGTGGTTCCAGCTTCTCCGTCAATCTGTATGGCCAGCGAAGGGAAAAATAATCGGTCTTGACGTTGATAACCCGTCTCGAAGGACTTTCATTTATCTCGAAATTCTCTGCCCGGAACGAGCCATACTTCACACCCTCTCCTTTTTCTGTTTTCACAGGGATACACAATTTTTGCGCATGGTAGTAAAGGTCGCCGGTTTCTTCCTCCAGCACAAGCTCATTCGCCGTGCAAATCCTCTCTCCTTCTTTAATCACGTCAATTAACCCTGTGGCAGGGTCCATCTCAACCCCAAAGAATCTGTTTTCTATGGTGTTCCCCCTTATCATGATAAAATTCGGGTCATAACGATACCGTTTAGGCCCCCGCTCAAGGATTTTATACACCTTATATCCCAGCCCGGGAACCGTGGGAACAAATCCTATCCTCGCATATCTCACCGAGTCATCTTCGTACCTCGTAAACCGTATAACCTCTACATCTATTTCCTCTTCACCACTTTTTAATCCTTTAACCTCTACTACTTTTCCTTTCTCAAAATTCAAATCCATCTCTACCCAGTTCCTCACTTCCCACGACAGCGAGTTAAATACAATTATATCCCCACCTTCAACTTTCCCTCCACCTTTCTTAGATTCATGCTCTACTATTATAGGGAACATGCGAGGGCAGAGGGTGCTCATCTTGGTTCTGAGGAAGCCCAGGTATTCCTTTACCTCATCATAACCCCTGTCCATCCCTGTCCCCGGAACCACATCATGAAATGCGATGAACAAAATTTTTCGCCAGCAGTCTCTCAACTCATCCGAGGGATAGTAGCCATTCAGGAGTGATGATATTGTACCCCAGCGCTCGCAACACAACAACCAACTTTCATGGCTGCAAAGTCCCTGTTTTATCCACATTCTGCTCGAGCAGCAATCTGGGAAAACCCCGGAGTACTTCCCTGAATACATCTCCCCCTTCCTGACCGCCATCTTGAGATTTTTCTCCTCTATTTCCTTCTCCAGTGCTTCAAAGAATTCGTGTGGTGTTGCAATTTTCATCCCCGCTTTTTCTCCTTTATTCTCATTCCACGCCTCCACAACCCCCGGTGTTTCCGGCTGCGGCACCGTAACTCCACTCCCGGAAGGCATCAAGATACGGGAGGTTGCCGCCACTTCCTTGAGTTTCTCATAGCTTTCTTCCAGTTTTGTCAAGTCCAATCCCGCTCTGTATCCCAAAGGCATCCAGTGAGCTAAAATCCTCGTTCCATCCAAACCTTCCCACAAGAATTCCGATGGCTTTTTTTTCGATGCCCCTCTTCTGAATGCAACATACCTGTATCCAGATTTTTTGTATATCTGCGGGAGCTGGGCATTCAAACCAAAGCTGTCTGCCTGCCACATTACCGGAACGTCAACCCCGAACTTCTCCTTCGCATATCTCTTACCAACCAGGATTTCTCTTACCAGTGTCTCTCCTTCCGGGAGCATTGTATCTGCCATCAAGTATTCTCCATCGGCTATCTCTATCTCGCCTTTCTTTATGCACTTCGTAATCCTTGAGAACAGTTCTGGATACCTCTTCTCCGTCTCCTCCAGCAGAAAGGTTTGCTCTATCAGGAACTTGTAATCCGTCTTTTCAATAAGTCCAACCACTTCCTTCAGAATGAGTAGCATATTGATGTAAAAATAGTTCTCCTTCGTGAAGACCCAGATGGCATCGTAATGCGTGTGTGGGACGAGGTAAATCGTATCTTTTTCTTCTTCCTTCCCGTGCACTGCACAGTTTTTTCTTTTAGTACCCATTGTAAGAATACCGTAGGAAACGTTTTAAAATAAGGAGTAGCGATACAAATACATGTAAATTATCTTCACACAAAAGGGGTGAGCTTTAACTTAAGAGCTTCTTCGGTGATGATATTTTCGAGGCAATGTAATTTGGTATCGGGGCGATTGCAATACAGGATAACACCCCTATCAAGCACAGTCAAGTTAAAGCGATTTGTTACCATGTGACACAGCTCTGTGCCCAAAACACCACCGGTGGGCATTCCAAATACGCCTATATTTCCTGCTTCCCTCAAATCCATTACCCAATATGAGAACAACTCTGCCATTCTCTCAACGTTGCCCGACACCCTCAACCGATATTGATAATCTACCAAATCGGTTCCGATGATAACCATGACCGGAGGTTCTAAACTGGAAATGAAATCTGTGAGTATAGGAAAATCGTCCTCCATTGATTCACCTTTCAAAACTTTCACGTTCTCTCTTACCTCTTTCTTCTCCCTTCTTATCTCAAAGACTGTGAGATACTTCATATAATCTTCTTCCTTTACAAAAGGCAATATCCCCCTCCTTAACCTCCTCTCATCCCACCCACTACTTGGAATCTTCACGCAATAAATCCCCTGCTGTATACTGTTTATAATCATGTGAGCGACGATGGACTGGTATCCTAAAAGGGATAAATCATCTCCATATTCTATAATATTGGTGCTTCCCTTGGGTAATCCACCTGCCAAAATCCTATTCAATTCCACACAACCCGTAGATATGCATGTGGCGGTATTTGGCACAATCTCTACTTTTCTCGGCTTCTCTATTTTTCTCCTCTCGAAAGGACCGAAATACCGAAATCTGCCACCATCTAAGGTAAAACCATACTTGTGCTGGTCTATCCTGACGCCTCTTAATTTCTTTAGCACCATTTCCCTCGCCCTCCGGTAATCTATGGATATGCGGCTCAGCTCTATTATCCCATCAACAATATAATCGAGCGGACCGGTCTCAAGCCTTTCCGATATGAGTATCAAATTCATTTTGTATTGCGCTGCATAATTTCTTACCAGATCAGTTATTGCAGTTTCCAGCACTTCTATCTTCTCCTCCTTTGCTTCCGATGCAATCGCCTCCCAGCTATCAATTACGAGTGTAGCGGGTTTTCCTACCTGTACCATTTTCAGGTGAAGAATGTCAGAGAAAGGGTGCGGTCCCGGAAACGCTTTTGATGAGATATACAGGTTAGTCGCATCTACCAGGCTCACAAAGCCGGCACGTTCTTCCAACCATGGAAATTGGTGGTAAAGAGCAGGAAGAGAAACCCGCGATGAAAGGTATATAGCATTCTCGCCCCCGAACTCATCGAGTATCTCAAAAGCGAGCATTGTCTTCCCCGTTCCCGGCTCTCCCTTTATCAGCAGCGAATACCCCTCCCCCGATGATAGCGCATTCTCCAATTCAGATGGTATTCCCGTATTCATGTTTTTACTATATGAGATTCATAAATAAAAAGCCTTTCGGTTTTTTGATTTCATGGAGGGAAAAGCATTTCCCGGTACAGGATAACGACTTTAAGCGCGTAAAAAAATAGATACGTCATCGCGCAAAGAACAACGAAAATAACACCCATGAAAAGCCCGAAGTAATAACCTAAACTCTCCACTTCTATTTCAGGGCAACTTTCCTTTATTAATTCCAATGTCTCCGGATCACATGAACCCAAACCACGCATGAGTCTAATGGTGCACCCCGGGCATTTAATAAAACATTTCACCGCACTGCCGAATTTACTTTCCATCTTCTTTTACCTCTTTTTATACTTATGATTTATAAATATTTCGATATTTGTCCTCATTATAATAATCCTACCACAGAGTGGAAGAGATCCATGAATGGTTTTGGATACAAGCCTATGATAAACGATATAACCGCCAGGATGATAAGTGGAACCCACATCGTTAAAGGTGGGTCCCTGATCTTGGGGTTATTTGCTAATTCCGGTTTCAAGGGACCAAAGAACATCCTCTTTGCAGCCCAGAATGTATAGATACCCGTTAATATAGTTGAGAGGATACCCAGAATTGCAATTAACAGTCCTATGGAAGTAGGATATGCAGCGAAAACGCCGGTAAACAGTATCCATTTCCCTGTAAACCCACTTGTGAGAGGAACACCTGTGAGTATTGCTGAGGCTGTTATCCAGAGCAGGGCGGTTATTGGCATCTTATGTATAAGTCCACCCATCTTATTCATATCCCTGATGCCTGTTACGTAAACTACTATACCAGCGGTTGAGAAGAGAATGCTTTTACCCAGGATGTGACTCAGGAAGTAAAACATTCCGCCTTCAATACTCCAGATGGTGAGTGCCCCCAGTCCAAGGACCGAGTATGATATCTGACCGATAGTTGAGCAAGCACAGAGTCGCTTCACGTCAGTTTGAGCCATTGTGAGGAGAGCCCCATACACTATGGTTAGTAGTGCCAGCGCCATAATAGGTATGCTAAAAATTTTGAAATCATTATGGAGTGGTAAGATGAGGACCCGGACAATTACATAGGCCCCTATATTCGCATAAATCGCAAGCAATCCAGCTATGCACGTGGGATGCTCTGCGTGAACCCAGCGCATCCAAACATGAAGAGGAAATATTGCCAGCTTTGTAGATACACCGAGAAGGATAAGTAATGCAATCCAAAAAGTCATTGGATTCCCTGCAAGAGTATGTAACTCCGAGATTGCAAAGGTACCTATCTGAGAATAAACTAATACCGACCCAAATAAGACGAATGTTCCACCAACAACACCCCATAGGAAACACATTACGGCAACTCTAAAGCGCTCTACATAACCAAAGAAACTCATTATGAAGTAAAGAGGTATAACCATTAATTCTATAAAAAGATATATTACTATGAGGTTTGTAGCAAAGCAAATACCGATGAAAGCTGCGGGAAAGAGGAGGTATAGCCAGAAAAACGTGTTGTAATACGAAAGTTTTGTCCTTTCATCCTCTTCTCCATATATTACCTCTATTCTGTGTTCTACATAGTGTATTGAATAAAATGCAAGAGCAACGCATATCATATTTATTATCAATGCAACAGGCAAACTCAAACCGTCAGCCAGGAGACCAAAGGTCACGTAGGGCCCCCATACGTATTCCTCGAGAATTGGCGTACCCTGATAAACGCTGATGGTCGCTATGAAGAGAAGAGCAGTAGTGTATAATAGTGTTATGCAAGGTACAAATCGTGCTTTTCTTCCTATTTTGCGCCTGGTTACAAGTATAAACAGGGCGGCTATAACTGGCACTACTACTGTTTGAAGGAGAATATAGGGTATCATCATTTCATCACCACCCCAAATAGTACAAATAAAAAAAGGAGTAGCATAGCAATAAGGATATATATCAAATTATACGATAATTCTTTATCCTTGGCTTTTTTTATTGCGTTATAGATTTTTTCGAAGTTAAGGAGCTCAGGAAGTCTCACGTGAAACGCATTATCTAACCGATTCTCGACAACTGTCTGTGACTTTGGATGGATAGCGCGAAAAAAACCAGCCACTCTCATTACATTCCGGTCAATGTAGTTCGCAAAGTCCATTAGCGGTCCTTCGCAGAACCTTATGACCTTTTTTCCCGGTATCCGGTAGAACCAGTCGGTGTCAAGCGTGATTGTGGGTGTGCCGTGAAGCATTGCTCTTAAAAGCCAGAACGCTACAAAAGTGAACAAAAGGATCTGGCACATTGCTACCACGTGACCCGGCGCATAAGGAACGTAATCAACGGGATAAGGAAGAATGTTGTAAAGTATCTGTGGATACACGCCGAGCAGGGTGCACAAAAACGCGGTGATGCCCATTGCCGCGAGCATATTCTTGGGCGGTTCTCGTGCCTCGCACACTGGCTTATCTCTCGCGAACCACGCACCCCAGGGAAGCTTCAGACCAGTATGCAGGAAAGTTCCTATGGAAGCGCCTTCGAGCATCAGCCATATAATTGAATAATGCCACATAGCAGAAGCTTGGATAATAATTGTTTTACTT
>JAUWNY010000080.1 GCA_030612405.1 Candidatus Methanophagales archaeon | reverse complement strand
GAAAGAAACGGAACTCGAAGGTGTTTACACGTTTAATAACGAGGATGATGCGCAAAAGATAGAAGCTGCTTTGAATAAGGAGGGAGTGAAAAACGCTTATATTCGCGGTCGCGGTATTATAGGATTGCAAGCGGCAGCCGCCTTCTCAACGCGAGGATTGAAGACAACGGTTCATGGTGGACCACCTTCTTTGCTGCCTTCCAGCTTAGACCCTGACATGGGCGATATGGTCAAAGAACGGATGGAGAAAGACGGCGTAAGATTTATTCTCGATAGAAGAGAGATAACGGCAATAAAAGGACACGAGGGGAGGGCGAAATCGGTGGTGATAGGAGAAAGGGAAGAGGAGAAGGAGGAGATTCCAGCAGATATTGTTATCATCGGTAAATGGATGATCCCTGAGATAGACCTCGCATGGAAAGCGGGTGTAGATACCGGAGAAAGTGGAGGAATAGTCACGGATAGAGCAATGCACGTGAAAAAAGGAAGACAGCATATAAATAATGTATATGCTGTTGGTGACTGCACAGAAGTTGTAGACGCCATCACGCATCGTCCGAGACTGAATCAACTCGCATCTACCGCTGTCACTCAAGCTACGGTCATAGCTGATAACATACTCAGCAACATGAGTGGGCAACCAGCTTTATATTCCCCTTGCGAATATTGTTTTGGTCCAACGGTAGCGGATGTCGGAGGTATCTTGATGGGTTCGGTAGGTGTTACAACCGAAGCGGCAAGCCGCGCAGGGATAAAAACAATAAGCGGTAAGGCAACGAAACTCGTAAAGGCAAGATACTTCCCCGGGGCGACACCTCTCACACTGAAATTGATCTTCGATGCATATACCAAGAAATTAATAGGAGCGCAGATGGTCGGCGAAGCCACGGTTGCTGAACGTGTAAACGAGTTGGGAGTTGCTATACGTGCTGGTATGACCGCAGCGGAGATGAGAAGCATGGAGCGATGCTATGACCCTTCGCAGGCGTTGCTGATAGATGTAACGATAGATGCTGCGGAAAAGGCTTTGGGGATTGCACCGGTGTATTAGTCGTATTTGTTTACCGCCGAGAACGCAGAGGGCGCTGAGATGACATTGAAGATATGAGGCGTGGTGTGAGTTGTCAGGTACGAGTAAGTCAAATTCCTCACACCTGAAACCTAAAACCTCACACCTATCCTGACTTTCCGCGTACTCTGCGGGCTCTGCGGTAAACAAGCATCATATTTCTACAACACATCTCCAATCAACCGCTTCGCCCACTTCAGTTTTTTTCTCTTCCTCGCGCTTACGTTTTTATCCTCAAAATCAAAACCGATTAGCTCTATTCTTTCCGCACCGAATTCCTTCGCCAGAAACACACACCTGTCGCCATCCGTGAACCCGCCGAAATTGTAAACGTTACGCAGTGGTCTGCTCTGCGTTGTGCATATTACATTCTCTTTTAATACGGGTAATACACTCTTCAGCATCTCTATGTTGTCCCCGTGCGCATGCACAACCCCTATCGAGCCAAGCCTGTTTGCGTATATTATGTCTGCAATATTCCCGTCAAGGTCGGTAACCACAATATCAGGTATTACAGCATTGCGTAGAAGAACGGAAGTAGCCCCGTCTGCCGCTATTACAACTGGTTTATGACGAAAAGGAAGAATATCGCTGTCAAGCCTTTTTTCGCGTATATCGTTCTCCAAACAGGGTGCATTGCCACAGATTATCGCAGTTTTCCCTTTTAGTAGATTCTTTATCGTTTCTTTCGTGCCCTTCCCACTATTGCCTTTATGGCTTATTATCTCAGATGCTTCTCTCGCCGCTCTATCGTCATTTTCCCGTTCGAAACCAAAATCCTTCAATATTTCCTTGTATGTTGGTTCCCAGGTTATATACCTCATGTTAAATAAATTATAATATAAAATAAAAGAAAAGTTTTTAAAAGGAGAAGTTCAAGGGATAAATCCAATTACAATAAATAACTAAAAAGCAGAAATGAGCACAGAAAAAAGTGGAACAGGACATAAATCGGCAGGTAAAGGCAAAGATAAGGGTAATGGTAAAGATAAGATAGTGCATGTAATTTTTGGCTGCGGGAGTGTAGGCTATGCAGTGGCAAAAGAATTGAAAGCGCAGGGGATAGAGGTTGTCATTGTGGATACGGATGAGAAAAAGGTAGAATTGTTGAAGGAGGAGGATTTTGTTGCTTTCGTTGGGGATATAAGCGAACCAAAAGAGATTGCCAGGATACAAAGAGAGGGTGAGCCAGAAGCGTTTTTTGTGTTGAGCAACAGCAGCGAAGTGAACAAGAAAGCAGCGAAAAACATAAAAGAAAAATTACCTCGGACATATCTAATCGTGCGGGTGATTGAACCTGGGGATAAAGAAGATTTAGAGGAGTTAGACGTTGATGTGGCTTTATCCATTCGTAATATAGTGTCAAGAGCGGCGATAGAAGCTTTGGGCAGAGTGAAGGCGCAGAGCAAGGCGAAAGAATTAATAGCGATTATAGAAGCGGTAAACAAAAAAGGAAAATTAGGTATTGTCGTTCACGACAGTCCGGATTCTGATGCAATCGCTTCTGCTCTTGCACTAAAGCAGATAGCAAAGAACGTGGATGTACCCGCAGATATATTGTATCGTGGAGAAATAGGGCATCACGTGAATCGAGCTTTTGTGAACATTTTGGGGATAGAGATGAGGCAAATAGCGGGTGAGGAAGAATTAAAGGAATATGATAAGTTAGCGCTTATGGACGCCTCCGTTCCGGGTGCAAATAACCTTCTGCCTCCGCCCCCGGAGGGTAATGTGGACATCATCATAGACCATCATGTGGGAAATAATAAGGAGAATGTACATGCGGATTTCTTTGACGTTCGAACAGATAACGGCGCGACTTCAACGATAATGACGAGGTATCTGCAGGAACTGGGCATACCAGTGGACAAAATCTTAGCAACCGCTCTTTTGCAAGGAATAAGAACGGATACGAGTGGTTTTAAGCGTGAGACACACCCCTCGGATTTTTCCGCTGCTGCGTTCCTCCACGTAAAGGCAGATAAAGAGCTTTTAGAGCAAATGGAAACGCCGCCTATGTCAACTGAAATGCTAAACGTGATAGGTAATGCGATAGTACACAAAAAGATAAAAGGGAGTTATTTGATAACAAACGTGGGTGCGGTGGTGAATCGGGATGCTATCCCTCAGGCTGCGGATTATCTGCTTAACCTCGAAGGAATCACAACCGCTATTGTAATAGGGCTGTGCGAGGATACGATATGCGTTTCCGGGAGGAGTAAGGACATAAGGGTAAATATAGGTGATGCGTTTGTCCATGCGTTTAAGGAAATGGGTTCTGCAGGTGGGCACGCCACAATGGCTGCGGCACAATTACCGCTTGGCATATTCAGTGGTATAAAGGATAAAAATACGCTGATACAACTTGCCGAAGATGCGGTGACAAAACGTTTCATGTCTGTTATGAAAGAAGAGAAGAGCGAATAAGCTGTAAATGCGTCTCCTATTGTCGCGGGTTTAAGCATTGTAAAACTAACATTTGAAATGAGACAATTTATTCTATATGCGAGGAAAGCGGTTACAAGTTCTGATTTCTCGTTAGACGACCTGCCGGGCAGTGGCGGTAGAATGGACCTCATAGCAAGATGTATCTGCAATGCGCTGTGGATAAGTCATGATTTGCGAAGAGACGCCTGTATCCATATAGTCGCATGCGGCAGCCCCAACCCACCCGTTGTTATTTCCTTCTACGGGGACAGGTTAAGGAACGTATCGCCAGACGAGAGGAACATAGCAGCGTGGATAAAAAAGGTATTGGCATCAAAGAAACGGAATCCCGGGATACACATACGCAAAATCCGTTTTCAGCAGTTAATCGCGGAATTAGCATCCGAGGGGAACTTCTTTTATATCCTGCATGAAAAAGGTGGGGATATAGCACGTGTAAAGTTAAAAGAGAAACCTGTATTTGTCCTCGGCGACCACATAGGACTGCCGAGAAAAGAAGAGAAGTTTGTTGAGCGATTTGAACACGAGAAAATATCGCTTGGCACTACGTCTTATCTCGCATCGCAATGTATCACCGTGCTGCATTATGAAATGGATAAAAAACCTGAACCACGAGATTTCACAAGATTAACACAAGACAAGAAAATAAATTATTGACACTGATTAACTGACGCAGATTAACCGCAGAGTTCACAGAGAGCGCAGAGGATATAGGGTTAGCGGGTTAGAACGGCTACTAACACCAGATACCCGACATCTAATTTTCTCTGCGAACTCAGCGTTCTCTGCGGTAAATTTTCTGTGAAAATCTGTGTAATCTGTGGTTACAAAAATATAATGCTCCGGTCGGGATTCGAACCCGAGTCATCGGCTCGAAAGGCCGAAATGATTGGCCGAGCTACACTACCGGAGCACAATTAAATTAATTCCATTTTTAAAGAAAAATAAAAAGGGAAAAAGTTCTTTGATAAACCTTCTCTGATGGTTTACATAAGAAAAGGGTTTGTTTTGATTTAGCCGAACAGCGAAGCAAGTCCTTCCATTCCCGTCTCTTCTGCTTTTTCCTCTTCTTCCTCTTTCTTTTTCTCTTCCTTTTTCGTTTCCGCTGCTTTCGCTGCTTCTGCTGCTGCTTGAGCGGGCACTGCCGCTGGTGCTGGTGCGGGTGCCATTGCTGCAGGCGCATAAGCAGGCTGTGCTTGAGCCATCGCCTCGTCTATGTTGACATCGCTAAGAGCGGATATCAGTGCTTTTATTCGCCCCTTATCGGATTCTGTCCCTGCTGCTTTCATTACCGCTGCTATCCCGTTCTCTGTAATCTCCTTACCGGAGTCGTGCAGGAGCAACGCAGCATATATATATTCCATTTGTTCGTTCTACCTCCTTCTCTTCTATTATTCCTTTATTCTCTAAATTAAATTATACTTATATAAAAATACGGGTATAAGTATATTTCAGGAATTTATTTTAACCCAGCTCCAGAACTTCCTTCACCTTCTCCTCCAATATTTTATTTATCACTTTCCCGTCCACTTTACCCCTCAATTCCTTCATCACAATGCCCATCAGCGGACCCACTGCCCGTTCACGCTTCTCGCGTATGAACTTCTTCTTCTGGTTCACTATATCCGCTATAAGCACTTCCACCTCGCCCTTATCCACTCCGAGCCCAATTTCTTCTATCGCTCTTTCCACGCTCTTCTCAGGCTGATTCGCCAAGAATTTCAAGATGTCTGGTGCCGCTTCCTTCCCAAACGCATTCGCAGAGAGCAGCTTGAACAGCGCCATAAAATGACGGTCTTCCAAGTTTTCCGCTTCTATTCCTTCCCCCTCTTGCATCAACTCCGCTAACGTGTCCGTAAGAGTCCTGACCACCAACGTTGCAGGTATATTCTCATACGAATCCATTATGCGTTCAAAGAGCCCGAAATTAGAATTTCGGGATATTTTATCTGCAAGTTCGTCGTTTAAGCCGAATTTTTCCCTGTATCTCTCTTTGCGGTGCTCAAACGTCTCCGGAAGTTTGCTCTTTATCTGTTTCAACTTTTGCTCGTCTATTTCCACAGGTGGCACGTCTGTTTCCGGATACATTCGCGAAGCGCCAGGTAGGGGTCGCATATAAGCGCTACTTCCGTTTGGCAGCGCTCTCCTTGTCTCTTTTGGTACTCCGCGCATTGCTTCTTCCGCCCTGCTCAACACCGCTTTCAACGCCTTTTCCGCACGTTCTCTCTCCGCTGCAACTATCACCACGCAATCCGCTTCCGTAGCGTCAAAAGTTCGTTTCAGGTGCTCTACTTCTTCCGCAGTTATGCCATACGCGGGAAGTTCATCCGTATGCATCAAACCCACGCCATACTTGTTTGCGAAATCCGCTAATTCACTGCCAAATCGCCTTTCTGGTTGTAGTTCTGTTCCGAGGATACCGGAAAACCCACGCAGGCATACACCAGATACGTCCCCACCTGCTTCTTTTATTACGTTTGAAGCAGTGCGCTCAAATACGGACGATAAATCCACAATTGAGCTTTCAACTTCTGCTCCTCGTCTTTTTAACTCCTCTCTTAGCTCTACAAGCTTTGTTTGCCTTATAACCTCGTTTTCAACTATTTTGCCTATCTGCCTCAAGTTCTGAACGCCCTTTAGCTCCACACGAGCGCCACCTTCTATTGAAATGTTTATGTCCTGTCGAATAGTTCCTAATCCTCGTTTTACCTTACCTGTGGAGCGCAATATCATGCCCAGATGTTCTGCTACTTCCCTCGCCTGCTCTACTGTCCTTATATCGGGTGCCGTACCTATTTCCACAAGCGGTATGCCCAATCGGTCTAAGGAATAGACAACGGCGTAAGCGTCACCATTGCCTTCCGTTTCTATCTTCTGTGCCGCATCTTCTTCCAGAGACAGCGAATCCACGGCAACAAAACCCTCTTCTGTCTCTATCCCGCCACCCATCGCAACTAACGCAGTTCGCTGGAATCCACACGTGTTCGACCCGTCAATCACGATTTTCCGCATCGTGTGAATCGCATCTACGGGATTCATGTTCAGCAGCAGTGCTACCTCTAAGGAAACGTCAATGGCTTCTCGATTCAATTCTCCCGGCGGCTGTTCGTCATTTTCCACCAAACAGGTGCTGTCATAACCTTTATAAATAAACGTCCTGCTGTATTTCTCTTCCTCAAGCGCAGCTTTGTCCACTTCACCCATTTCGCTCTTTGACGCCCGCTGATACCGCTTAAATGTGAGCGTAGATTCCTTTTTGTCCCTCAGTGCGGTGGGGCATTTGCAAAAGAGTTTTGTTCTCGTATCGAGCTGCTGATGTATTTCCAAGCCTGCTTTTAGTCCTATTTTAAGGTAGTCTATTTTCATCGTAAACCTTTTCTTATGTGGGCCTCTGCCCCACGACCATTTTTATCCTTCTCCCATTTAATATTCACTCCAATTTTATCGCTGGAATACTTTGCTTTCATCCGTTCGCTCAGCGAATCCACACACTATCTCGATAAAGCGTAACCAATTTCCCTTGGAATACTTCTGGGTCATGAGCATGAAGAAAATTTTCTATCATCCTAATTTCTTCTTCTGATCGTAGATTACCGTGCCGAATATAAATAATTCCATTTGTTTTCTCGGTAGGGAAGCGAATTGGATTGGTAAAATGATAATCTCTGGTAACAAGAGCTGCCTCTTCCCGTAATACCAAAGCAAAAACATCCTCATCTGCCATCCCTCTTTCTGGCATTTCGGAGACAGAAATAGTATCATGCCCTCTCATTCGCAACCTTTCTATGGCCCCATAGCTAACATTCTCGTCTATCACAATTTTCATCTGTAAACAGCCTTTTCAGTAGACAGATAAGCTGCATATTCTAAACAGCTCATGACATCATCATACTTGAGACGCGGGAAGTTCTTTAATATGGTATCGTAATCCTCACCGGCTGCAAGATGGCTCAGTATTACATACACCGGTATACGAGTATCTCTAATGCAAGGTTCCCCACCGCAGATGTTCGGGTCAGAGACAATTTTTGTCTTAACTTTATGCTGCTCCATCTCCACTTCCTTTGCCCAAATGTTGTAATATTATCTATTTTTAAAATATACCATTATAAAACTTTCTTCACTATCCTTTTATATTCATTCACATAATCCACAGTTACCACAAAGACATTATCCTTCCAAACGCCCACATCTCGCCTTCTCCCCCATCTCTTCCTCAATCCGCAGCAATTGATTGTATTTACAGGTTCTTTCGCTTCTTGCTGGAGCACCTGTTTTGATTATTTCAGCATTTATTGCCACCGAGAAATCAGCGATAAACGCATCCCCCGTTTCGCCGGACCGATGACTGACGACCTTCTTATAGCCGTTTTCAGAAGCTAACCTGACAGTATCTATGGTTTCCGAGACCGTGCCTATTTGATTCAACTTCAGCAGAACGGCATTTGCCGCTTTTTTCTTTATCCCCTCTCGAAGTCGTGAGACATTCGTCACGAACAGGTCATCGCCCACTATTATCTTCTGCGGCATCTTCGCCGTGAGTTCCGCAAACAACTCGAATGAGTCCTCCTCAAATGGGTCTTCTATCAGTTCTATCGGGTATTTCTCTACAAGGGCTTGATAGAGTTCAATTAGTTCACCGCCGTCTTTATCCATGCCATCTATACGGTATTTTTTTGTTCTTGCGTCGAAGAAAGACGAAGCCGCAGCATCCATGCCCAGGCATATCTCGTCCTCCGAGTAGCCTGCTTCGGTTATTGCTTCAGTTATTGCATCGAGCGGCTCTTCTGTCATGCTCATAGGTGGTGCATAGCCGCCTTCATCACCAACGTTCGTGGCTATCTTCCCATATTTCTGCTCTAACACCTTTTTAAGTGCGTGGTAAGTCTCAACACCAGCTCGTAAATTGTCGCTGAACCTGTCAAAACCATTGGGCAAGATAAGGAACTCCTGTATGCTTAGTTCGTTTCCCGCATGCTTACCGCCGTTTATCACGTTCATCATCGGTATTGGAATCGCATATTGTAGCTCCATTCCAGCGACGTGCTCGCAGATATATACAAAAAGAGGCGTATTCGTCGATTTTGCCGCCGCTTTACAAACCGCTATTGAGGCACCCAGAACAGAATTTGCACCTAATTTTGTCTTGTTCGGGGTTCCATCCAATTCTATCAGCCGCTCGTCTATTTCTCTTTGTTCGAGAACGTCCATACCCAGCAACCCGTTCTTAATTACGGTATTAACGGCTTCAACCGCTTTGAGAACACCTTTACCGCCATATCGCCTTTTATCGCCATCTCTTTTCTCCCACGCCTCTTTAGTTCCCGTAGACGCACCTGAAGGCACGCATGCTCTGCCAAACCCGGTCTCTGTATGCACTTCTACTTCTACCGTTGGATTTCCACGCGAGTCTAAAATTTCCCTACCTTTTATTTCCTTAATTATTGTTGTAGCGGTCATTTTTCTATTTAATTTAAGCTTATGATTTCAGTGTAATTGAATTATAATTATAAACATATTATAATTGCCGATGAATCCGAAACTAAACGAGAGCGAGAAAGAAAAAACGAAGAAGGTGCTTGTAACAGACCATATCTCAGAAGAGGGGATAAAAAAGCTGCGTGAGTTTGCAGAAGTTGACATTGAATTGGAATTAAGCAAGGAAGAACTGGTGAAGCATATCGTGGACTACGATGCCCTGGTCGTGAGAAGTGGCACAAAAGTAACAAAAGAGATTATAGAGGCTGGGAGCAAGGATAAGGGCAAGGGCGAGGGTAAGTTAAAGGTGATAGGCAGAGCAGGTGTCGGTGTGGATAACATAGATGTGGAAACAGCGACGGAAAAGGGAATAATGGTTGTGAATGCACCGGCGGCAAACACTATATCTGCGGCGGAACACACCATTGCAATGCTGCTCGGGCTTTCGAGGAAAATACCCGCGGCGAACATGTCGCTGAAATCAGGGGTATGGGAACGAAAAAAGCACATGGGTGTGGAAGTAAATGGGAAGATATTGGGCATAATAGGTCTGGGAAGAGTGGGGAGTGAAGTAGTGAAAAAGGCAAAAGGGCTTGGAATGCGGGTTGTCGCATACGACCCATTTATATCACAGGATAGGGCAGGGGAGCTTGGAATTACGCTTTCGGGCTTTAAGGAGGTTCTCTCTCTCGCTGATTTTATATCGCTGCATACGCCACTGACGAAGGAAACGCATCACATGGTGGGCGCGAAGGAGTTCGAGTTGATGAAAGACGGCGTCCGCGTGATAAATTGTGCTCGTGGAGGTCTAATAGATGAGCGTGCGCTAAAGGATGCGATAAAGAGCGGTAAAGTGGCAGGTGCCGCACTGGACGTCTTTGAAGAGGAGCCACCATCATCAGGTGAAAGAGAGCTACTGGAACTGGAAGAAGTAGTGGTTACGCCTCATCTCGGTGCATCCACCGAGGAAGCCCAGAAGGCTGCGGCTATAATTATCGCAGAGGAAGTTATAAACGCGTTAATGAACAAATCCGTAAGGAATGCCATAAACATGATATACGTGGAAGAGGAGTTGATGGGTGCCATAAAGCCCTATTTGGTATTAGCGGATAAACTTGGACGGCTCTCTGCACAACTCATACCGAAATCAAGTAGAACTGAGCAATTTGAGGTTTCTTATGAGGGGGAAATAGGAGCTGGAGGGGTAGGGGCAGGAACAGGCATAGCGGGAAACACGGGATTGATAACCGTGGCAATGCTAAAGAGCTTCTTATCCTGGTTCATTGACGGAGTGAATTACGTGAATGCCGAAACGATAGCGAAGAAATTTGGAATAAAGGTTACCGAAAGCAAGACCGAGACCATTGAAAATTTCTCCTCGTTGGTTAGCATTACGACGACCACGCAGAGCGAAAAGAAAAGAACCGTTGCTGGCACACTATTTGGAAAAGACGACTTAAGAATAGTGCGGCTCGATGGATTCAGGGTAGATGCATCTCCTTCCGGATACATGCTTCTATGCTCCTTTTCGGATAAGCCGGGGGTGATAGGCCCAGTATGTACGATTTTGGGTGACAGGGGAATAAACATCGCGGGGATGCAGGTAGGAAGGGAGAAAGCAGGAGGAGAAGCAGTTATGGTACTTAACGTAGATAGCAGCGTTGGTGAAGATACAATGGAAGAGATAAAAAAGGTGGAGAACATACTTGATGTGAAACTTGTGAGGCTCTGAGATATAGAACAAAAAACAAATTATAGACACAGATTAACGCAGATTAACACAGACAAGAACAAAAGAAAGAAAAAATCCGTGTAAATCTGTGTCTTAAATAGAAGGAGGTTATACGTTATATACAATGAAAAAGAAGAAACCAAAATTCGAGCGATACGGATGGCGGAAAAAGAAGAAATTGAGTAAGAGCTGGAGAAGACCGCGTGGGATTGATAACAAGATGAGAGAGCATATAGCGGCGAAAGGTGCGATGGTGAACTCTGGATACCGGAAGAAGAAAGAAGAGCGAGGACTGCATCCTTCTGGAGTGCGAGAAGTGCCTGTTTTTAATGTGAATGACCTTGCTAAGGCAGTGGCGGCAGTATCGGTACCAACGCCCGTACCCGTAGCAGCGCGGATAGCAGCAGGAGTTGGAAGGCGAAAAAGGGAACAAATAGAAGAGGAAGCCGCAGCGCGTGGTATAAAGGTGCTTAATCCTAAATAAAATAGTTGAAATACAAATATGTTGAAAGGAGATAGGCATGACCAAAACAGTAGAAGTCATATATGAAGAGAATGTATTAAAACTCATTGAGCCTATAAAAGGCATTAGGGAACATGAGAGAATGCTAGTGTCATGATTGCCAAGTTTTGATGGGTTAATATATAGAGGGAACCCCTTACGTTTTATGGGGTTGCCTTATGAACAAAAAATATGGTGTTTGCTTAACACTTGATGAACGCCTCTTTTTGGAAGGTATTTGTCGTAAAGGGATGCATAAGAGTCGGAAAATCAGACGGGCTCAGGTATTGCTTAAAAGCGATGTAGGTCTTACAGACGAAGTGATTGCAAGCGAAATCAATATAAGTAAGTG
>JAUWNY010000099.1 GCA_030612405.1 Candidatus Methanophagales archaeon | reverse complement strand
GCTCCGTTTATCATTGCAGAGTAAGCAGCCATCTTTGCATCCCATTCGCCTATCCGCCGCTTCCTGCCGGTAACAGTGCCATACTCCACGATATGCAATGCATTCGCTTTTTCTTCTTTCATCTGCGTTTCAAAAGGGCCTTCGCCCACTCTCGTTGGAAATGACTTGAATACCACTATGACCTCATCTACCCTTGTAGGACCTATGCCCACGTCAGTCGCCATCTGCGATGCAGTCGTGTCTTTAGAAGTGACAAAGGGATAAGTGCCGTAGAGCAAAGAAATGCCAAATCCTTGCGTACCTTCTACCAGCACACCTTTTCCATTGTCTAACGCCTCATTTACTTCCAGGGGCACGTCGCAAAGAAACTCCGCCAGCTCTTTTTCGTCCTTCGCCTGTTTCGCCTTCCGTAACGCACGAGCCGCATTTGCAGGTCCGCAACCCGAACCTGTGGACCCTATCTTCCCCTTCAAGTAGGCATCGCTTTTGTCCTCTTCAATGTGCTTCTTTTCGATGATTCCGCATCTCCAATCCACGCCTATTCGCCCTTTCAGCCCGAAGGATGTTACTTCTTGTTTGAACACTTCCGGGTCAACCAATACGCCTGCACCGATCAGGAGCCTTGCCGATTCACACACAAATCCCGAAGGAACCATCCTCAACCCGTATTTCTTGCCCTCTACTTCGACCGTGTGACCTGCATTGGGTCCTACGCCACCTCTCGCAACCACGCTCGGTTTATCGTGTTTTGCAAGGTATGCGATTATCTTGCCTTTACCTTCGTCACCAAAAAATCCCCCTACTAATATTGTTGCTGGCATGGTAATTTTAATATCTTGTAGACTTATAAAAATAAAAAACCTACAACTTTAATATTATATAGGAGAGATTAAATTAGTATGAGCATAGAAAATACAAAAGGGCGGATAGTGAACAATTTACTTCTTTTGTATCTAATTGATAAAACTAATAAAGAGGGAAATTTAGAAGATAACCTTAAACTACAAAAATTAGCTTTTCTTTCTCAAAAGGAGTTTATAGAAAGAGGATTAAAAGGTTTCAGTTATAACTTCTTCAGGTGGCATAAAGGACCTTTTAGTGCGGACGTTAATAACGACCTGGTATTGCTCAAACAGATGAATTTCGCAAGGTGGGAGGATAGAATTTATCTTACAGAGGAAGGAGAAGCTTTGTTAAATCAATGTGAAGTTTTGTTCGAGAGAAATGATGCCTTTCTGCAAATTATTGATTCAATAATAAAGGAATATGCAAGATTTAAACCTGATGAAATAAAAGAGAAAGTATATGAAATGAAAGTAATGGTGCCTAAAATTAGAAAATCAATGCTTATTCGAGAAATTCCTCCAAAAACACTCATTTTATATAAACCATCGAAGAAAAGAACAAGGCGAGAATTTGACATAAATGAGGGATGGTTGGCAACTCTTGAACTAATCTTTGATGAGGAGGCTTTAGAACTTCTCAAAAAAGCTTTTGGGGATGCAATTAATGGTAAAATTCACGCGATCGCGATATGAAATAATTCCTCTCGAAACTTTCTCTGAGAGTCTTCAATCTTTTCATAGAAAAGATAGAGAGAAGATAAGGGGGAAGATTGAAGAAATGCTCTGTGAAAACCCTTATCGGTATCCCATGCTCGCTGGCAAAATAAAAATAAAGGGGATAAATGTGGAAGGATTAAGGCGTATGAAAGTTGGTGTAAAAGGAGTAAAAGGCGGAGCGTATATTCTTTATAGAATATGCGAAGAATGCAAACAAAATAAATATGAGTTAAAAAGTGACGTTCGATGTAAGTTTTGCGATAATAGAAAAGGAAAGCACATTGTTCTCTTTATTACTCGTCTAAGAAGTTTTGGATATTAATTTTGGAACACGCCCTGTTATCGTGCCTAACAGCACGCCAAACATCGAAAAAGCAAAGAGCAATAGTAACGGTAAAAGTGAGTCCATCATCATATATCCCAATGACAAAACATATTATTTTATTGCGAAACAATAAGGAATATGGAGGTAAAAAAGGGAACATGAAAAGAAAAGCAATTGGAATATTGATAGTGGGATTGATAGTAGCTGGAGTGGGTAGTGGATTTCTGGTAGCAGATTATAGCTATCAGAAGGGGTATAGTAGCGGATATAGCAAGGGACACTTTGAAGGATTTACAGCAGGCGAAGCAGTGCAAAGCAATCTCATGCTGTGCAAATTAATTGAACGTGATATAGCGCATACTGATAACTATCTGTCACCACAAGCTATTAAAATACCTTATTCCGAAGGAGATATGAGTATGATGTGGTGGACGTCTCCTCGGACTGATCCACGATTTGGATGGGATGCAAGTTGGGTGTATGCTGGTTGGGAATGCGAAAGGCATAGAAATGAAATAGTCGATCTGTATAGAGAAGAGCATTGGGCAGGATATATAAAATAGGAGAGTGACGTGGAAATGAAAAGAATAACAATAGGAGTATTGTTTGGTGGATTGATAGTAGCTGCAATATTGGGTGGATTCGCAATCGGGAATGATGTTGGGCATCAAGAGGGGCTTAGTGCGGGATACCAGTATGGAATTGATGCAGCCAGTGAAGAATCCAGTGAGATTAAACAAGAGTTGGAAGAAACGAAAAATCGTTATTATCTGAAGGGATATAACGATGGACGTGCTGCGTGCCCTATACCAACACCGTGTTCATACGGTATAGATAACTGTGAGCACATGTTGATAGTTGCTGAGTTAATCCATGGGATAGCTTATGAGAGTGCAGGAGAAGACATTGAAACAGAGTTATGGAATTTTATGAGATACCAATTAAAAGAAGAGATGGAAAATGAAGGTATGAGCGAAGTATCCGAGAAAGAATGGAATTGCTTCTATTGTGACATGGTTGGGTTTTTTGCTGTGACTACGGGTTATGACGCCCCACAAGATATAGAACAGCATTGTGAAGACTGGGGCGAAGGCGTATGCTATGTAGTGGACGATGTAGTCGTTTTTGGAGGGGAATAAAATGGAATCGAATTTGGAAGGCTATGAAATAGAAGTGCTTGGAGCATATGAACAAATGGTGTGGGCATCTTATGAACCCTTAGAAGATACTTTTATTGACTTTTTAAGTTATGTTCCATGGACTCCCAAACATAAAGAGGTATGGTCTCCGAAATTAGCTAATTTGCTTTTAAATATAGGTAGTATTATTGATTCTACTTTTAGAAGTTATTTAAAATGGCCAACACTGGACACGGCTAAGGATATTAATGAAATAAGAAATGACCAAAGAAAACAAAAAATCAATGGTTTTCAAAAAGTTTATGACGATGTCTATTCGTTTTCTAATAGAGAGGTGTATCTTTTATCTCCTGCAGAAAAACTTATACCTTGGTCTAATTGGCAAAAACAAGATACGCCACCTATATGGTGGACAGCATATAACAAGGTGAAACATGACCGATTTAAAAACATAGCAGAAGCTAATTTAGAAAACACCCTCAATGCTCTTTCCGGTCTTTTCTTGGTGTGTGTTATCCTAAAAGAGATCAGACCCTATTTAGTGGATATAGGAATAATAAAATGGGCACAACGTCTTGGGGTACATACTGGTGACCTTAAACAATTGTTGGAGGAAAATGAACCAATTAATGATGCATTTAATCCTATAATTGCATGGTCAAAATTATTTGGGTACATTTTTAGGTCCATAGGGGGGTTTGAAAAACGAGGGTTTTCTATTTTCTCAAAAAAGTTTTGAGTCATCCAAAGCTTGCACGCTCAAAAAGGTGTGCGATACCGAGGCAGCGAGTATGGTAGATGCAACAAAGACAAATATGATTTCAGAAGGGACAAAAGCAAGATGGACACGATTATTTTGTTATATTGACTCTTATGGCTTTATTCACTATTATTTTGTTCAAAAAACTTCAAACTTTCAAAATATTGGAGATATACCAACATAAGTATGCCATTAAAGAGTAAGCGAACTTTGTCTCTCTCCACGGAGGAGTCTCCTTCAATTCATTCTTATTCCTATCTTCATGAATGTATTTATTAAAAAATTCGGCTGCTCCACGAAGCGTCTTGTTTAAACCTTCTCTAATTTCTTTTGAGGTTTTTTCCTCTACTATTTTTCCTAATTCCGTTTTTAGTGTGTAGCCCCCTGAATTTTTCTTGCTTATAATATCTCTGATTACTCTTAAATCAAGCATTGCTTGTCCATATTCTGGAGTATGTAAGACTTTTCTGGCGGACTTTAAACGCTTTATAACTTCCTTAATATCTTCTTTTATTTTTTCATCTACACCATCTACTTCTATTTTTGGAATAGGCACTGTAAGCCACTCATATTCAGTTTCTTCTAACTCTGAGAACAACTTAGCCAATTCTTCACGTCTAAATGAAATCAAATCAACAGGGTTTCCTTGATAGACCAATTTAACATTAGAATTGGGGATTTTATCTATACCCCCTATAACGTATTTACTCTGAGCACGGGGATAATTCGATTTTATCCAGTAAATTAATCCATCAGTCACAGAAATTTTAAAAGCAACATACTTATCCTCTGCACTTATTTTGTTCATTTCCTCCACAACTTCTGGATAAATGGGGAATTCAAATATTAGTTTAGTATCATTTGTCACAACAAATTTGTCATACTTAAACCTACCAAGGGAAATGCGTTCCTTTTGAGATCCAGTAAAACCAGTTCCATAATCAGGAACAGAGTAAAGAGTAACCTCATAAGCAAAATAAGGTATAATAAATTCTCCTTTACTCTCAAATTCGATTACCACTGGGATTTGTAGCTCAGGAAATCTTCCTACTCTTTTTACTACTTTTGGTTCACCTTCAAAAGAAAGTTTTAATTCCACCATGGATTTTTCACCGTTCTACTTTTGTATATCTTTTATTAAGACATGGCATATTATATAACTATCGCAATTTTAAATTTTAGCAAGAATGAACAAAAAATATGAGATGTTGTTTGGGCTTTGATTTGATGATTTACGCCTACCAGAACTCATATATCCACCTCAAACCCCACCACCGGATAGCTCAACCCAAAATTAAGAATTACATCTGGATGTATTTCACCAAAAACGCCTATACTCTTTTCATCAAGTACTATATCCGCTCTTCTACCCTCTAAAAATGCTTCGTTCTCCGACTCCACCACTTCTGCATCTTCCATCCCCAGCTCCTTCAGCACCGCATCAACCACGGACTTAACCTCGGCAAAGTTCGCATTCGCATGTATTGAAACCGCCGCAAGCCGATATTTCTCCTTGTAGTTTAGCACTACCGGACCAACCTCAAAAATCCGCTGCGGTAAGTCACGATGCTTGTTAAGCGAGAGGGTATCCAGTAAATTCGGTAGAAGCGAGCATCGGAGTATTGTATGCTCCGTGCTTATCGGTGATGCCACTTTCACAATATCAGCCAAATGAGGCAGATTAGAGGCTTTGTCATTTGACGGTTTGCCTTTTTGGCTAACTAACGAGCTAAACCGCTGACCTTCTAAACCGCTAAAAGGGCTTTGTCGCATTCGCTCAAACTGTTTCCTCTCTGAGGTCAGTGTAAAAGTCAACACCTCAAAATACCCCAGACCCGTCATTATTCCCCTCATCGCTCTATTTTTCTCCTCTATCGGATGCACTTCGCCTATACCCATCGTTCCGGGGATCTCGGGCTCTATCCTGTCGTAGCCATAACCGATAGCGATGTCTTCAATTATGTCCCATGGATGGAGAATATCATACCGATAAGCAGGTATCTTCACCTTTAGCCTTTCTTCGCCGCTTATCGTGTTCGGCACCTCGGACACTTGTGCTAGCGCTGGCGCTGACACCTCCGCACCTAGCCCCATTCGCTCGCAGCACCGCTTGCATTCTTCTGCACTTAGTTTAATGCCTATGAGTGATTTAACGTCCTTTACTGATATTTTCATCGTCCCGGGTTCTAAGCAGGGCGTTTCTTTCTCCTCTATCCTACCTACCGTTCCGCTCAGCGAGCGAAGCAGCACCGATTGTATCTGACCGCCACGCTCCGCCAGCGCACAGGCAATGATATTGAGTGCAATCGAAACATCTTCGTTCAAGCCCGTAACGTCTATAAAGATGTCCTTCGTGGATTCTGTTACCCTTGTCCGTTCTGCATTGATAATAGGAGGAAAAGAAAGAACGTTTCCTTCGGAATCCAGAATCAACGGGTATTTTGGCCTACCTTCGAGAATGTATCGGAATGCAACTCCTTTTGGATGCCGCTCTAAAATCTCTGCCATCGTCATTTCTTCTTCGTAATCGAGCGGAACAAACGAGAACTCGGGTCCCACTGCAAGATACCTGAATGGTGGTTTCACTTTCGCTAAGTCGTGCACGCCCACCGAAACTTTCTTGCGGTTTCTGCCTACACCGCGATGCAGATGTTTCTGGAGGAGCATCAGTGATTCTATCACACTGGAATCCAACTGCAAGTTTTTTACTACTCCGCAGACCACATAAGGTCGCACGTCCAGAACCGAACTGTCCACAACCATCTCGATACCTGACTTAGCTATTTCATAACTGACCAATCCCGGCTTGACGTCCAGAAATTGTCTCAGTGCACGGGAAACACCTTCCACGCTGAATAAATCCGGTCGGTTGGGGAAAAACTCCACGTCCATATACTCCGCTTCTATTCGTTCTACGTCTGCGCACATCAGTGGTAGTCGCTCCTTTATCTTTTCGATGCTCACACCGGTAAGGTTCTCCAAATCGTCGTACGGTAATCTTATTACGGGCATATTCTATATCATCTCTATTTTTTATTCTACTCTTCTAATCCATATTAATTAACTTCACATCTATTTTATTGATAAAAATCAACAATGTCAAACTTAAATAAGTCCGCTTAAGGAGTGGTGTCCGGGGCATTTATGGGCGCCAAGTTGTTATCACAAAACTTTTAAGAAAAGTTTTATCAACAAACTTTTAGAAAAAGTTTGACCAAAAATGCTTCGCTGCTTCGCAATCAGTTGGGCATGGTTGGAAGGTGGTAGAGAAGTATATATCGGGGCAGAAGGGGTTAGAGAAAAAGGATGACATACGAGGGGAGCAGGGAGAAGGGAGAGGGGCGCGGTATAGTTATGAGAAAGCGGATACTGTACCTGTAGTTGTGGTAGATGAGGAGAAGAAGAAAGTACACAAAATCTGGTACATTACGCTTTATAACAAACTTTTTGGAGGGCAGCATCAAAAATAGAAAAAAAAAGCGAAAAGTTTTTATAACCCTGTGATAAAAAGGTTGTTTAAGTCATCGGCACTCGTGCTTAGGTACAGGCCTTGTACTTAAGTACGGGGTATAGTGACTTTATTTTGGAGGTGTACTAAGCTCGAAAAATGAAGGGAAGTGTCAGGTCATGGATCATTATTCTCTTAATACTGCTAGTCGTAGTCAACTCTATAGCGTTTTACATCTATCACATATCGCACCCAAGCGAGATTCTTTGTATTCGAGCTTGGCGATATTTGGAATCAGGTGCTTTTAAGATTTTAAATGCCAGCATTATTCTTCCAAGCCTTCTATTCCTTTTAGAGGTTCTTTTTAAGATTGGCGCAAAGAGAAAAGAAGAACACGAAGAGAGACAATGGGAATGTATTGAGAAGACGTCAGAGGTGTGGAATCAACTTTTTAGTTTAGCTAGTGAAGTAAGATATTTTAAAAAGGATGACAATAAAGGCGCAAGGATCGAAGACATACTCTTAAAATTGGCAAAATTCATAGGTCCTGCAGAAGATGTAGTGAGCATGTGGAACTTTAGGTTTTTTCGCAATATTCCAGAAAAAGACATAGGTTATTCCAAAGAGGATTTTGAAAAAACCCCAAAAACGAGCGAAAATGCCACAAAAGTATATAATATAGAAGAGAGTGTTACGAGGGGTAAATCAAAATACTCCAAAGAAGATATCGAATCCTCGTTTTTAGTACCAATAAATGTATTATTAAGATCTACATTAACTGTTGCCTATTTCATTCGGGACGCTAATAAGGAGGCGGAGAAAGAAATCCCGTGGTTACAGAGTTCTCTTGAGCAGATTCAAGCGGGTATCCAGAGAATGGCGCATCATTCAATTATTGGCGTTCTAGAGCATTCTATGTATCTGGAAGAGAGCGGTAAAGAAGCCATTGAGGGAATACAGAAAGACTTAGACAAATTACGCAAGAATGCTGATTGGCTTACGGACATGGAAAAAAAGAACAACAAGCTTTTTCCATCCGTCGAAGGTAATGAGGTTGAAGATTTTCGAAAAGCGGTTAAGAAGATGTGGTATGAAGAGGCTGGAAAGGAAAGTGGTAATTTAAAGGATTTATTTTTAAAAATCCCATCCAAAGAACGTCCCCGCTTAATGGATGTTTGGTTTTCAACGGACTATGTCAAGCATCTCGCTGATGAGATAACCTATAAGGTCTATTTCGAGTGATGTTAAAGCCTATAAAAATAGTATAAGATGAGGAAAGCTCAGCCAACGGCAACGTGGATGCCCCCAAATTTATTTGGGGGTGGAGAGGATGGGGCTTAAGAGGCAAGGGGCCATAGAGCAGGAGGAAAAAAATGGTTGAAGAAATAAAAGATTTGTTGAATCAAATAGAAGATATAAAATCTCGTATGAATAAAATAGAACATAAATTTCAAACAATTTTAAAAAATGAACAAATTGATACTCCTTTAAATTATAATGATTATTATTTTAAGGAAAAGGGGGAAAAAATTGATTTATTAAATAAAATGTTAATTCATTCAGGGGTTATATTAGAATTTTTAGCTCATAAAATTTTTCAAGAAAAAGGATATTCATCAAAAGAATATTATTATATTAATGATGAAAAAAAATCAAGACAATTGGATATAATCGCAACCAAAAGAAAAGAATTTCAATATCGAGAAACAAAAATCATTTTTGAATTATATATTTTGGCAGATTGTAAATTTCATTTTAATTTAGATTTATTATGTTTTCCTATTAAGGAAAAGGAAAAATTTATTCACCTTCCCATTCGAATAAATAATGATTTAATTCCTGATATTGATCAATTGAATAGCTTTAAAAGTATTAAAATTACTAATAAAATTATTCAATTACAAATGGGGAAAAGGAAAAAAAAGGATTTGAATTTAAATGATAAAGAAACGTGGGATGGATGTAAGCAAGTATATGATGCTGTAAAAATTCTTGAAAAAGATTGTAGAAATGATTTATTAAAATTAATTAATAGATTAGATAAAAATCATCATAGTTATTTGATTGGAGATTTTCATCGTCAATTCAAAATCAAGTATAATTATATTAGTGAAAAAGAAGCATTTAGATCTTTTGCAAGGGAAGTATTGAAAAGTAATGAATATAATTTATTAGATGGTGTAGATTTTTTAAAGATACAGTGCATTGTTCCTATATTAATTTTTGATGGAGATCGAGGAATTTTAAGTGCAAGATTATCTGACGAATTTAAAATCAAAGAATTAATTGATGAAAAATATTGTTTATTAAATTTTAATAAAAATTATCAACTTTATGATTATGATGTGCTAGGCGAAACTCAAATTTTTTTAACGAACTTAAATGGTTTAAGAACAATTTTAGATGAATTAGATAAATATCTCAATGGTTATGAAACTTATTTTAATGACCTTTTAAATAGATTTCCAATTTTAGCAGTGTGTGATTTTCATGAAATTATGTCTGAAGAAAAATA
>JAUWNY010000063.1 GCA_030612405.1 Candidatus Methanophagales archaeon | reverse complement strand
TTAGAATGAATCTTCCCCCATCCTCCCAAGTCCATTAATTTAGTTGATGCACGCCATCTTCCATTTCCCACAATTTCTATCCATTCATGTTCTGCAAGATGCTTAAAAATGTCTTTAAGGTCTTCTTCTGAACAGAATTCGTTAAATAACCCCGAAAAATAGACATCTCTTAAACCATCAGGATGGGCATAAAGCGATGAGAATGTTTGCTGTACCACTACGGACAAGTCAGGCAAATAATCCACTTCTTCAACATAACCCTTAATTGCCACATTTAGCATCTCCTCCAATAACGCCGCCTCATCTTCTGAATCGTACAAAGCAAAAACTCTGTTCTTTTGAGTTCGCCTGTTTCCCCTTCCGATACGCTGAAGTAGTGCAGATGCGCTCCAGGGGACCTCGGCAAGAACTATTGCATCAATATCTCCTATGTCTATCCCAATCTCTAACGTCATAGTTGCGATGCAAACACCAAATTGCGATTCTTTCATAAAACCCTCTGCTTCTTCACGAATTGCTTTGCTTAAGCTCCCGTGGTGAACGACAACCCTGTCCGGTCCCCACAACTCCCTTGCTTCTACTGCCACCATTTCTACACTTTTTCTTCTGTTGCAGAAAATTAGCAGCTTCTTGAGTTTCTCATTTCTCGCATGCTCAAAAACTTCTTTAAGCGACTTGACCAGCGTATATTCGAGTTCTCGAGAGCCCTGAGATTTAATAACCTCAAAATCGCTAAAATAGCGGCTTCCTATATCCCTCGGGTCAGCTATGGTTGCGGAAAGAGCATACACATTAAACGCTGTTTCTGTGATGTATCGGAGTCTTTTCAAAAGCAAGCGAATCTGGTCGCCCCGGTATGTATTATCTATAAGGTGGATTTCGTCAAGCACAACGGCTCTCAACTCGTTAAATGCTTGTGGATGCCTGCAAAGTAGCGAATCGAAGGATTCGGGCGTTGTTATGAGTAAATTCGGTAGCTTTTTAGGATTGAATGAAGGGCTATCGCCGGTTTTTAATGATGATGAAATGCCTAAATCCTCAAGCTGCTCTTTCAGCCGATAAGACACATCGTTAACCAATGCCCTTGTAGGAGAGATATAAAGTATTGCCAGGTTCGCCCAACCGTCATTAAAAAATCTTTCAGCCAGTGGTGCAATAACTGCTTCGGTCTTTCCACTTGCAGCAGGAGACGTAACAACTGCATTTTTTCCCGCTATAACCACGGGTATTGTTTCTATTTGGACAGGTAGGAGTATTCCAAATCTACCAAAAAACGTCATCCATGTTCGTTTAAGCTCTCTTTTCAGTTCTTTGATCGTTTCTCTATCTGTCATGTCATCTCAACAGTTCTTCTACTCTCCTATCCGGATGAAAGAGAAGGAGGTCAAAAGCTTCTACCGCCGCTTTGATAAAGATGCGAATATTATCTCTTGGAAGCAGTTCGTAGATTCTTGGGAGTAGCTCCTGGTTGATAGGAGTATTGTATGCCTGTTCATATATCAACGATGCCTTCTCTAACATTTCTCTTAAAAATTTCTCTTCAATACTTTCTATTTTAGTACGTGGGATTGTATTAAAAGGCTCTCGTGAGTCTAAAACCTGATGTGGGACGAAGGCAAAAACGGTTTCAACATAACTGGGGTTCTCCCATAGAAAGGGTAAGCGACTATAACCACAATATTGTAACTTAGTTTCATGTCCCCAGTATCCCCTATATATTTTATGCTTATAAAAATTATTCTCGTTCACTTCTCTCCTGAGTCGTTCATCATTATTTGTCATTGAAACGAATCCTTTCAAAAAGTTCCATACTTTATTATTTTGGTAATACGAAAACCAGTAGGGTTCAACACTTTCCGCTTCGTCCAATAGGATTACAAAACCATCAAGCCCAATGATGTTTCTCGCAGCCCAACCAATCCCACTCAATATATAACAATAAATGTTCGCACACGTAGCCTTATCATACATACGAGGATATCCGCCTAAATACTCCCAACTTGGATACCCTTCTATCCATTCCCAAAGATATTCCTTATCCTCCCCACTTCTTAACTTTCTAATTATTTCACCAAGATACAGATGCTCTTCGAGTTTGTAGGAATCCTCCGTTCTCGCTATTGACCTCATAAATTCCCTAAAATCGTATTGATGTCCTTCTTTTTGGAATCGGAAGGAATTAATAATAGCTTCGTAAATCCTTTTTGGCTTATAGAAAGGCAATTCGTTAGCGCTGAGTTCAACTAACGAAACAGCCCAATTATTTTTTAGTGCTGTTGCATAGACATGTTCCAAAAGATGTGTCTTTCCACTTCCATAGCCACCGATTAGTACCTGCGATCCTTCTTTTGCCTGGTTTAGCCGGTTTTTAATGCCTTCTATTTCCACATCGCGGCCAAATGTAAATTCCTCTACATGTTCATGGGGAACAATTCCTAACCTGAAGGCTTCAATCATTTGTCTTGCTTTATACTGCTCTTTTGTTAATTGCGACACTTTTCTGCCCTTTTTTATCGTAGATAAAGTATAATTTTCTTTGGTAAAGTTAACTTTCTTTTTGAAAGAAAGGTTTTTTAATGCATATTTGCATCGACCACTTCACGCGCCCTTTCGATAGACACCAGCTTTTCTGAGCTGCGCAGTATATCAAAAGCATTAATAACACTCTTAACAAAGAGTCGCTTGTAGCCGATTTCAAATTTTTTCTCATAAGCGGCATTGGCAATATTTTCTATGCTTTCTTCCAACGTGTCGGACTTAAACGGAGTTTTATAGGCTATTTCGTAAATTCGTGCCAATTTTCTCCCTATTTCTGCCAGCATATCCACTGCTTCAACAGGGATTTTTTCAAGATCTATCTTTACACCCCTTGGATTGATTTCTGTGTCGAAAACACCGGAAATTCTTTGACGTAACGCGACATAAATTTGTGTTTGTCCGTCAAGGAAGCTTTCATCAGGGACGGCATAAAAGAACATCGTATTTTTTACGTTTGCATGTCCACAGGCATCAATAAGTTCCCGCAAGTTACTCAAAAGCGTGTCTTTTTCCTTACGACTCATGCTTGACGTTTGTTCTGCTTCGTCCATAAGCATAATGAGACCGGAATAGCCTATTTCCCGAATCCACTGTATAAGAGAACGAATCATCCTGAACGCCGTACTTTTGTCTATTTCCTCAAAGATACCAAGATTATTAAGAAAGTTTTTTTGTGAATTTTCACCCTTTAACCATTGCAGAATCAGCGTAAAATCATTCTCCTTCTTTTCTACCAAGCACAAAAAAGCTTCTTTTACCGCATTTCTGAAGCTTGTACTTTCATAAGATTCGAGATTAGAGGCATAAGTGTTAAGTTCTTCTTTTATCGCATTTTCAGGGACTTTTTCTGATATTTCTTGATATTTTTGGCTATACCACGTCTTTATAACCGCTTCTATTCCTCTATCATACCCGGATAAAAGTTCTTCGGGTGTTTGTGGATACATAAGGTTCGCAACGATTGCTTTATAAACCAGTTCCAGTTTATGAAATGGTGTTTCTTTGGGGCTTAAGGATATATATGATGAGATATAGTTATATCCCCATGCTTTTTCTCTAATGGAATACAAAAAGTGCGTTTTGCCACCTCCATAGGTGCCGATAACCATTTTAAATATCGAGCCACCATTCTTTATATGGGTTTTGAGATACTCTTCATCAATTGTGTTGAGGTAATCATCCAATCCAACGGTAAAATACTGGGACCCATATTCAGGAGGATTGCCCATTCCTACGATTTCCAGGATCCACCTTGCAACTTGCGAGTCTATTTCAATTTCTCTGTTTGCCATTTTTGTTGTACTATATATAAAATATAACTTTCTTCTATTTATAATTTGTTTCTTGTTCCCGCTCTCGAAACTTAATATGAGAAATATAATTACCTCCTCCTTTTTCATTAGAAGGAATCCATAAAAAATCTGACCTTCTTCGCGTATATGCCCTCGTAGCAGATACGAGGCTGAGTTCAAGATTTTCAATCCTTCTCTCCGTTAACCTGTATAAATCATAACTGAAGAAAACACGTCCATAATCTCTGTAATTGCTTTTTGTGGGGTTCATTTTAAAATTCCGACTTTGAATCAGAAAAGCCAAATTTGAAAGAACAGCCGTGATAGGTGCGGCATCACCAATTTTTCCATCATTGCGATAGACAGCAACTCTATACGCATCGTATAAACTGGACATAAAAGTATTATCATCGAATTGTCTCTGTGTGATTTGGGCATGGGTATATTGCAGTTTTTGCGCGATTGTTTCTGGTATAAGCTTAGATGAATCTAATTTCTCTTGCTCAGGTCCATACCAAATCTCAACGTTATTATTATCTAAATCCAGTTTTAAGGTGTAAAAAGAAACTTTGAGCGTAGGATAATGCCCTTTTAACTCAAACCCCAACTGTTGAAGAGTTTGTTCTAATCGCTGCCCAAAGCTTTTTTTGGCTTTCTCTTCCCACTCTGGGATTTTTAATTTTACCTGCTGTATATGCTGTTCTATATCCTCTTTAACAAACTCATCTAACTTGCTTTGCTTTAATGTCTTTTCGATTCTGACCACTTCCTGTTTTATCTTATATAAATTAGTCAGTGGTTCATTCTCTGCCAATCTTTTAACTGTGCGAATAGACTTCTGTATATCCCGGATATTAGCCCCTTCTTTAGAAAGAGTTTTTAGAAGGTCTTTTTCTTCTACGTCCATGTTAATCCTCCTATCATTAGTTTAATATTTCTAATATAAATAAGAATAATGTAAAATTTTTTTGAGCGTAAAGCGGGATATTTCAGGGAGACGGAAAACGATGCGGTGATGGAAAAAGTTGACGATGAAGGAAATGTCATCGGGTTTTCCATCCTGAAGGTGAGTGCATTGAAAGAACGGGAGCCGATTTCTGTCAGTCTGCGATGAAAAGTAAGTTATCCTTCAAATAGGCATTTTTGGTTTCTCTTTTACTTGCTGCGCATCAGCAAGGGTTGCGACGTAATCTAGGCATGCGAGAATATCCTCACGTTTTAACGATTAAAGCACCAACATTATGAGCGGTAAATAAAAATGAGTGCTCCTTCGGTCGGAAGTTCGTAAACACCGAAAACGCTGACCGAAAAAAGCGATGAAGTGAAAAGCGAAGCGAATACGAAGTAAGCGTTGAGGAAGGATTTTTGAATATATTACATTATCGAAAGCGATAATATAGCTATTTTTTCATTATTTCGGCAATTTGGCTTTTTCCGGTTTGTTCATTTTTGTAATTTTATAACTCTCAATCCTCTATCGTTTGAAGGATACTACCAGAGTAGGATAATTCCTTTACCTTTTCTACAATTTTAATAATTGTGCCGGGCAGCACCTTTTCTGGAGCAGCACCATCCTCGATCCTTTGCTTAAGGCGATTAGCAATAAATCGGTGTTTTAACGGTTTACCAATCGGACCAAGTTTTTCTACCGCTTCCTTTTCAAGGTCTTCATAATCTTTAATTTCTTCTCTTAAAGTTTGCTCTAAGTTGTACTCCAGTACAGCATATGTGTTTGATACCTTGGTTGCCACATCTTTAATTTGCTCAATTGGACCGCCAAGCAATTTTAGTAGTTCTAACGTTTTCTTCTTGACCTCTTCGTCATCACTGTTTTTATCTCCATCGAACCACAAGTAGGTAGGGATCTTAAAACCATTGAACACGCGTAATAGACGATCCATTTGCCCTTTTCCGCCTGAGTGGACAACAGCAACTGCATTTCAATCTAAGTTGTAGCCAAAAGCTTCAGCATAAATAGGGAAGGAATACTCCTCAGAAGGACCTTCTACTATTACTACTTTGTCAGCGAAAAAGCCTTCATTGACCATTGGATTAAATGCATGGGAATATAGTTCACGCATGCTTTTTTCTGTAGAAGTAACATTTGGGTGTCGCATCTTAAGGTCATTAATCATCTTTGACATTGAGAGTTGGATAGGATAACTCTCATACCCATTACCTTTGTCTTCTTGGCGCATAATGCAAATCTGGTCAAAATACGTAACATCGACAAACAAGCTAGAGTGAGTACTGTAAATGACTTGATCTTTTCCAGCGGCTATTTTTTGGAGCGCAGACATTAGAACGCGCTGTGCTTGGGGATGTAGATAAAGCTCTGGCTCCTCAATTGCAAAAATCGTGGTTCTTTGTCCTGCTTTATCTTCGGCTTTCCGAATATGTGACAATTCAGCGTAGGCACGTAAAATTGTGGAAATCATGGAACGCTGAAGACCATGCCCCTTACTTTCAATTGGTGTTCGTATGCCGTCATCGGCATAAATCTTTGCCCTTCCAAAAACTTCTCTTAACGTGGGCATCCCAATTTCAATTTCAATGTCACATTTCATAAGATCGGACATGAGAATATTTAAACGATTTTCTATCTCCTGAATCTCAGAGATTCGCTCTCCTTCTTCACTGCGATTTAATCTCTTTTCTATTTCTTTTAATTGCTTTGATACCCGATCCTTTTCGTCTCCAGATATCTTTTCAAGTACAGAGTTTATAAGTTGTCCAAAAGGATTTGTCTTTGCAACTTTTGCTTCTTCTGATATATCTCTTACAGCAAGAATGTGTATGAATTCTGGTAATGCATCATTCAAAACTCCAGGATAACCTGTTGGATTTTCCAATCTTTTTTCTACCCAAGATATTTCATCACGATGTTCTTCTACAAAGTGTTTGGCAGTTTCTTTCCACTTCGCAACCCCCGGCTTTGAAGAACCAAGCTCTGCTGCAAAGTCTAAGCCATTTATTTGTAACTCATCCTTTTTAGGCCACCACTCACTAATTTTATTACCATTGATTTCATCATCTCTCAGCCATTCGGGCGCGGGGACTTTTGTAATAGCTATATGTTTAATCTTGTAAGAATCAGTATCGGTGCAAACAACTTCCCTGCCAGCAGTCAGCTTATCTCCATCCATCCAATGACTAAATCTCTCCTTTTCCCAATCACTTAACTGGTCAAAGGTAATGAATATCTCAATGGGCTTATTGGTGTTGGACTTATAAAAGCACCCATCGTTGACAAGCCGAATTGAAGCCTCAAAGAAAAGTTCCAGTGCTTTGATGAGATTTGATTTCCCGCTGTTATTTCGACCTACCAGTGCTATGATGTCTTCTGGTAAAATAGTTACATTGCGTAAAGAGCGATAATTCGATATCTGGATCTTTCGAATCTTCATCTTTTATCCCCTCATTTTGTATCTTTTCATTCTACATTTCCACCACGTTCATATCACCCAACTCCGAGTATTGAGAAGGATGACAGGTAAGCACCATTAACTGTAACCTCTTGGATGCTTCTCGCATAATCTCTAAAGCTGGTTTTAATCGGGAGATATGGGTATTCGTCAATGGATCATCGAGAATAACAAGTTGCTTCTCCTCCTTCGATAATATCTCTCCTAACGCTAATCTTATCAGGAAAGCAAGTTGCTCTTTTGTTCCGTATGAAAGAGGTGCCAACCCAACTTCTATCCTCCAGTCAGGGACCTCAACCGAAGCAGGAAGAAAATCATCATTCAATTTCACCGCCCCATACTTTGGACCAACAAGCCTTTGGAGGTTATCAGAAACTATCTTTGTGAGGGGTTCCATAACGGATTCCATAGTTTTTCTCCGGTGGAAATCGTCAAGGTCGTAGAGCAGTTCTATCGCTCGAACATATACCTTTAGTTTTTCCTCTCTTCTTTTCAAATCTTGCAATTCTTCTTCAGTCACTGCTAACTCACTATAAGCTCCCTCTTTTATTTGTTGTTGAAGCTGTCCTTTTAGGTTTGATATATCTTCCCTTGACTCCCTCACCATCCCTTGAAGTCTCTCGTGCCTTTGCTGAACTTCTTTGAATTTTTCCTTAGGTTCATCCTCCTTCTCCTCCTTCTCTTCCTTCAGCCTCTTAAGTGTGTTCTTCTTACGATCTAACTCGTAACCCAACCCTCCCAGCTTTTCTTGTCTTTCCTTTTCGCTCATCCCATCATCTTTGAGTTCCTTCAATTGTTTCTTCATTTGCTCTAATTCTCCTTTAAGAGATTGAAGTGATAATTTTAATTCGTTAATCCCTTCTCTTTTTGCATCCTTCTTACTCTCTTTCCTTTCAATTTCAGTATTAAGGTCTTTTTCTCCCTTTTCCAAGCCCCTAATCTTTCCTTCTAACAATTCAATCTTAGCTATAACTTCTTCTAATGCCTCTTCACTATCTTCTCGTGCTTTATACTCCATAAATTGTGAATCAGAAGGAATCCTGGACCAATTTTTTTCGATGTGCTGTTCTAATACTTTAACTTGCTTTTCTAATTCTTCCGAGCCACCGGGAGATACGTCGCTAAGACGTTTGTCTAACCCCTTTAACTGCCCTTCTAAATTTATCCTTTCTCTCGTTTTCCTTTCTAATTCATCTATATCTCTTGTTTCATAGACCGCTGTTTTATCCAAATATTCTCCCTCTAATTTTTCTGATTCTTCTCTTAACTTCTGAACATCCTCACTGCCACTTTTTACTTCCAATTCGACTATTCCTGGCAGCTCAAAGCCAATTCTCTGAGCAGATTTCCATTCTACTGTTGATTCGGCTTTAAACTCAAACTCTTTTTTCTCTTCATCCAGCAACACTGTCCCTTTGAGTTCATCTTTAGCAGTAAACTGTGCAGTCAGCCCTATTGCTTCGAGTTGTGCCCTCTTTTTATCTATATCCCCTTTTAGTCTTCTGAGCTTATTGATCTCACTTTGTGCAGGTGCTTTAACCGATCTTAACCGTGCTTCAAATTCTTTCTTCTCCCCTTCTAAATCGAGAATTTTTCCCAGCTTAGCTTGCAGCTCTTTTAACTCAACCTGGTCCCTAAGAGTCCCCCAAGCCTGTCTTGCAATTGTCAGAACATTTTGTTCGGTTGAAAGATGCTTTTTGAGTTCTTTCACTTCTTCTTGCTTAGTCTTGAGCTCACCTACAAATTCATCAAGTTCTTCCTCTTCCTCCTGTATTTGCTTTTCTTTACTCCAGATTTGCCTTTCTCCCGCATCAAAACCCGTCTCAAATGACTTTATTTTGCTTACCCGTTCGCTTAAATCCTTGTAATCCCGCTCAAGAGTCTTTACTTCGAAATCTATGTTTTCACGAAGTTCCTTATGTTCATCAGCCTGCTTAACTTCATCTTCAACATTTTCTAATGCTTCTTTAGCCTCTTTTAAACTTTTCTCCTTTTCCGATAAGTCTTCCTGTCTATCACTGATAGCTCTTGCTAATATTTCCTGATTTCGCAACTTTTCTTCCAGCTCAGCCTTATTACCTTCCAATTCTTCAATCCCCTTAAGCACCTCGTCCAGTTCACTGCCGCTCCTGGACTTCCTCGTAGCAGAAGTTAAAACCTCGTTAAACGCTCCCCTGACCCTCTCTCTTATCTTGCTTTCATCTTCTGTGGTTATGACTGCTCCAGCTGTTGAACGAATCCTTGTCTTAATTTCCTCGTTCAGCTTGTCTTTGGGAAGTATCTCCCCCTGTCTTGCCCACAGGACCTGAGCCAGCCCCCAGTGTACTGGCTTCGATTGTCCCCCACTGGGTAGCTCCCCGCCAATTAACTCTATAACCCTTTTGTCCGCAGCGTCACCCTCGTTTATTCTCTCCCACTTCCCTTGCACATTTTTCTCAAGCATGCTACCTGGACTGTAAACGAACCTTTTTCTGAGCGTGAATACTTCTCCATTTGTTTCAAAAACCACAGAGACCTTTGGTGGCAAAGTAGAGCCCCATGGGATGAGTTCTTTGATTTTGCCCGAGCGTGTAGTGTGTTTATCGAAAAATGCAAGTCGCAGTGCATCAGCAACTGTTGATTTCCCTGACTCATTTTCTCCAATCAGGAGATTTAGACCTTCAGAGAGTTCTATCTCCTTCTTATCTCTGAAAATACCCCAGTTCTCCAATAGAATTTCTCTTATGATCATTCTTTCACCTCTTTAGAAAACTGATAGAGGAGAGAGAAAGCTTTCTGAGCCACAATGGGATCTATGTCTTCTCTCCTTAACTCTCTAATCTCCACAAGTCTTCTATCGAGTTCTTCAGGAGGCACTTCTACTGTTCTAGAAAACCATGGTTCTCTGCTTAGCAGCGCTTCAAGACTTTCTGCTACTTTTCTAAACGGTCCTTCAGGCACAACTCCAAGCATACTCCTTACTGAAGGTCTGAGGCGGAGTGCGTTCGTGTCAACAACGAGATAAAGGAGGTATTCTTTTAGCTGAGCATTTAATTCTTCTGTCATGTTGCAGACTTCAGCATCAACGAGTCCTTCAAGTATTAATTTCAGCAGAGTGTTACCACTGTTCTCCAAATTTCTGACCCTCTGTGCTAGAGCCTCAAGATCCCTTTCTGACTCGATATGCTCTTCTTTCCAAATCATCCATTTTAGTTGCCCGCAGTTCTCGACTTTGATTTCGGGTTCTTCTTCTTTATTAATCTCTACGATAACAACGTGTCCTGGATCCCTCTCATCGAAACTTGTAGCTTCAGGAGTTCCCGGGTAAACAGTTCTCTGGGCGCCAGCTGGGTCTCTATGTATGAATAAAGAGTGCCAATCTCCCAATGCTAAATAGTCCAAGCCGGACTCCTCAATCCTGCGTGGATTAATAGGGAAGTTTGGTTCTGTCGTCAGCCCTATATCCAAAGTCCCATGAGCAATACCTATGCGTATCTGTTCTATATTTTCTTTTGGTATCCAATCAGTAGGATCTGACCTAGAGCGTTTCTGCTGGATAGGGCACGGATAAAGGATCGTATCAAGCTCATCTAACTTCACTGGCTTTTTTTCAGCTAATACTTTGACATTGCTTGGAGCCGCTCTCCAAATTCTTTGAAGATAAATCGAATCGGGTTCAAACGGATCATGATTACCCGGAAGGATATAAATTGGTATCCCTGATGCTTCGTCGAAGAGACCTAAAGCTTGTTCTACTACATCTCGGGAAATAGCATTGTTCTCGAAAAGATCACCCGTAATTAAAACAAAATCAACTTTTCCTTCACTTGCCATTGCCAGTAGTTTTCTGCATGTTTCAATCCTCGTTTTTCTCACAACTTCTGCTGCCGTGCCTAAATTTCCCCCTTTCATGCCCAGTTGCCAATCAGCTGTATGCAGAAATCTTACCATTAGTTACATCTCCTTATTTAGAAACATGAATAGTTACAATATTAAATAAATATATCGTAATTACTCAATATCTTGTGGACTTATAAATACTAAATAATTTAGGATTTTTCGCACTTTATTGAGCATGTTCATCAATTTTCCCCTCCACCTCCCTCGTCCTCGCAATCGCCTTTGCCACCCTCATATAATGCTCTATCTCCTCCAGCGACAACTTCCGCTTCTCTTTCCTCCTATCCTTCAAATATTTCTCCATCACCTGATACGCCCCTATTCGATATTCCCACACATCTTTTGAAATACCATCGAAATACTGCGCCTTATTAATCCAAACTCGCTCGCTACTCTCATCATAATAAACCTTCTCAACGATGTCAGAACCGCTTTCCGGAAACCCCACGCCCGTTTCACCAAGCGAAGGATGCTTCAGCAAATGAAGTTCCGCCAGTTCCTTCCCCAACTCGCTCAACTTCTTGAACTTCTCATAATCCTCTGGCAGCGGAACCCGCGGGAAATCTATCTTCAGAAACTCTTCGTACCGTTTCCTGTAAGTCGGCGAGTAAAGAACGGCGTAGATATAATAGAAAATCTCTTCTGCCATTGGGTCTTCTTCTGTGCCCAATGCTTCTTTTATGGCTCGTAAAAACTCAGTAGTGAAGTTTGGTGTGCGTTTTTGTTCTACTTTGGTTTTATCTGAGTAGAGGTAGAGTGGGAAAACATAATTTGGAGCATAGGCTTGAGAGCTAATATCTATAATACTATCTGTGCACCAAGCAATGAAGTATTTTTTACTGGCGAATTGTCTTGAAGTAACGATAGCAAGGTTCTCTCCCAAGAGATGCTTCATCAATTGCCAACGGTCGCAACCTCTATCAATCATGCTTGGTTCGTAGCAAATTAACCTATTATCAAACGGTCTGTAGGCATAAGGACAAATTTTATCTTCAAAATTCTCCTTTTTTGCTTTTTCTCTTGCTTCTCTAAACTTCCAATCCCTTGTATCCTTGAGTTTTAACCTTTCCTTTAAAACTTCGTCGCTTAAATCTCCAGTAAACACCTTAAGCCTTTGAACTATCTCCTCTTTCGTAAATCCAACCACAAAATGGTCTCTATGGGTCTTCACTCCACTCGACCACTCCTTGAAAATATCAGTCACCTTCCAGAACTTCTCGTACTCCTCCTGCCGTGCGAAATCCTTAGGCACGAAGAAATAATACGGTGCAACTGGCTCAAGTTCCTGCCATTTCGTTGTCACCACGTCATTCTCAAAAAGATATTCGTACTTCTTACTTCGCAGTCCCCACAAATCCGCATAATAAACCTGCTTCTTCTTCTCCTCTAACGGCTTCTCAAGCTTCACATACAAAGCAATCGCAACGCCCTGCTGGATGTCAAACACGTTCTCATCCTTACCTCCTTCCGGTGTCTTCTCCCCTATCCTCGAAGACCCGTGCAAATTCAATATGTAAATCCTGTCAAAAGACTCAAGCAATTTATTCCTCATTCCCCGATGGATTACACCCGAAAGATACGAATTGTTCGTGATAAACCCTAATATTCCCTTGCCTGCACGGTCTAACTTCCAGTGTGCAAACCTGATGAACTTTATGTAATCATCAGACAAAGGCTGAATGTTCCGCTCTTTTCTCACATCTTCCTTGTAATCTTCCATCAGCTTCTCGATGAAATCCGACTTGTTCTC
>JAUWNY010000112.1 GCA_030612405.1 Candidatus Methanophagales archaeon | reverse complement strand
CAGAAATAGAACATGGAGCTGCAACGACAGGAGGGAAAGTAGCAGTAACGATAAAGGTAGAAAACAGAAGAGATGAAGAAATTTTTGATGTAGATGTCAAAGACGAATTTCCTGAAGGTAAGTTTAAGCTGGTAAGCGGTGGTACTTCCATGGATCTGACTTCTTTAAAACCTGGCGAGTCTAAAATCCTTAAATATGAATTGAGAGCGTTAGAAGCTGGATATTTCGTATTGAAACCAGCTACTTTAACTTATAAAGATGAGTCTGGAGTTCAGTATTCCAATAAATCAAATATAGCTGAGGTAATGGTTAGAGTACCACCCCCGGGACCACCAAATGCAGCAGGATTTATAGGAGCAGTAGCTGTAATATCTTTTGTATTACTTTTAATCTATAAAAAGTTCCAAAAGGGTTATCGAGAGAGGCGAGAAAAATGAAAAAATGGAAAGCAGGTGCGGTAGTTGGAGCAGTGTGGGGGTTAATAAGCCTTATCACCCTTTCAGGTGGGATCTGGCTTGATCCTATAATAGCATACACTTTTGGTTTGCCAACCGTGCTTGCATTTCGGATTGCGGATATCTGGGATAGCTACATTGTCCTCTTCTTGTTGGCACCTATTATTGGTGTTTTAATTGGTGTTATAGTTGGATTTTTAATTGACAAATACGAGAGAGGAACTACAATGAAAAGCAAAAAATTACTTTTCGGAATTTTAGGAGTCTGCGTATTAGTGATTATAGGATTTGGCTTGTTTTATTATTCAAATAATCAAACAATGACTCCGGCTATGGATGAGATTGATAATATCTCTGAGGCAATCCCGCAAGGATGGAATGTAGAAATACTGAAATCAGAATCAAAAGTAAAAATTACAGGTGTTACTGCTTATGAGAGAAACACCACAGAAAGGTTGGAGAGATACTGTGGTAATAACTTCAGTTGTTGTGATGCTCTTCGTGCCGAAGGCTGGAATTGTGGAAAAGGTAGGTGTTATAAAACCATAGTAACCGGTACGGAATCGGTTAATCCCGCAGTGGTGCTTACTTTTGAGAGATGGAACAATACTCAAAGATTTCATTATAAAGGAAGACTCAATGCGTTCGAGGAATGTGTCGAAAGCGGGGCATTGGTTCAGCAGATAGCATATCCTTGTGGTCCTCCAGTAAAACCAATATTTGCAGAAACAAAAAATTATGTGATATTTGTTGATGAAAACTACACGACTGAGAAATATGATGTAAAAGTAAAAAGAGATCAGTTACTCGATAATCTGAAAAATTATTTTAGTCGATTTAGTAATGGAATTGAAAAATGCTCTTGGTGTCCACCGACCCCACACATCACAGGACCTTGCGAAAAAGTGGTCGGTTATTACTTTGATTACAAATATGACTGTGTGGCGTTGAGTGGTTGCGAAAAACTAGAAGACATACCATTTGATTCATTAGAGGAATGTAAATCAGTATGTGAGAGAACGAAAAGTGAAGGAGATTGGAGTTGCTGGGCAATCCAGCAAGAGAGGAAGCCGGGCGAACTCGTAACTGAGGCACCCAAATCACCCGCAGTAACTATTATTGTTATTGATGCCATTACCAAGCAACCCATCGAAAAAGCGTCGGTAGAACTTAGAGAAGTAGTATATCATGATTGTCCTGAAGTAGTATATTCTTGCCCAAAGGGACTACTTTTAAAGAAGGAGACAAACAAAGAAGGCAAAGCAGTTTTTTATGACAATAAATTGAAAGAGCAATTAGAAAAAGCATCATTTATGATCACCGTGTCAGCAGAAAATTATAGCTCCGCAACTAAACTTTCCTTTGGCTCCAAAGGGAGAACAATCGTGATTGAGCTTATTGGTGGAGACATTGCTGTAAAAACAAGAGAGACGGCAATAAGTTATGCAAAAAAGGATAGTAGATTAATCAATTGGCTGTCCAAACATCCAAACGCTCATTCGTATCCCGTAGTGGAATTTGTATCACCGTACTGGACAGTCGAATATAACGACAAGACAACTTGTGAGCATTACGACCCTACAGATATCAATTGTGCAATAATTGTGAAAATAGACGCGCGAAATGGGGAAATAATTGAAGTGCTGCCGGAATGAGATATGGATAAATAAAATAAAAGATATTTATCCATTTAAGGTAGATTGATAGGATTACGATGAAAAAATGGAAAATTGGTGCAGTAATAGGAGCAATTTGGGGTTTGTTAGGGGCTATATTCATTCCTACGGTGATGTGGCGAATGGGGATGCTCTTGCCGGGCGAAACGCCCCCTCCCGATTACTTCAACACTCTATCCCTGATGGGCATAATTATTTTCTTCCCGATTTTCTATAGTGTCCATGCGATGCTCTTCGTATTAGATATCCTATTCCCAAATATCTCCTCTGCCGATTGGCTTGTTTTGCTCTTATTTCCAGTCCACGGAACCTTGATCGGAGCAGTAATTGGTTATTTAATTGATAAATACAGGAGGTAACTATGATGAATAAATGGAAATTGGGTATGATGGTTGGTGCAATTATAGGGGCATTTTATACTGTGTCATGCCCCTTCTTCTACATCCTTTTCACTGTTGCTGGTATGCAGAGCAGTTTTGATACATCATTAGCACCGATTTTGTGTGAAGCGCTTTCAGCGCCTGCGGTTTTTTGGTTTATTGTCGAGACACTTTTCGGTATTTTTGGCGTGTCGCCTATTGCAGTCCACAAATTTTTCTCCTCTTCTAATGCAAGTATGAAACTCTTGGTGATGCTTATTTTAGTAACGTGGTCTGGAATTGGAGCACTAATCGGCGCTGGAACTGGATATTTGATGGGCAAATACCGGGGACAGGAGATAAGTATAATGAAAATCAAAAAAGACATCAAAATAGGTGCTTTTGCAGGAATCACGGGATTTTTTCTGACACTCATGTTTTGGTGGTATTTTACCGCAGGTGATTTCAATTGGAAAGTCCCTGCTGCAATAGGAACTGTGTGTTTTTTGGGTGGATTCCTGGGGTCAATATTGTTAGGGTTATGTATAAAGAAAGCAGACGAAGGTACTCAAAAAGAGGTGAAAATATGGATGTAATAGCGATAGTAGCAGGATTGAGTATAGGAGTAGTAGCCGTAATAGCTTTTATATTGATTATAAGAAGCACATTCACATTAGAAAAAGGGGATAGAACTCGCATAATTGATTTATTGGTGATTGGAGCAATTATTTATTTGGTGCACATGATGATCCCCACATATTCTACAATTTATAAGCCAACCGCACTTGCGGGTTTCCTGATTTTTCTATACGGCTTCATAATTTTAATTTATAAAAAGTTCCAGGAAGGTTATCGAGAGAGCTATAAAGAAAAATGAAAATGAAGAACAAAAAAACAACTTTTAAGGATATTGGAATATCAAACATAGGGGGTGTGTAAAATGTTAGGGGTTTCTACGGCAATGATAGGGGCTTTTCTTATGTTTTTCAATATTCTCCTTTTAATCGGACCGTTGGGCATGTTTTATGTCCCTTTTTTAGTTGGGGTCTTAGCTATTTGCTTGGGTATATGGCACGAGAGGAAGAAAAAGGAGGAGAGAAGAGGGAGGGGCTGGAAATATCTCATGTTCTCTGTAATTGGTATTCTCTCTTTCTTTGCAGGTTTCTACTTAGGGGATGAAATGCATCTTGGTTATTTAATTTTCAAATCCTCTGGAGGACCTTTAACCATATTTCCACTCGCTTTGATAATTTATGCTCTTTTATTCCTCGTTGGATTGTATATTTCGAAGGAACGCTCACTTGGTTTTGGATTAAAGGTATTCGGCATATCCTTCCTGTTCTTCTTCCTGGCTTTCTATGGCTTAATGGCTTATGGCGCCCACGAGCATTATTATGCGAAATATATAAGTGTTGATAAACTGAGCGGCGCACCGAGCGACTATCTTAATTTGACAGAAGAGGAATTAGAGAAGTACCCATCTCTTAAAGATGCAATAGAGCAGGCAGAAAAGAATAAAATGGGTGTAGTAAGCTTGCATCCTAATGAATGGCAGCGTATAGAAACTTCTCTTGGCCGAGCATGGTTACATACAATTAAGATTGGCGATGAGTATTACAAAATTGAATTTCATTGCAGGTTAGCATCTAAGGAACTCCCGGAGGTCCCAGAGCGATATGCCAGCGTGACCGAAGAGGATTTAGAGGAGTATTCAATTCTCAAAAGAGAAAAAGAGCTTGCCGATAAATTTGCAGATAGGGGTAAGCCTTTTAAGATGAGCATAAGTCTTGATGAATGGTTAGGAATAGAAGATTTTCTTGATAAAAAGGGCTTAAGAACGTTTGAAATTGGAGGGGAATATTATGAGTTTGAGCTTATAAGTAATTTAATAGTCCAAAAATACTATGCAAATATAACTAAAGAAGAATTAGAGGAATATCCATCTCTTAAAGAGGCGATAGAGCTCGCAAATAAAAGCGAAAATGGTCGAGCGGGTTTGAAAGTGCATCCTGACGAATGGGGAAGGATTGGGAATTTTCTCAGTGAAAAGGGCTCATATAACATTAAAATCGGTGATGAGTGCTATGAGATTGGGTTTATATGCGCGTGAATGATGATATTTTTTAGAAATGAAATTGACACAATCAGCTGGAATGGGGGGGAAAAGACTTGCAGCAGGAGTTTTATTATTTATTATAGTGTCATTCATCATTTGGACTGCTTTACCCTGGATAGAATATTCTATTGCCTATGATAGTGGAATGGAATACGCTGGTAAAGGAACGAGTTTAATTGGACATGCAATAGAAGAATTGAATTCCAATAATTATGATGCGGCAGCGTGGTCGAGCTATTATGCATATGAAAATTTCTCACTTGCTCATTCAAAGTTTGAAGAAGCTGCTGAGGTAGCCAAAAATAACCATCTTAGAGTACACTTGGTCGAGTCTATATACCAGTTTCCTATGAACAACGAAAGAGCAGGAGCAGAAGCGATGGCTGGGCGCTCATTACGTTGTTCTGAGCATGCCTTAGTTATATATGATGAGATCAAATACATAAAGGAAGGCAAATACACAAGGGAAGAGAAATACATAAAGGAGGAAATATCACGGCTTATCTTTTCAATCTTATTGGGCTCACCATGCAGACCCATATAGCAGCTATGGAAAATTTTACAAATACAAAAATTTACTCATGCTTATGATGAAAAATAAAAGGTTAGTTTATGGTATTTTTGCGGTATGTATTTTAGCCATTGCAGGAGTTAGCCTGTTTTATTATCTAAATAACGGGGAATTAACAGTGGCTTGGAAATCACCGCTCATACAGAAACGAGAAGACTGGCAACCAGCAGTAGACAAAAAGAATCATAGTGAATATACAATAATCAAAAAATCGTTAGGCCCTGTAAAAGGAGATTTTGTCCATTATATCCCACTCGGTTCGATCATTTATCATTCTAACGATGATATAACAACGGTTTACACACCTGAGGGTAAAGTCATACTAAAAGCGAAGGATTCCGAAGCGGCTAAGCTCCCAGTACCGGGCCCGACAGATTATCTTCCCGCGACACATGTCTATCAAGTACCATCTGGCTCACATATTTCTACAGAGCCATTTAAGTTCCAAACAGAGGATAGAGGACTGATATCAACGAAAGAAGCAAAGATGACCTATAAAAATGGGAAGGTTGTGCTCACCGTAATAGAGGAAAAGAGCATAAAAGATGCGATAATTCAGTTATTTAATCCCCGGGCTTGGATGGAGAAATTGGAGAGGTTATTTGACGGGATATATGGTTGGTGGAGGACGAGCTGATGAAGCGATATGGGGAGCGCTGTGCTCTTTTTAGAGGGGGAGAGTAAATATTCAAAAAGAAGAAAAAATGGAGAAGATGAAGAACAAAAAATCACTTTTAAGAATATTGAAAGTATCAAACATATACGGAGGTCTTCTTAGCCTTATCATAGTAATCACCTATCTTTTGCTCGTGTTTCTTTTTCCCGGCACTTTTAGATACTTGCCAATTCAAACTGTTCTTTTGCCCACGGGAATCATATTGGTTACTGCGTTTTCCTACCTGCACCTGAGTTACTATGGAAAAGCATCAGACGAAGTTGTATGTCCTATTTCGATAGGAGTGATCATAACCTTGATGTGTCTAAGCCCGGGTTTGATTATCATTGCCCTTTTCGTAATACCTGCCTTGCGTTACGGAGATATTCTACCGCTACTGCATCCATTATTCTGGATTCCGTTTATTCTGGGAAGTATTGGCATAGTCTTGGGTATCCTCTCCATATTTGCCATATTGAGGATTAATAGGATAAGGAAGGTTCCAGGTGAATTGATGCTAAAACCAAAGAGGTGGAAGATAAAAGGATTGTGGCTCGGCATAGCAATTTTAACACTGGGTGTTATTATCGCCGGCGCTTCGATATTGGAAGGTCCCGTGGGGAAAACGGAAGTTGCCTATGAAGTAATGCTTGACACAGGCACATCGGAAGAAACAACATTTTTCCTGCCCGTTCCCATAGACGAATCAACTGGAGAAGTTGCAGATGTTATGAACGAGTTAAAAGTGGTTGACGGAACAGCAGATTGTAAAATCGTGGACACTACGCATGGAAAGGCATTGGAAGTCCGTATAAAAGCGAAATGCGCTTTGTCTGCAGAAAAAGAATGTGGATATAAAGGCGGGGAAGAAAGAAATGAGTGGTTGTACAGCTACAATGTCAGCATGTTCCAGGGGATAAACAAAACAAAGAGATGGGGGACGGTTTATGAAGTATGGGTCTTTGCCTCAACTGCAAACACAACTTTACGCATTGATTTAGCGATGGATGACGGGACAAACAATATCTTAAGCTACATTAGTGTTGGCTCAACTCCTACTGATCCTTTCACCTATGAAGTTCCTTTAAAGGAGGGCTGGCAAACGGTTAAGTTGGCACGACGCTTGCTGTGGCTGTGCTATGACTGAGCATAACTTCAACTTGATTCGTAGCTATCGAAAGTCTTATAAGCTATCAAATTTACTTAAACTTGTGATGAAGAACAAAACCAAACTATTCGGAATGGGCCTTTTATTGATTTTTAGCCTGCTAATTTTCCCGAATATAAGCATGGCTTGTTTTAACCCGACGGATAGCTTTGCCACCGAAGTTGCTTTAAGCAAACCTTCTATAACTTATGATTTAAGCGGGATAAAACAATCAAAAGATGTTACGGTTATAGAAAAGGAGAAAGAAGAAAGTCCTGATATTCCAGAAGTGGTATATGAAGAGGTTTCAAAACCTACACCTATAACCCCTACTGAAGTTCTTACTAGAGAACCATCTTACTTACCAGATAGACCAGAAACGTGGGGGCAAAAATTACCCGACAAAAGAATAGAACCGTCTTTTGAAGATTATATAGAAACCGACACCATAATCTATCGTTCTCATTACAATAAAGACGTTGCAGTTGCTTTAATGGAAGAAGAATGGGAAGGTCAGAAATATTTGGATGTTAAAATACAAGTGCCGACAAAATTCGTTTATGGCTCTCACTCTGAACTAAGAATAAAGTTAGATAATCTTCCGCCTATTACCCAAGAAGTTAATCAAGAGTATTTCAAATCTTTAGGCTATGAAAATAAGGTTAGTGTTCAAAAGGAAAAATTTGATTATCTTAGAGCCCATCTTATAAAGGAAAATATTGATATTGCTGTATGGAGTTATATTTTTGAAGAAGAGGAAGATGATGAGAAAGATGAAAAGAGAGAAAGTTTTAGTGGGTTTTCCATTCAGGTCAGAGACCAAAGCACTTTAACACCTGAATTAGAAGAAGAATTTAAGAATATACTTGAAGCTTATGGATTTAATCCAGATGTTCTAAGCCAAGCAGAAATAACACCCAGAACTATACAAGATGTTGATTTAGAACCCGCCATAGATATTGACTTAGATACTTATGATTGGGGGCAGGCGTTAAGAACAGAATTAGAATGGTTACAAAACAATAATGTAATTAGCGGTTTAACTGATGATGATATATACGGAATAATAAAAGTAGCGGATAAAGGAACTGCTGGCTGGAACTCAAAAATCCGATATTTTAAAGGTGAGTGGATGCAGGGAATTACAGAAGAGATGGAAGAAACGGGAATCTATATGTTAAGAGCAGGTATTGATTGTGGCGGTTTTCCAGCGGGGCTGTTACCTGAAAAGGTTCCAAGGGGTGTGCCAGCTCCTTATGAGTCTGTTCCTGTAA
>JAUWNY010000105.1 GCA_030612405.1 Candidatus Methanophagales archaeon | reverse complement strand
TAAGTCCTGGGTGAGCACATCACAGCCTATATCAACCAAGTTCGCAATAGCATCCTTAACCATCTCTTCTGCTTTCCTTCCGGTTGCTAATAATATTCTCATAAAAACTTTTTGCTTAATTTAAGAAGCGTTTTGTCATTGTATATAAAGTTAACTTCTATCTATTTAAGACGCAGATTTACACGGATTTACACGGATTTGATTTCTTCTGTGTTAATCAGCGTTAATCTGCCTCAATAATTAATTTTAGTTGGATATTACGCTTTTTTGTGTTAATCTCGTGAAATCTTGTGGTTTATTTACTCTGCTTTTAGTTTTTTCACCACGACTGTTGGTCTTTCCTTCTTCAAAGCTCTATAACCACAGTACGGGCATCTTACACTTGGGTATCCTGTCTTTATCTCTACCGTTTTTTTGCATCGCAAACAATAGTAAGCCATCTTTATTCTTCCCCTCCTCCCGGCAATTCTGTTCCCGCTTCTGCCTCTATCTTTATCCCTTGGTCCACCATTCTATTTATCGCCCTCTGTGCGGTAATACCCATAGTGGTTTGCGGAATATAGGTTCCACCACTAAACGTAAAACCACATTTTGAACATTTCCATATGCCCGTGCCTATCCTCGATACCGAGTACCGTTCACATTTAGGGCACTTATGTGCGGCGTTTGTCTTACTTTCTATCTCTGTAATGGCTTTTCTTATTTTCCTGCCATATCTTGCTCCAAACCTGCCCGCGGATTTTGTTTTCTTCCCCTTCTTTCTCTTTTGCTTCCTCGCCATTTCTCATATCACACCCTTTCATTTAGTTATCTAAAACGGATATAATATATACTTTATATACAATGAAACTATCAGATTTGAATTTAAAAGGACTGGAATCCGTCTTTGTTGATGCTAACGACGTAGAGCTATTCCCGCCGCAAGAAGAGGCGATACGAGCGGGACTACTCGATACGAACAAAAATTTCGTCATCGCTTCGCCCACGGCGAGCGGGAAAACGCTGTTAGCAGAATTGGTGATGTTAAAATCAATTTTGCATGCTTCGGGAAAATGTCTTTATGCAGTACCTCTAAATGCCCTGGCATACGAGAAATATCAGAATTTCAAGGCTAAATACGGCGGTATTGCAAAAGTTGGCATATCAACAGGCGATTACGAAAGTTCTTCGCGGTATCTCGAGAGATACGACATCGTGATTCTCACATTTGAAAAACTGGACTCGCTCACGCGCCTAAAACCTGCCTGGTTAAGGCAGATTTCGGTTGTGGTAGTGGATGAGGTGCACGTGTTGGGGGATGAGAAACGAGGACCAAGGTTAGAAGGTGCAATGGCACGGTTCATGAGCTTCAATCCTCGTGTAAGGGTCATTGCTCTGTCGGCAACGATACCCAATGCAGAAGAGTTAGGTAACTGGCTGCAAGCATCCTTGATACGTTCTGAATGGAGACCCGTGCCGTTAAAGGAGGAAGTGTTTCTGGCTGCAAAGGGCGACCGTGAGATAATCGAACGCGTGGAGAAGGAAGTGGAAGAGGGCTCGCAAGTGCTTGTTTTTGTAAATACAAAGAGAGGTTCGGCTTCTTTTGCAAGAAAAATCGCTGCACACCTGACCGTATCGAGTAAAGAGCTGGACGAACTCGCGGAACGCGTGGACGTCGGTGTGGACGACCTCAGCGACCTGATCAGGCATGGTGTCGCATATCATAACTCGTGGCTCCATCCCGCGCAACGAAAAGCGATTGAAGAGAGTTTCAGGAGCAAAGGGGTAGGATTAAAAGTGATCTGCTGCACACCAACCCTGGCAATGGGTGTCTCTTTACCCGCAAAAACGGTTTTAATCAGGAATTATAGATTCTTCACGCTTGGACGGGGGAATGAACCGATGCCTGTGTGCTGGGTGAAACAGGTATTTGGTCGTGCAGGAAGACCGGAACACGATAAATATGGAATAGGACTCATCGTTGCGAGGAGCGAGGACGAGCGCAAAGAGATAGAGGATTTTTACATAAATGGCGATTTGGAACGCACAGAATCGCAGTTTTCAGCAGCAGCGATGACCGAGCAGATTCTCGCAACTATCGTGGCGGGTGCGAATCACATAGGCAAGGGCAAGGGCAAGGGCAAAGGCATGGGCCTGGCAAGCATCCTCGAATTCCTCGACAGTACCTTCTATGCGTATCAAAACCGCACTCAAATGGCACTTGTGAAAGCGCAGATGGACGGCATACTGGAGGATTTATCAGATGAAGGATTTATCACCATAACAAAGAGCAATGATGAAGAAGTAAAAGCTACGGGTTTCGGGATGCTTTCTTCAAGGCTGTATTTGTCTACAAAATCCGCATTGGAGCTGAGAGAAGGCATACTATCTTTGGATGCCGGGGAAAGGGAAAAAGGAACAAAAATATCGGATTTTGACCTCTTGCTGCTTTTATGCAAATGCGATGAGGTGGTTCCGCTGAAGGTAAAAGCCTCGATGGAAATAGCAGCCAACCTTAGCGACAATATCGAATGGCTGTACGGTGGCGCTTATGCGCTGGGCAGTGCTATCGTTGCACACGCATGGATTGGCGAACGCACGTACCCCGAGATGAAGGAGAAGTTTGGAATATATCCCGGGGAAATACACAACGACGTCTATGTTCTGGGATGGATGTGTTATGCCGCGTCGAGAATGGCTGAATTTCTTCAGGCGGAAAATATGTGTGCGCGGCTCAGTATGTTAAAGGACAGGATAAGGCACGGTATTAAAACCGACCTGCTTGGTTTGGTTTCTATAAGAGGCGTTGGCAGGGTAATCGCAAGGGGATTGCATTCCGCGGGATTCCAGAACCCTGCAGAAGTGGCAAAAGCAGACATAACGCAGTTGGAAATGGTTCCCGGAGTTGGAAAGAAACGAGCGAAAAAGCTAAAGGAAGAAGCGTTGAGAAAAATGTAAAATGTAACCACAAGATGTAACCACAAGATTACACAGATTTTCACAAGAAAGAATAATTTTTGATAATTGGACGCAGATGACCGCAGATAATCAGGATTTTAAATATAAGGTTTAATAGACAGAGGAGATTATTGGAATCTTCTATCGAGTTTATAATAAACTGGGTTGGGAAATAGTTTTCTGCGTAAATCTGCGTCCTAAATATGTAGAAGTTATACTCTATATACAACAAGATAGCAATAACAACAATCGGTTTTCAGTTCTTTATTTTCTGTTTTCTTGTGTTAATCTCGTGGAATCTCGTGGTTCATTAATTATCCATACATGTAGTGCAAAGCATCAGATGGTTCGGCTCCTACACCCTCGCCGCGATAAGCAGCTCTCGCTCTTTGTCTTTGTTTTTCTATTCTCTTTTCGAATGCTTCTGCACTTTCCTTGAGCATCTCTTCTGTCTTTGCCGTTTCTATATCTAAACCCGATAATCGCTTAAACGCTCTAAGGGCACATGCACAAGCTCGCAGGTCTTCGGGATAGTCACCCACACCGAGAACCGAATAACTTGCAATCCCGAGTTTAGAAGCGAAACCAGGTAGAAGTCCCGTTTTACGAATAATGGAGAATCTGCCGATATTTTTTCTCGTCATGCGTTTAATCCCCGCAGGAATTTCTTTCTTTGACCCTTCAAAAAAGCCAACATAAGCTTCTATTTCCTCTTTTACCTGTTTTAAAGGTTCCTGTAAGGGTAAAATCACGCCTACGGTGTATAACTCCTTAACGCTCAACTCTTTTGAAAGCTTAGCCACGCATTCCGCCTGTTTGTACGCTGCTTTTGGTATATACTCCACCTCTGGATATTTGCCGACATAACAGAATAATCGCTTCTCCTCACTGAACCAAACCTCATCATGTGGGATTTCAAATTCGTCTTCCCGCGCTTCTACTATGGGTGGGAAGTCATAAGAATACAAACTCAATATCTTTTCAGAATCCTTTAAAAACTCCTTTATGTGGTATGGTATGATATTCCCCATCGGAGGGAATCCCGCAATCAGGACGTTCTCGTAATTCCTTATCCTTTCTTTGAATTCCTCCTCGTCTACGTCCCAACAAACCGTGAATTCTTCGATTTCAAAGCCTCCGCCCACACCCACTCCCGCTTTTGAAGTTCTCATTTCTCAATCTCGTTTCGTTCTCTCACTTCTCTTTTCTCGATTCGATAATCGCATTAACCAGCCTTTCCACCGTTTCTCTGTATTCTTTCCGCTCTTCTTTCAATTCCTCCAAAATCCGCTCCATGTTCTCTGCTATCTTCCCATATTTTGCATCTACGTTGTCAAACCTCTGGATGGTGTCTTGATGAAAATCCAGTAGAAGAGTTTTGTTTTCCTCTCGGGATTCTCGCATTTCATCCACACCACTTTTTATAATGGTGAGGGTTTTGTCTTGTTTATCCAGCATTGAGTCTTGTTTATCCAACATTGAGTCTTGTTTATCCAACATTGAGTCCTGTTTTTCAAGTGCTTGATCATGCTTTCCAAGTCCCTGCTTCTGCATCTCAATGGTCTGCTTCTGCATCTCAATCATCCCCAATCCCGCCTGAACGATCTTTGAGAGTTGCAAAGCAGATAATACGCCGGAAAAATCCTCCAGTGTCATTATATCTTCTTCGTATTCCTTTTCCTCCACTGAGATGTTCTCAACTTCTGCAAGCGCGGGCCAGTTTTCATTGACAAATTTCAGGAATTTATCTATCCTTACCCCTTCTCCACCTACGCGAACATCAACAACCTGCTTTCCATTTTCCTTAATATTCTTAGCATGGAAGTTCGGAATTTTTAGTTCCTGTGCTTTTTCCATAAGGAATGGCCTGTAACCTACATTATGCACCTTCCTGCCTTTTATTAATATCCTTTTTTTAACGGTCATTTTTTCATTATCAAATTAACAAAAGAGAATAATAGAATATATAAAGAAAGGTTTGCTGAGAGATGAAAGAGGAACGATATGACGTTGTAATCGTGGGGGCAGGGCCTGCGGGAAGTGTAACAGCCAAAACCGCCGCTGAACGTGGCTTAGACGTGCTTTTGATAGAAAGAAATCCGGAGATTGGCGTGCCTGTGAAATGCGCGGAAGGCGTAAGCAAAGAAATAGAGCAATTCGTTTCCGTTGATAAGAAATGTATATGCGCAGAAGTGAACGGAGCGAACATATACGGTCCAGACGGCACGAAAGTGTCTTTGTCCGGCGAAAAGATGGAGGAAGTGGGCTATGTGCTCGAACGTAGATTATTTGACAAAGCGCTTGCAATTGAAGCTGCAAATGCGGGTGCCGAGGTACGAGTCAAAACAGAAGCGTATAGTGTCATTAAAGCGGACGCTGACGGATACGCAAAAGGCGTTTGTGTTCGCAGTATGGGCGAGGATACACGCGTTTATGCGAATGTCGTGGTTGCTGCGGATGGAGTACAGTCAAAAATAGGCAGGTTGGCGGGTATTGACACGAGGTTGCGACCTTCGGATATATGTGTCTGCGCCGAGTTCCTTATGTGCGATATAGAGTTGGAGACCGATTATTCTGAATTTTTCGTGGGTAGTGAAATTGCACCACAAGGCTATGCATGGATATTTCCAAAAGGAGGAGATCGTGCAAACGTGGGTCTTGGGATAGGTGGTGATGCTTCTGGTGAAAACCACCGTGCAATTGGTTATCTGAAGGCGTTTGCCCGTGATAAGTTCCCCAATGGCGAGACGGTGGCGGAGATGTGCGGTGCGGTGCCACTGAGCGGACCGATTGCCGAAAGCGTAGCGGATGGGCTGATTTTAGTCGGCGATGCGGCGAGACACGTTAACCCATTGACCGGCGGCGGCATCTTGTATGCGATATGGGCAGGGCAGATAGCGGGTGACGTAATAGCGAAGGCATCGCAGGAAAACAATTTCTCGAAGGATAGATTAATGGAATACGATAACAGGTGGCGAAACGCGTTTGAAAAACGGCTGATGACCGGCTTAAAAGCAAAGGAGTTCCTATCCAAATTATCGGACAACGACCTCAACCAGCTTGCTCACTCTTTAGTGGGCGTAAACATAGCAGAGTTCACTACGACGGCGTTATTGATGGAACTCGCGAAAAAAAATCCGAAGCTGCTGTTTGGATTGGCGAAGATACTACTCTAAAACTTTTTTGCACGCAAAAAAGTTTATCACAATCCCGACACTAAATCCAGCAATACCGCCTTCGGGTCCACTGCCTTAACCACGCCAGAAGCAAGCAACACACCGTCTGCACCCAGCTCTATCGCAGCTCGAACGTCTTCTCCGTTTGTAACGCCTGCACCACAGAGCACAATGCTTTCCACATCTACTTCTTTCACTTCTCTTACCGTATTCTCGACAATCCCAGGGTCCACCTTTGACACTGCCTGTCCGGTTCCTATCAGCTCGGGCGGCTCGATCGCAATCGCATACGGTTTCAATTCTGCAACTGCCCGGCTCACTGCGGTATTATTCGTGCAAACAATCGTTAAGAGGTCTAAACTCGCTGCCTTTTTTATGATGAACTCTATGTCCGCTATTTTCAGCCTGTGCTCCGAATGATTGACAAGCGACCCTGCGGCACCCGCATCCTTTACGGATTCCAGTGTTGTGAACCCGGTATGGCTGCCCGGTTCCACGGCGTCAACGTGCTGTGCGAAGCAAGGGATATTCACCACAGAAGCTATGAGCGCAAGCTCGACTTGTTGTGGGCAGATAGCAATGTTCGCTCCCGTCTCATCCGCGACCTCCTCGCATATCTCTGCGAGTTCAAATCCCTTCTCCCCCTTTGATTCCACATACGCCTTCTCATTCAGCACAATCATCGGCGTTTCTATTTTCGCGCCTATCCCACCACCTATTCTCAGTCCTTCTTCAGTTATTTCCTCTAATGCCGTCATATTACTCATATTACAAAATCCCCCCTAAATCTTCTATTCCCCGCACTAAAAAAGTTGGCTTATAATTATATCCTTCTTTCTTCTCTCCTCTATAAATAAAAACCGAATCAATGCCCGCCCTCCTGGCTGCTAAAACACCCACGGGACTGTCATCCACCAATACCGCCTCCTCCTTGCTCGTGTTTAATTCACTTAACACCTTATTTATGTAAAAAGGATTTGGCTTCCTGTTATCCAGACTTTCTAACTCGCTCTGACGCCCGTACCATATCCTGAAGTACGGTTTCAGCCCGAAGTGCTCTAACGCGTAGTCCACACATGCTTGTTGTGAATCGCTCACTACCGCAAGATACGATTTTATGCTGAGGTATTTTATTACCGCCTCTGAACCTTTACAGGGTTTTATTTCGCCTCGCTGCATCGCGTCTATCTTCGCATCTATAACGTCTTTCTCTCTGCGTGCCCAGAACTCCGCACAATCTAACTCAAATCTATCGCAGAATGTTCTCACGCCCTGAGCTCCATCAGAATATAGCGGGGCAAGAAAATACTTATCTATTTCCGCTATGCTGAGGTTTAACCCATAATTACTCAGCGTTTTTCTGAATGCTTCGTATGCCCACTCGTGTGCTACAGTCCCATCCCCACGTGAATCCAGGAACGTTCCGTCCATGTCAAAAATGACAACTTTGTATTTAGTCCCCATAATGAATTTACTCAAGTTATATATTGAAATGTAAGTTATAAATACACTTTTTCTTTTTTTAAAAAAAAGAAAACCTGTGCTAAAAGAAAAAAAGACTTGTTTCTTTAGTCAAGCTTTCTTTTTAAGAAAGGTTGTTAGTCAAGTTTTTTACCGAAGGTAAAAAAGTTGTTGGTAAATGTTTCTCGTAAAAATCCGTGTAATCTTGTGGTTATAAAGGGTGAGCGAAAAATGAGCGTTGTAACGAAGGAACTGCGGTTCGATACAAGAGGAGAAGTGGAGATGGTGGATATAACTGAGAAGGTGAACAGCAAGCTAAGAGAATCGGGCATCGAGGGTGGAACGGTAACTATTTTTGTGCCCGGCGCGACAGGAGCGGTAACGACCATAGAATACGAGCCGGGTCTGTTGAAAGATTTACCCGATGCGTTGGAGAGATTATTCCCGAAAGGAATAGACTATGAGCATGAGTTCAGATGGCACGATGGCAACGGGCATTCGCATGTAAGGGCATCTTTTTTGGGGCCATCGCTAACCGTGCCTTTCGGAAATAAAAAGATGCTGTTAGGGACGTGGCAGCAGGTTGTGTTTATCGAATTGGACAATAAGAGAAGGTCGAGAAGAATAATTCTTCAGATATTGGGATAGCAATTATCTTCCCACACAATATGCAATAAACCTTTCAGATGGATATTCATGAATAGTCGTAGCGATTATTTCCCCTGCCCCGTATTCAGACACAACCAGAATCGCTTTCGTTTTCTCCTCTTTATCCTCTTTTATTCTTAATATTACTTCTCCTTCTGTCCCTGCCTCTTCGAAGTAGCCATCGCACATGCATTCTTCTTTTTCCACTATCGCTGCCGCTTTATGCTCCTTCACCACCTCTATTCTTACCCGCCTCTTCTCCATCACATATTCGATTTTTACAGGGAGCCAATTGTATGCGTCCTTGTTTGAAAGCGCACCGGATACCAAAAGAACACCTCCTGCCTTTACAAAATCTTTTATACGCACGCTACTTGCTCTGAGTCCCTTTAGCATTCTCGAATATAGTTCGTTCCCAAACCCCGCTGGCACTATTACTAATTTATAGCCGGTAAATGAAAAGAACGGAGCAAACAACAGATTCGGTATTATTAGCTCGCAATCAAACCCCTTATCGGTGAGGTGCTGCATAAAAGGCGTATCTTTATCCCATAACAACGCTATTTCTCTTTCCTTCACTTTCTCTTTGTATATAAAGTATAACTTCCTTCTATTTGAGACACGGATTTACACTGATTTACGCGGACTTATTTAAGTTTGACATTGTTGATTTTTACCATCTGTGTTAATTAAGCCCTTTCAGGGCTTGCGGTGAGCGTGCCTCGTAACCTAATCAGCCAGAGGGTTAAAATCCCTCCTGTGCTGTTTACCCGTATCGGTGCAGAAGCCGACAGTGGCAGGGTGTCCCTCGCGAGGG